>NZ_LOTA01000055.1:0-88938 GCF_001521935.1 Burkholderia sp. RF7-non_BP4 | reverse complement strand
GAACAGGACCGTGAAACGACTCTACGCCGATGATAGTGCGGATTCCCGTGTGAAAGTAGGTAATCGTCAGGCTCCCTCAAGCCAAGAACCCCCGCCCGAACAGGCGGGGGTTTTTGCATTGGGGCGGCGGAAACGCGCGCGGAATGGCGAGTGCAAGGCGGCTGGAGCTGACGCACCGAAGGTCTTGCTCCAGGTGCCCACGGTTCTCGAGCAATCCGCCACTTCGCACCACCGAGATCGTTCGGCACCCCTTATCCAGATCAGATCAGTCCGCGACCAGTTAGCGCCAGTCAATGTCGATGAATCTGGCAAAGGTGCTGTAATGCCCGACGTTGTTCGATGATCGTCGAACAACGTCACTTTCCGGCAAAAATCCCCCGACTTGATGTTCCCGTCCCGCCATTCGGTGACTGCGGCACGATATCGTCATAAAAATCTATGCGCATAAAGTCCATTTGCGCGACATGCCCGGCAAAGCAGATAAGCAGCCCTTCAGGGTAATATCGCCGTTCATCCCGATTCCCGGTGTTCATCTGCATAAGCCGGCACTCGGTGTCCTTCGCATTCCGTTTCCTGCACCGTTCATGACCGACAGCCCCGCACAAAGTGGTCGGACGACCGACTTCTTGCCATACCTGGTCGCTGCAACGTTCTTCATGGAGTATCTCGACACGACCGTGATCGCGACTGCGCTGCCGCAGATGGCGCACTCGTTCGGCGTCGGGCCGAACGCGCTGAGCCTCGGGATGACGGCCTATATGCTGGCGCTCGCGGTGTTCATCCCGATCAGCGGCTGGATCGCGGATCGTTATGGCTCGCGCACGGTGTTTGCCACCGCCATCTTCGTCTTTACCGGCGCGTCGGTGCTGTGCGGGCTGTCCGAGGGTGTGATGACGTTCACAGCCGCGCGTCTGCTGCAGGGTGTCGGCGGGGCGATGATGGTGCCGGTCGGACGGATGATCGTCGTTCGCAGCACCGAGAAGGCTAAGCTGATGCGCTCAATCGCGACGATCACGTGGCCGGGCATTGTCGCGCCGGTCGTCGGGCCATCCATTGGCGGCTTCATCACGACCTACGCGTCATGGCGATGGATCTTCCTGCTGAATGTCCCGTTCGGCATTGTTGCGCTCGTCTGTACCTGGCTGATCGTCCGGAACACGCGTGCCGACGAGCAACGACCGCTCGACTGGGTCGGCTTCGTGCTGGCAGGCGCTGCGCTGACCTGTCTGCTGATCGGTACCGAAGCGGCTGGCCAGCAGGACGTCGACTTCACGCGCGCGGGTATTCTGGTGGGCGCGAGCGTGCTGTTCGGCATCGCCGCGTGGATGCACGCGCAACGCTGTGCGCATCCGCTGCTCGATTTCACGACGCTGAAGGTGCCGACATTCTCGGTGACGGTGATCACCGGCTCCATCACGCGGATGGCGATCAATGCCGTGCCGTATCTGCTGCCGCTGCTGTTCCAGATCGGCTTCGGGCTGTCGCCGTTCCAGTCCGGCCTGCTGCTGCTCGCCAGCGCGCTCGGCAATCTCGGAATGAAGGCGGGAACGTCGTGGATCCTCGATCGATTCGGTTTCCGGCGCGTTGCGCTCGTCGACGTGACGATCGTCGGTCTCTTCACGATCGCGTGTGGCTGGCTGACAGCGTCGACGCCGCTGGCGATCACGCTGTTCGTCGTATTCGTCTACGGTCTCACGCGGTCGATGCAGTTCACGACGCTCGCGACGCTGGCGTATGCGGATATCCCGGCTCGACAGACGAGCGCGGCCAGCACGCTGTGGAGTGCTGCACAGCAGATGACGATCGGGATGGGGATCGCATTCGGTGCGTTGTCGCTGCGGCTCGCGGCGTTGGTGCGTGGCGACGCGGCCGGCATGCATTACGTGCTCGACGACTTTCGCTGGGCGTTCGTTGCGGCGGGCGTGCTCGCGCTGCTGACGTTGCCCGGTTATGCGCGGCTGGCTTCCAATGCTGGCGATCGCCTGCGGGCAAATGCGGCCCGCGGGTAAGCAGGACTTCTCATTGCATTGGCGTCGCGACGGGTGAGGGCTTCAGTTTTTTGTCGCTCACTTGAAACGTCGATCCGTCATGGCGACGATCGTCTGCAGGACAGTGTGCCCGTCGCCCGTCACCATTGGTGATGCGCGCACCATGCGGCATCACGGCACAACGATCCTCGCGCAATGATGTGCGGTGCTTGTTGCGCAAACTCACCCGCATACCGAATGGCGCGACAACATCACGTTGCACCCCGCAGGCTGTCACTGCGCGTCATGGAAGATGATGCCGACCGTGTGGCGGTGGCCGCTTCGGATTCTGCTCACGCCATGGCGCAAGTTGACGCGGTAGACGCCGCGCGTTCCCTGCACGGGCCTGCCGTGGACGGCGAAGATCACCGCGTCGCCTTGTGTGAGCGGCACCACTTCCGCGCGTGACTGCATGCGTGGTCGCTGTTCCGTCAGCACGAACTCGCCGCCCGTGAAATCCCGACCAGGTACCGACAGCAGGATAGCGACCTGAAGCGGAAAGACATGCTCGCCGTACAGGTCCTGATGAAGGCAGTTGTAGTCGTCGGGACCGTATTGCAGGATCAGCGGCGTCGGTCGTGTCTGTCCCGCCGCGTGGCAGCGATCGAGGAATGTCCGGTGCTCTTTCGGATAGCGGACGTCGATCCCGAGCGCCTGGTTCCAGCGATTGGCGATCGGCGCGAGATGCGGGTAGAGCGTCGCGCGCAGCTCGGCGACGACCTCGGGCAGCGGGTACGCGAAGTACTTGTATTCGCCGCGCCCGAAGCCGTGCCGTGCCATCACGACGCGCGAACGATAAAGCGCATCCCGCGGATAGAGCGAGGCGAGCGCATCGCACTCGTTCGCGGAGATCAGGCCCGGTACTCGCGCACATCCGTAGCGATCGAGCTCGATATCGACGGTCGGCCAGTCGATTGCATCGACGCGTTGCGCGATGTCCGCCGATTCGACGGCAGGTTGCAGATTGGCGATATTCACGGGCGTACCTCGGTTCGTCAGCGGTGTGGCACCGTCCGGTCGCGCGGAATATTCGCAAGCGTCGCGTGCACGGTTGAAGCCACGATGAAAGTTGATGAACCCAGTCTAGCGGCGTCCGTGTGCCGGCGCGCTCCAGATCTTGCTCTCCAATCCGGAAAGGCGGAAAAGGCAACGACGTGGCACGGCCCCATCGAATGCCGAGACGTGTCGAAGCGGAGAAGGGACCGTGAAATTTTCCACGGCAGGCGACCGGCTTTCACCGGCCAGCTCCCGTTTACCCGATCACGCCACTGACCGGAACAACCAGTAGAGCCCGCCTGCCAGCACGATTGACGCGGGCAGCGTCAGCACCCACGCGAGCACGAGGCTGCGCACCGTGCTCCACTGCAACCCGGATCCGTTCGCGGCCATCGTGCCCGCGACGCCCGACGACAGCACGTGCGTCGTCGACACGGGCAGCCCGTACACGTCGGCGGCGCCGATCGTCAGCATCGCGACGAGTTCGGCCGACGCGCCCTGCCCATACGTCAAATGCTGCTTGCCGATCTTTTCACCGACGGTCACGACGATCCGCTTCCAGCCGACCATCGTGCCGAGGCCCAGAGCGATCGCGACGGCGACCTTCACCCACGTTGGAATGAACTTGGTCGCGTGGTCGAGTTGCTTGCGATAGTTGTCGATCGCGAGCTTGTCGTCGGCGGCGAGCGCCGGCTGCCCCGACTTCTCGATCAGGCGAATTGCTTCGGACACCAGATACATCGTGTTGCGCACGTTGTCGACGTCGCGTTGCGGCACCGCCGCCATCGACCCCGACACGCCGACCGCGGTCGCGAGCGACGTCGACAGCTGTTGCACGGCAGGCAGCACGGCGGGCGTCAGTTCACGATGCTGCACGTAGTGCTCGACGTCGGCGCGCGGGTTCGCGGACGGCGCGACGCCATTCGTGTACTTCCCGAACGTCGCGGCAGCCTGGTTCGCGACGGCGACGAAGGTCTGCGTTTCGGCCGGCGTGACGGCCTTGTTCAGCGCATACGCGGTCGGCACCGTACCGATCAGGATCAGCATGATGAGGCCCATCCCTTTCTGCCCGTCGTTCGATCCGTGCGCGAACGACACACCCGTGCAGGTCAGGATCAGCAGGCACCGAATCCAGAACGGCGGCGGTTGATCCTTCTGTGGCTCCTTGTACAGCTCGGGAATCCGCACGAGCGCTTTCAGCACGAGCAGCAGCAGTGCCGCGCACAGGAAGCCGACGATCGGCGAAAACAGCAGCGACTTGCCGACACCGAGCGCCTGGCCCCAGTCGACGCCGCTCGTGCCGGACGGCCCGTGCATCAACTGGTTCATCAGACCGACGCCGATGATCGACCCGATCAGCGTATGCGAGCTCGACGACGGTAGCCCGAAATACCAGGTCGCCAGGTTCCACATGATCGCGGCGATCAGCAGCGCGAACACCATCGCGAAGCCGGCGCCGCTTCCGACCTGCAGGATCAGCTCGACCGGCAGCAACTGCAGGATGCCGAACGCGACGGCGCCGCTCGAGACCATCACGCCGAGGAAGTTCCACATGCCGGACCAGATCACCGCGACGTTGGGCGTCAGCGAGTGGGTATAGATCACGGTGGCCACCGCGTTCGCGGTGTCGTGGAAGCCGTTGACGAATTCGAAGCCGAGCGCGATCAGCAGCGCGGCGCCGAGCATCAGGTACGGGAATAGCGACCCTTCGCGGACCGGCGACAGATCGGCGATCAGGTGCGTGGCGATATAGGCGGCGCCGAACGCGAGCACCAGCAGGAACACGGCATAGCCGACCTGCCTGGTGCGTGCGACTGAACCCGGATTGTTCGATGCGGACGAAGCAGGATGATTCATGACGGCATCTCGTAAGGGAACCGCGTCCGATCCTAGCTTTCGCTAGCAGTCAGTTTGATGACAGTACGGATAGCGAATCATGGTCTTACGGATGTGTAAGGGGAAGGCGCCGTGACGTCGTGACGCAACTTGGCGTGCAAGGCTCGCGTCGTCGTCCATATAGTGAACACCAGCCTGCGCACCGGCATGCGGGCCGTCGAAAGTGCGCAGTGTGCGAGCGCGGCTAGCGCAGCATGCGTGGCGCGCTCCATGTCGATTCGCGCGCCAGCGCGACGAATGCGGCCAGATAGTCGATCGACGCATCCGCCTCGCGGATGCCGAGGAAGATCTGTTTCGCGATGCCCTTCTTGCCGAGCTTCACCGGCACGACCGGCATCCGGTCCGCGTATTCATCGGCAAGCCACCGCGGCAGCGCGGCCACGCCGCGCCCGCTTGCCACCATCTGCAGCATGATGTCGGTCGTCTCGATCGACTTGTGGCGTCTCGGCACGATGCCGGCCGGCGTCAGGAACTGGTTGTAGATGTCGAGCCGGTCGGTCTCGACCGGGTAGGTGATGAGGACCTCGTCGGTCAGCTGCTCGGGCGTCACGTAGTCGGCGTTCGCGAACCGATGCGCATCCGCGACCACCAGCACCTGCTCGTAATCGAACACGGGATCGAAGCGCAGCCCCGGCTTGTTCAGCGGATCGGGCGTCACGAGCACGTCGATGTCATGGCCGAACAGCGCGCCGATGCCGCCGAACTGGAAGCGCTGCTTCACGTCGACGTCGACGTCCGGCCAGCGCGACAGATACGGCGACACGACCTTCAGCAGCCACTGGTAGCACGGATGGCACTCCATCCCGATGCGCAGCGTGCCGCGCTCGCCCTTCGCGTACTGCTTCATCCGCTCCTCGGCGAGTTCGAACTGCGGCAGCAGCCGGTTCGCCAGCTTCAGCAGATACTGCCCGCCCTGCGTGAGCCGCAGGCCGCGTCCTTCCCGGTCCCAGATCGGCGTGCCGAGCTGCTGCTCGATTTTCCGGACGGTATGGCTGAGCGCCGATTGCGTGAGATGCAGCGCATTGGCGGCCGCGGTCAGCGAGCCCTGGCGCTCGACTTCGCGGATCACGACGAGATGGAATCGTTCCAGCATGGAGATCGTTCACCCAGTAGATACATGAACAGATTTAATGGATGAATGAAATAATGCCATTTTATTTCATGGGATGAAATCCCTATGATGGCTGCCGGATCTTCAATTTCTTCTGGATGGCAGCTTCATGGTTACGACACACAACCTCGGTTTTCCGCGCATCGGCGCGAAGCGCGAACTCAAGTTCGGTCTCGAACGCTACTGGAAGGGCGAATCGTCGCGCGACGAACTGAAGGCACTCGGCGCCGAACTTCGCCAACGCCACTGGAACGACCAGCGCGACCTCGATCTCGTACCGATCGGCGATTTCGCGTTCTACGATCAGGTGCTCGACATGAGCTTCACGCTCGGCAACCTGCCGAAACGCGTGCAGGACTTCCATGGCGATGCGCTCGACAACTATTTCCGCGTCGCGCGCGGCCGTTCGGCGCAGTCGGCGGAAGAACACGCGGCATGCTGCGGAGGTGTCGCGGCCGGTGAAATGACGAAGTGGTTCGACACGAACTATCACTACATCGTGCCGGAGTTCCACGCGGACACGAACTTCTCGCTCGATCCGTCGCGCCTGCTCCAGCAACTGGCGGAAGCGCAGGCGCAGGGCGTCGCCGCGAAGCCGGTGATTCTCGGCCCCGTCACGTATCTGTGGCTCGGCAAGGCGAAGGACGATTCCGATCGCCTCGCGCTGCTGCCGAAGTTGCTGCCGGTATATGGCGCGCTGCTCGACACGCTGACCGCGCAGGGTGTCGAATGGGTGCAGATCGACGAACCGATCCTCGTCACCGAGCTCGACGCCGAATGGCGCCTGGCGCTGCGCACCGCGTACGACGCGCTCGAGACGCGCCGCATCAAGCTGCTGCTCGCGACGTACTTCGGACAGCTCAAGGAAAACCTGACGCTCGCGGTCTCGCTGCCGGTCGACGGCCTGCATATCGATGCGATCAACGCCCGCGACGAAATCGATGCACTCGTGCGCGAACTGTCGGCCGACCGCGTGCTGTCGGTGGGCGCGATCAACGGCCGCAACATCTGGAAGACGGATCTGAACGCGACGCTCGACTGGCTCGAACCGCTCGCGAAGCGACTGGGCGATCGCCTGTGGCTCGCACCGTCGTGCTCGCTGTTGCATGTGCCGGTCGATCTCGCGAACGAGGAGAAGCTCGACGCGGAGATCCGTGCATGGCTCGCGTTCGCGCTGCAGAAGCTCGACGAACTGAAGGTGCTCGCGACCGCGCTGAACGAAGGCCGCGACAAGGTGGTCGACGCGCTCACCGCGAACGCTGCCGCGATCGACGCACGCCGTCGCTCGCCGCGCGTGAACAACCCGGCGGTGAAGGCCGCGATCGCGCGCATCGATGCGCAGCTCGGCAATCGCGCGAGCCCGTACACGCAGCGCGCGCCGAAACAGTCCGCGCGCCTGAACCTGCCGGCGTTCCCGACGACGACGATCGGCTCGTTTCCCCAGACCGCCGAGATTCGCCTGGCGCGCAGCCGGTTCAAGGCCGGCGCGCTGGATGAAGCCGGTTACCGCGAGGCGATGCAGGCGGAAATCGCGCGCAGCGTGCGCGAGCAGGAGTCGCTCGAGCTCGACGTGCTGGTGCATGGCGAAGCCGAACGCAACGACATGGTCGAATACTTCGGCGAGCAGCTCGACGGCTACGCATTCAGCCAGTTCGGCTGGGTGCAGTCGTACGGTTCGCGCTGCGTGAAGCCGCCGATCCTGTTCGGCGACATCAGCCGCCCGAAGGCGATGACGGTCGAATGGATCGCGTATGCGCAGTCGCTGACGAACAAGCCGATGAAGGGCATGCTGACCGGCCCGGTGACGATCCTGAACTGGTCGTTCGTGCGCGACGACCAGCCGCGTTCGGTGTCGTGCTGCCAGCTCGCGCTCGCGATCCGCGACGAAGTGCTCGATCTCGAGAAGGCCGGCGTGCGCGTGATCCAGATCGACGAGGCCGCGCTGCGCGAAGGGTTGCCGCTGCGCCGCGCGCAATGGGACGAGTACCTGGAATGGGCGGTCGAGTCGTTCCGCATCGCCGCGAACGGCGTGCAGGACGATACGCAGATCCATACGCACATGTGCTATTCGGAGTTCAACGACATCATCGCGTCGATCGCCGACATGGACGCGGACGTGATCACGATCGAGACGTCGCGGTCGGACATGGAGCTGCTCGACGCGTTCGACAGCTTCAGGTATCCGAATGAGATCGGGCCGGGCGTGTACGACATCCACTCGCCGAACATCCCGACGCAAGATCACATCGTCGGCCTGATGAAGAAGGCGGCCGAGCGGATTCCGGCGGAGCGCCTGTGGGTGAACCCGGACTGCGGGCTGAAGACGCGCCAGTGGGCGGAAGTGATTCCGGCGCTGACGAACATGGTTGCTGCCGCGAAGACGCTGCGCAGCCAGGTGCGATAACGCGCGAAAGCTGGGCGAATGTCGTCGCGATCGACGATCGGGCGGCATAAACGGCGGCCCGCATGTCGCGATGAGCGTTTGGGGACGTTGCGGCGTACCGCGGTACGCCCAATGCAAACGGGCAGGCGATGTCGCCTGCCCGTTGCGTGGGGTTACGCGGTGCGTGAGCCGCGCGGCAGCGTTTCGTCCGCCTTGCCGGGCGCGCCGGCATCGTCGATGCTGACGCGGCGCGAGATCAGCCACACGCACACCGACGACAGCACGGCGGCGCTCGTGTACTGAATCGCGAGCGGCCACCATTGCGGTGCGGTGTTCTGTGCGATCAGCGTGGCGACGAGCGGCGTGAGGCCGCCGGCGATCGCACCGCACACCTGGTACGCGATCGAGATCGCCGTGTAGCGGATGCGCGCGATGAAGATGCCGCTGACGAAACCCGCGACCACCGAGTAGTAGCCCGATTCCGCGAGCGTCGCGAGGCCGACGCCGACCGTGATCGACAACGGCGTGCCCATGTGCACGAGCGGCAGCATCACGAACGGCACGATCGCGGCCCAGGCGCCGGTGATCAGCAGCACGCGCGTCGTACCGAAGCGCTGCGCGATGAACGCGGCGGCGAGCTGCACGACGAACTGCAGCACGGCGACGATCGTCATGCAATGCAGCACCATCGACCGGTCGAGCGACAGGAACTGCGTCGCGTAGCTGATCATGAAGATGTTGCTGAAATACACGCCGGCGATCCCGTACACGTTCGCGCCGATCGCGAGCAGCAGCAGCGGCCAGTACTTGAGCGCCTCGCCCACCGGGTTCTGCGCGGTATTGCCGCTCTTCCTGACTTCCTCGAACTCGGGCGACTCGGACACGCTCGCGCGGATCACGAAGCCGACCGCCAGCAGCACGGCGCTCGCGAGGAACGGCACGCGCCAGCCCCAGCTCATCATGTCGTCCTTCGACAGCGTGCTGATCGCGCCGAACGCGAGCATCGACAGGATCAGGCCGCTCGCGCTGCCGAGCTGCGCGAACGACGCGAAGAACGTGCGCTTGCCTTCGGGCGCATGCTCGCCGGCGAGCAGCACCGCGCCGCCCCATTCGCCGCCGACCGCGATGCCTTGCAGCACGCGCATCAGAACCAGCAGGATCGGTGCGATCACGCCGGCCTGCGCATGGGTCGGCAGCAGGCCGATCGCGACCGTCGACACGGCCATCAGCATCAGCGTCGCGAGCAGCGAGCGCTTGCGACCGAAGCGGTCGCCGAGATAGCCGAACATCACGCCGCCGAGTGGCCGAGCGAAGAAGCCGACCGCGAACGAGCCGAACGACGCGAGCAGGCTGACGAAACGGCTTTCGCCGGGAAAGAACAGCGGCCCGAACACGATGGCAGCGGCGGTCGCGTAGCTATAGAAGTCGTACCATTCGATCGTGGTGCCGACGAATGAAGCGAGCGCCGCCCGCTTCGGTTGCTTGATGGCAGTCCCCATCTGTTATGTGCTCCTCTGGAATCCTCTGATTTGGAATAGGTCGTGTGCCGGGATCAGTCGCGGTACGCGACGCCGGGCAGCACGCACAGCAACTCGTAGGCGAGGTTCGCGCCGAGCAGGGCCGTGGTGCCGAACGGATCGTACGGCGGCGCGACTTCGACGAGATCGCAACCGACGATGTTCAGCCCCTTCGCGCCGCGGATGATCTCGAGCGCCTGCGGCACCGTGAGGCCCGCGATTTCCGGCGTGCCGGTGCCCGGCGCGTAGGCCGGATCGATGCCGTCGATGTCGAAGGTGATGTAGACGGGCGTGTCGCCGATGCGCGCGCGCACTTCTTCCATCAGCGGCGCGAGCGACTTGTTCCAGCATTCCTCGGCCTGGACCACGCGGAAGCCCTGCTCGCGGCACCAGTCGAAATCCTCGGCGGCGTAACCGGTGCCGCGCAGGCCGATCTGCGTGACCTTGTCGCCGTGCAGCAGGCCTTCCTCGACCGCGCGGCGGAACGGCGTGCCGTGCGCGATCTTTTCGCCCATCATCGTATCGTTCACGTCGGCGTGTGCATCGACGTGGATCAATGCAACCTTGCCGTGCTTGCGGTGGATCGCGCGCAGGATCGGCAGCGCGATCGTGTGGTCGCCGCCGAGCGTGATCGGCTTGCAGTCGTGCGCGAGAATCGCGTCGTACGCGGTCTCGATGCGCGCGATGGAATCGTGCAGGTTGTACGGGTTGATCGCGATGTCGCCGATGTCGGCGATCTGCAGCGAATCGAACGGCGCGGCGCGCGTGGCCATGTTGTACGGGCGCAGCAGCACCGATTCCGTGCGGATCTGGCGCGGGCCGAAGCGTGCGCCGGTGCGATTGGAGGTGCCGAGGTCGAACGGCACGCCGACGAAACACGCGTCGAGGCCGGCGGCGCTCGCCACGTGCGGCAGGCGCATCATCGTCGCGATGCCGCCGCTGCGCGGCATTTCATTGCCGCCGAGCGGCTGGAAATGGGTGTGGTCGTTCATGGGCTTGTCTCTTCCAATGTGGGGTTGCCGTATCATTCGACGCGGCCTGGCGCATAGTTTTACGCGTCCGACCGGAAAGAAGAATGCGAAGATATCGACGTAAACATCGATTTTCATCGATGTATGGAAGGGGAATAGCGTGCTGGGGAATCTGTCGACCCTCGATCTGCGGTTGATCCGCGTGTTTCTCGCGGTCACGGACGCGGGCGGCGTGTCGGCCGCGCAGGCGATGCTGAACGTCGGCCAGTCGACGATCAGCGCGCAACTGTCGTCGCTCGAGACGCGGCTCGGCTACCGGCTCTGCGAGCGCGGCCGCAGCGGCTTCCGGCTCACGCCGAAGGGCGAGCGGTTCCACGCGATGAGCCGCAAGCTGCTCGCCGCGCTCGACGAATTCGGGATGGCCGCGCGGCACATGGACCGCCAGCTCGTCGGTACGCTGAATATCGGCCTGATCGGTCATACGCCAGTCAGCCAGAACGCGCGGATCGCGGAGGCGATCGCCGCGTTCCGCACACGCGACCAGGCCGTGCGCTTCTCGATCTCGGTGCGCGCGCCGGGCGATCTCGAGGAAAAACTGCTGAGCGGCGAGATCCAGATCGCGGTCGGCTACTTCTGGCATCGCGTGCCGACGCTGCACTACACGCCGCTGTTCGTCGAGCGGCAGGTCGCATACTGCGGTCGCGGCCATCCGCTGTTCGAACGCGCCGGTGCGCTGACGCCGGCCGACGTCGCGGGATTCGAATGGGCCTGGCGCTCGTATCCGCTGCCGGAGGCGCAGATGTCGACCACGCCCGATCGCGTGACCGCGACCGCCGACAACATGGAGGCGGTCGCGCTGCTGATCCTGTCAGGCCATCACCTCGGCTATCTGCCGCAGCACTTCGCGGCGCCGTATGTCGCGCAAGGGCTCCTCGCGCCGCTCAGCCCGGATCGGCTGCATTACGAGGTCACGTTCCACATGGTCGTGGCGCGCGACGGACGCGGCGATCCGCTCGTCGAGGCGTTTCTCGAGGATCTCGAGCGCGCGCACCAGTCGCCCGACGTCGTGTGAACCCGCGTGCGGCCAGGCAATGCCGGCACTGTGGACGAATGTCACGCCGGAGCGGGCCGCGGCCTGCATCACGGCACCGGCAACCCCGCGTCATGCTTCACCTCCCGTAGCGACAGCGCCGATTCGATCGACGTGACGCCCGGCAGCATCCGCAGCGAGTCGCGCAGGAACGTGCCGTAGTCGTCGAGATCGCGCGCGACCACCTGCAGCAGGTAGTCGGCCGTGCCCGCGACGTTGTGGCACGCGAGGATCCGCTCGATGCCGAGCACTTCCCGTTCGAACCGGTCGGCGACCTTGCGGTCGTGCGTCGCGAACCTCACGAGCACGAACGCGACGACGCCGAAGCCGAGCGCCTGGCGTGACAGCTGCGCGCGGTAGCGCTCGATGTAGCCGTCGTTTTCGAGACGTTTCAGGCGTCGCGCGCACGGCGTTTCGGACAGGCCGACGGAATCGGCTAGGCGCGCGATCGGCAGGCGGCCGTCGCGCTGCACCGCGGCGAGAATCGCGCGATCGGTTTTGTCGAGTTCGGTCATGTTGGCGGAATCCGTGTCTGGATTCCATGATTGTGGCGGATTCCGCTATGGATCGCCAATCCTGAGCCAAAGATGGCCAATAATCCCTCCACCTCCAGCGGCAACATATCGTCATTGAAGGACGGGGGCAGACCATGATTTCCACGCATTTGCTGTTGATTTATCTCGCCGCGCTGGCGGCCATCTACGCGGTGCCCGGGCCCGACATGGCGCTCGTGCTGCAGACCAGCATCGGCCGCGGCGTGCGCCCGGGCATGGCGGCGGCCGCCGGCCTTTCGCTGTCACGCACCGCGCACGTGACGCTCTCCGCATGCGGCGTCGCGGCGCTGATCCGCAGTGCGCCTTGGCTGTACGAAGCGATCCGTTACGGCGGCGCGCTTTATCTCGCGTACGTCGCGATCCAGGTGTTCCGCTCGCCGGTGTTCGCACTCGGCGACGGCGACGAGGCGGCCTCGGACGAACTGCGGCAGTCTTTCTTCAAGGGGCTGCTGACGAACCTGCTGAATCCGAAGGCGCTGCTGTTCTGCTCGGTGCTGCTGCCGCAGTTCGTGCGGCCCGAGGCCGGGCCCGTCGTGTGGCAGATGTTCGAGCTCGGCGCGCTGCTGGTCGCGGCCGGCGTGTGCTTCGACCTCGCATGCGTGTTCGGCGCGTCGCGCATCGCGGCGTGGATGCGCGCGCATCCGCTCGCGCAGACGGTCCAGCGCTGGACGTTTTCCGCTGCGCTGATCGGGTTCGCGCTGCGGCTGTCGATGGATTGAGCCGATCGACGGAGGCCGCGTGCAATGCCGGCCTTCGTGCCCATGCCCCGCCGCAGAAGGGCGTGCGCGCAAATCGTCTGACTGATCTAAACTCCCTTTAACTTCGCGCATTCGCGAACCGACTGACCGAACGGAACCGACTTCCGCCGGCTATGTCCGATTTCCTGGCTGTTCCGTGCAACGCGGTACCAAGGAGGGTCAGAACATGGCAAGGCATCTTCACGCCGACCGTGAACCCCGAATCGTCCCCGAGTCCAAGTGCCTCGGCCCGTGCGATCCGGCAGAACGCATCCACGTCACGATCATGTTGCGGCGGCAGGAAGAAGGGCAACTCGATACGTTGGTCCACCAGCTCGCCACCGGCGACGCACAGGCGAAACCGCTGTCGCGCGAAGCCTTCGCGCAGCGTTTCTCCGCCCATTCCGACGACATCCGCAAGACCGAGGACTTCGCGCGTCGTCATCAGTTGACGGTCGATCGCGTCGACCCGGTCGAAAGCGTCGTCGTGCTGTCGGGCACGATCCAGCAGTTCGAAGCGGCATTCAGCGTGAAGCTCGAGCGTTTCGAGCATCGTTCGATCGGTCAGTATCGCGGCCGCTCGGGCCCGATCGCGCTGCCGGACGAGCTCGGCGACGCCGTCACGGCCGTGCTCGGCCTCGACAGCCGCCCGCAGGCGCGGCCGCACTTCCGGCTGCGTCCGCCGTTCAGGCCGGCGCGCGGCGCCACGAGCGTCACGTTCACGCCGATCCAGCTCGCGTCGCTGTACGGTTTTCCGGCCGGCGACGGCGCCGGGCAGTGCATCGCCATCGTCGAGCTCGGCGGCGGCTATCGCGCGGCCGATATCCAGCAGTATTTCCGCGGGCTCGGCATCGACACGCCGCCGACGCTCGTCGACGTCAACGTCGGCACCGGCCGCAACGCGCCGACCGGCGACGCGAACGGCCCGGACGGTGAAGTCGCGCTCGACATCGAGATCGCCGGAGCGATCGCGCCGGCCGCGAAGATCGCGGTCTATTTCGCGCCGAACAGCGACGCGGGCTTCATCCAGGCCGTCAACGCGGCCGTCACCGACAAGACCAACAGACCGTCGGTGATTTCGATCAGCTGGGGCGGGCCGGAAGCGATCTGGCAGGCGCAGTCGGCGCAGGCGTTCAACCGTGTGTTGCAGGCGGCTGCCGCGCAGGGCATCACCGTGTGCGCGGCGTCGGGCGACAGCGGCTCGGGCGACGGGTTGCAGGACGGCACCGATCACGTCGACTTCCCCGCGTCGAGCCCGTACGTGCTCGGCTGCGGCGGCACGCAGCTCGATGCGCTGCCCGGGCAGGGCATCCGCGGCGAGGTCACGTGGAACGACGAGGCGTCCGGTGGCGGCGCGGGCGGCGGCGGCGTCAGCACGCTGTTCGACCTGCCGGCATGGCAGCAAGGATTGAAGGTTGCGCTCGCCGACGGCAGCAGCGTGCCGCTCGCGAAGCGCGGCGTGCCGGACGTCGCCGGCGATGCATCGCCGCAGACGGGCTACGAGGTGTCGATCGCCGGCACGCCCGCGGTGATGGGCGGCACGAGCGCGGTCGCGCCGTTGTGGGCCGCGCTGATCGCACGGATCAACGCGGCGGCAGGCGCATCGGCCGGCTGGATCAATCCGGCGCTGTACAAGAATCCGGGCGCGCTGCGCGACATCACCAAAGGCTCGAACGGCACGTATGCAGCCGCGTCCGGCTGGGATGCATGCACGGGCCTCGGCAGCCCCGACGGCGCGAAACTCGCGGCGATCCTCGCGCGCAAGCCGTCGAGCTGACACGCCGGCACAGACCTTTCCACGCGACGCGGGTTTCCTGCCCGCGTCTTTTTTCACCTCCAGGAGCAGCACGATGGGCATCGATTCCGCATCCTCCGGCGGCGTGTATCCGCTGCATCACGGCGACCACAATTCGCATGGCGTGCCGCCGACCATCAATCCGGTCGCGCTGAGCCACGGCCGCGACCAGCCGTTCTTCGATCCGGTCGCGTACGGCAACGGCCCCGACGACTCGGTCACAGACACCACCGAAGCGGCCGCGATCACGCACCATACGATCCTGATCGACGGCAAGCGCATCGCGTACACGGCGACGGTCGGCCATCTCGTGACGGTCGACCCGAGCAGTTCGCTGCCGGCCGCGAAGATCTTCTACGTCGCGTTCACGGCCGACGGCGCGAAGGAGGAAACGCGGCCCGTCACGTTCTTCTACAACGGCGGGCCCGGGTCGTCGTCGGTGTTCGTGCTGCTCGGCTCGTTCGCGCCGAAACGCATCAAGACCTCGATGCCGGGATTCACGCCGCCCGCGCCGTACCAGATGGAAGACAATCCGGACAGCATGATCGACCACAGCGACCTGGTGTTCATCAACCCGGTCGGCACCGGCTATTCGGCGGCCGTCGCGCCGAACAAGAACCGCAATTTCTGGGGCGTCGACCAGGATGCGAATTCGCTGAAGCAGTTCATCAAGCGCTACCTGACGAAGAACAACCGCTGGAATTCGCCGAAATACCTGTTCGGCGAGTCGTACGGCACCGCGCGCAGTTGCGTGCTCGCGTACAAGCTGCACGAGGACGGCGTCGACCTGAACGGCGTCACGCTGCAGTCGTCGATCCTCGACTACCGGCAGGCCGGCAACCCGGTCGGCGCGCTGCCGACCGCCGCGGCCGACGCGTGGTATCACAAGAAGCTCGGCGTCACGCCCGCGCCGACCGATCTCGGCACGTTCGTCGAGGAAGTCGCGCAGTTCGCGCGTACCGATTACCTGACCGCATTGCGCAACG
Source organism: Burkholderia sp. RF7-non_BP4 (assembly GCF_001521935.1). Lineage (NCBI taxonomy): Bacteria > Pseudomonadati > Pseudomonadota > Betaproteobacteria > Burkholderiales > Burkholderiaceae > Burkholderia > Burkholderia sp. RF7-non_BP4. The sequence continues at coordinate 72,875 of NZ_LOTA01000055.1, read as the reverse complement.
TGCCGCATGCCGATCCGGCCGCCGTGCGGAAGCTGGCGGGCTACACGGGCATCGACGCCGCGACGCTGCAGACCTGGGGGCTCGACATCGCGGGCTACGACGCGCGTGGCAATTCGCTGTTCCTGACGACGTTGCTGCACGCGCAGGGGCTGGCGCTCGGGTCGTACGACGGCCGCGTGACCGGGATCTCGTCGGGCATCGCCGGCAAGATCGATCCGAACTCGGGCGGCAACGATCCGACGATGACGGCCGTGACCGGCGTCTACACGGCGATGTGGAACAGCTACCTGAACGAGCAGTTGAAGTTCACGTCGAATTCCGCGTTCACGGACCTGAACGACCAGGCGTTCCAGAACTGGGACTTCAGCCACATCGATCCGACCGGCGCGCAGCAGGGCATCGATGCGAAGGGGAACGTGATTCTCTATACGGCCGGCGATCTCGCCGCGGTGATGGCGCTGAACGTCGACCTGAAGGTGCTGTCGGCGAACGGCCTCTACGATTTCGTCACGCCGTTCTACCAGACCGTGATCGACCTGCAGCAGATGCCGCTCGAGGATCAGAAGGTGCGGCAGAACCTGTCCGCGCGCTTTTATCCGTCGGGGCACATGGTGTATCTCGACGGCGGTTCGCGCACCGCGCTCAAGCGCGATCTCGCGACGATGTACGACGCGACGGTCAGCGATACGGGCGCGCGGATGCGGATTCGCGCATTGCAGGCGAAGAAGACGGGCGGGCACGCGTAGCGTCGCCCGTCGTGCATGTGCCGCGCGTAACCGCCAGGTTCGCGCGGCACGGCATGGTGCGGCGGCGACGGGGCCGGCTTATGCGGCGGGCTTACGCGGCCGGCCAGTCGAACGGTGTGTACGGCAGCGCGCGCTTGTGGCGCGAGCCGTCGTAGAAGCGCAGCACCGTTTCGTACACGCTGTCGGCCACGGGTTTGCCTTCGAGGAAATCGTCGATCTCGTCGTAGGTGACGCCATACGCGTGCTCGTCGGGGCGCAGCGGACGCAGTTCCTCGAGGTCGGCCGTCGGCACCTTCATCACGATCAGTTCGTCGCCGCCCAGCGCGCGGGCGACCGCGCGCACGCGGCGCTTGCTCAGGCCGGCGAGCGGCAGCACGTCCGCGCCGCCGTCGCCGAATTTCGTGAAGAAACCCATCAGCGATTCGGCCGCGTGGTCGGTGCCGATCACGATGCCGCGCCGCGCGCCGGCGACCGCGTACTGCGCGATCATGCGTTCGCGTGCCTTGATGTTGCCGTGCACGAAATCCTGCTGTGCCGGGTTTTCGAACGCGTGGCCGGAGGCGACGAGCGATGCGAGCATCGCGTCGGCGGCCGGCTTCACGTCGACCGTGAACGTCTCGTCCGCGCGCACGAACGCGAGCGCGCGCTGTGCGTCGGCTTCGTCGTTCTGCACGCCGTTCGGCAAGCGCATCGCGATGAAGCGGGCGTCGTAGCCGTCGGCGCGCAGCCGTTCGACCGCCAGCTGCGCGAGCCGCCCGGCCGTCGACGAATCGACGCCGCCGCTGATGCCGAGCACGTAGGTCCGCAAGCCGGTCGAACGAAGGTACTGCGCGAGGAAGTCGACGCGGCGGGCGATTTCGGCATCGACGTCGAATTGCGGGGCGACGTTCAGTTCGGCAATGATCGCGCGTTGGCGGCTGGCGTAATCGGCGGATGTCATGGAGGGTGGTTCCGGAACGAAATGCAAGGCGCTCATCATAAGCGCAATCGCAGCCCGACGCCGTGCCAGGCGTGCGATCCGGCGGCCGCGCGTTGCATCGGCGAGACGCGCTGCATCGTCATGGGGCAGCGCGCGGAGCGGCAGGCTCCGGCGTGCACGAGGATGCCTCGTTTCGATGCATGAAAGGGGCGCGGTGAGGATGCGCTCTGCTGCCGCTCGCCCGCGTCAGCGCCGCGCGAGCACGACGCCCACCAGCGCGAGCCCGAAGCCGGCGAGCTGGACGGCCGCGAGCGTTTCGCCGAACAGCAAGTAACCCTGCAGCGCGGCAAGCGGCGGCGCGAGGAACAGCAACGACGTCGCGCGCGCGGCGTTACCGCGCCGCAGCATCCACATCAGCATCGTGACCGCGCCGCCGGACAGGAACACGACGCCCCACACAAGCGAGATCCACAGCGCCGGCGCACCGATCCAGCGCGTTTCGTGCAGCAGCACGACGAAGACCGCCGCGACGATCGTCGCGCCCAGGTTCTGCACGGCGACGGCCGTGCGCAGGTCGTTCTGCGCCAGCTTGCCCTTCTGATACAGCGAGCCGGCGGTGATCGAGCCGACCGACAGGATCGACACGGCCACGACGAACCACGCGGGTGCGGCGCCCGGCGGCGGCGCGACGCCGCCCGCCACCTTCGGCGCGAGCACGAGCGCGACGCCGGCGAGCCCGAGCGCCATCCCGAGCCAGCCGCGCGCGGGCAGGCGCTCATTGAACAGCGGCACCGCGAGCACGGCGGTGGCGAGCGGCTGCAGCGCACCGAGCAACGCCATCACGCCCGCATTCAGTCCCTGCGCGACGGCCCAGTAGCTGGCGCCGAGATAGACGCCTTGCAGCAGCGCGCCCGCGATCAGGTGGCGCGGCCATTCGCGGCGGGCCGGCCACGGCGCGCGCGCGGCGAGCGCCACCGCGCCGAACAGCACGGCCGTGCCGGCGAAACGCGCGAGCAGGAACAGGTTCGGATCGGCGTACGGCTTGATTGCCCGGGCGACGATGAAGCCGGTGGACCACAGCGCGACGAAAGCCGCGGCGACGAGCGAGTTGAACATGCATGGCGGGCCGCGATACGGCCGGACGAATCGTGAAGTCGGCCAGTATCGGCCGAACCGGAGCCGCCGTCTTGTCGGATTCTGCATTCGCCCGTGGCGCGAGCGCGGCGGCCATTCCGTTACCGGCCGGCCAGATGAAGGTGCTGCGGCATGAAGGCGCGCCGTGGCGCGCGGAAAGGACGGGAGGATCAGTCGAGCGAGAACGTGTCGAGCGGCTGGTTCGCGCGTGCGTCGGTCGCGAAGCGCGCGGCGAGCTGTTCGTACAGCCGGCGCGCCTCGTCGAGCGTCAGGTCGATCCAGTACGGATCGCCCGCGCCGTCGTTGAGTCGTTCTGGCGAAAACTGGATTTCGAGCACACTGCCTTTGCGATACATTGCGCAAGCCCCTTGATGGTCTGTCGTTCGGCGAAGCGCAGAGTGTAGCAACCGCTTGCCGTGCCGATTCGCGCGCATCGGGCAATACAGAATTTCGCTTTCGTGAAACGCGCCGACCGCCAGCCGCGCCGTCGTCAAATGGCGGTCAAACGGCCGTAATACAATGGTCGGCTTACCCATTACCAGTCGCCTCGGGCGCATTGCGATGCTGGCGGAACAACGTCATCAATACATTCTGTCGGAGCTCGGACGATCGGGCGCGCTGTCGGTTGCCGAACTCGTGCGCTCGCTCGACGTATCGCGCGAGACGATCCGGCGCGACCTGAATGCGCTCGCGGCGCGCGGCCTGCTCGTGATGACGCACGGCGGCGCGCTGGCGGCGGACCGCCGCGAGCCGAGCCTGTCCGAACGTGAAGCGGCGAACGCCGAAGCGAAGCGCACGATCGGGCGACGCGCGGCCGAATTCGTGCCCGACGACGCATCGGTGCTGATCGACTCGGGCAGCACGCCGCATGCGGTCGCGCTCGCGCTGGCCGACCGGCACCGGCTGTCGATCTACACGAACGACTGGCGCACGGCATTCGTGCTCGCGCGGCGCAACGGCAATCGCGTGACGCTGCTCGGCGGCGAACTGTCCGACGACGAGGACGCGACGTTCGGGCTCGATACGATCCAGCAGCTCGCGCAATACCATGTCGATTTCGCGTTCGTCGGCGCGGGCGGCATCACGTCGGACGGCGACTGCACCGACTATTCGCGGCTCGCCGCCGAAGTGCGCAGCCGGATGATCGCGGCGGCCGGCACGGCGATCATCGTCGCCGACCATTCGAAGTTCGGTCGCGTGACGCCGGTGCGGATCAACGGCACATCGGCCGCGCGCTACCTCGTCACCGAGCGCGCGCCGGACAAGGCCGTGCGCCGCGCGCTGACCGCGCGCGGCATCGAGCTGCTCGTGTGCGACTGACGCGGGTCCGACATACAAGGTTCATCGAACCGTCATCGCGCGGGAAGAACCACCGTCAACACTGACTCATTCATCTCGACCGGCCCGTCCGGCAGGAGCAACGAATGACCGTCAGCGTACGCAGTTATCTTTCCCCGACCCTCGTCCTGCTTGCCTTCGACTGGCCCGATGCGGCGTCGCGCACGGACTTCCTCGGCTTCGCGATCCGGCGCACGCCGGGCTTCTGGTCGGCCGACGGCAAGACGCGGGCGCCGAACAGCTGGCTGCCGAACCGGCTCACGTTCGACGGCCCGGCCGCCGACACGCAGGGCGATGCACCGACCGACCAGGCGCCGATCCAGAAATTCATGTGGTGGGACGCGCGCATCGATCCGCAGGACCGCGATGCGTCGTTCCGCTATGACGTCTTTCCGGTCGTCGGCACGCCGGAGCACCTGCAGGTGCTCGATGCGGAGGCCGGCGTGTGCGATGTCGTGCTGCCCGCGCACGTCGTGGACGGTGTCGGCACGTGGTTCAACCGTGCGGTCGTCAGCTCGCAGGCGTTCGCGAAGCAGGTCGCGGCGCTGGGTCTCGCGCCGGATGCGGCGCCGAGCGCGGACCAGGCACTGAAGCTGCGCGCGTGGCTCGCGAACGACATGGAGCAGGTGTTCGCGGCGATGCTCGACCCCGCGTCGCGCGCGGTGTCGGCCGTCTATCACCTGACGGACACGCTGTGGGCGCTGCCCGCTTTCGAGGCGTTCGGACGGCGGCACGGCGAAGCTTCGCTCGCGATCGTCTACGACGCGCACACGACCGCGCGCAAGGGCAAGCCGCCGCTGCCGTCGCCGAACCAGCCGGCCGTCGACGCGCTGCAGGGCCTCGCGACGCTCGCGCCGCGCGATCGGACGCACATCATGCACGACAAGTTCATCGTGACCGACGCACCGGCAAATGCGGCAACCGCGGTGACGCCCGTGCGCGTGCTGACCGGCTCCGCGAACTTCACGACCGAAGGGCTGACGGAGCAGGCGAACGTGCTGCACGCATTCGATTCGCCGGCGCTCGCGGCGCTGTACAACGCGCGTGCGCAGGCGCTGGCCGCGAATCCGCCGATCGCGGAGACGGCGAAGTTATCGGCGGGCTGGTCGGCGCCGATGACGATCGGCAGCGCGCAGGTGCGCGTCGCGTTTTCGCCGGAGCCGGCGGGGCAGCGCACCGAGATCGATACGATCGTCGCCGCGATCGCGGCCGCGAAGCATTCGGTGTCGTTCTGCCTGTTCATGCCGACCGACGCTGCGCTGCGCGACGCATGCTTCGCAGCCGGCGATCGTGGTCTGATGATGTTCGGCCTGGTGAACCGCATCAACGTCGGCAGCGCGACGAAGGCCGATGCCGCGCAGCACGACGGGCAGTCGCTCGATGCGGCGACGCTCGCGAACCTCGAGCTGTATCATCGCCAGCGCGATCGGCGCGACGTGATCGATGCCGCGTATTTTTCGCCGGCGACGGTGCCGAAGGGTTTCGAGCCGGAGCTGCGCCTCTTTCCGGGCGAGCCGGCGCCGGCGTATCCGCCGGTCGTGATCCACCACAAGTTCATCGTGATCGATGCGGAAGGCGCGAACCCGATCGTCTACACGGGCTCGGCGAACATGAGCCGCAACTCCGAGCAATACAACGACGAGAACCTGCTCGAGATTCGCGACACGCGGATCGCGGCGATCTATCTCGCGGAATTCCTGCGGCTCTACGAGCACTACCGCGCGCGGGCGCTGTCGATCGAGACGAAACGGCATGGCGCCGGTGCGCATCGGCAACTCGCGCTCGCACCGGATTCGAGCTGGGCGAAGAAATATTACGTGGCGGGAAGCCCGGAAGAGAAGGCGCGGATCGCGCTGGCGTCGACCGTGCCGACGGACTCGCCCGCGACGCACGCGCGGCGTGAGGCGGCCTGAAGGAGCGTGCCGCGTGCGTCCGGCTCATGCCGGTTGCACGCGGCGGGGCGACGTTCGGGAGGTGTGCCGGACGGCGAGTGGAGCGCTCGCCAGCCGGCCTTCGGGCGGAATCGCGCGGTGCGCCTACGCGGCGACGTAGCGCAGCACGGAGTCGGTGATCGTCTCGCGATGTCGCGCGCGCAGCCGCGGCGCCGACGGATCGCGGCCGAACGCGGCGCCGAACGTATAGCGGTTCGACACGCGGTGGAAGCAGAACGAGCTGATCAGCAGATGCAGGTCGAACGCGTCGATGTCCTTGCGGAAGGCGCCGCTCGCCGCACCGCGCTCGAGCAGTTCCTCGAGCGTCTTGATGATGCTGACGTTGCGGTTCTTGAACGACTTCAGCTGTTCGAGATACTTCGCGCCGTGGATGTTCTCGATCGACACGAGGCGGACGAAATCGCGATGCTTGTCGTGATAGTCGAACGTGAATTCGACGAGCCGGCGCATGCCTTCGCGCGGCTCCATGTCGCCGACGTGCAGTTCCTGCTCGAGCGCGCGGATGTCGCCGTACACCTTCTCCAGCACGGCCTCGTACAGGCCTTCCTTGCTTTCGAAGTAGTAGTAGAGCATCCGCTTCGTCGTGTTCGTGCGCTCGGCGATCGCGTCGACGCGCGCACCGGCGAGGCCCATCGCGGAAAACTCCTGCGTGGCGACGTCGAGGATGTTGCGCTTGGTTTGCTCGGGATCGTATTTGCGCCGCGCATCGGTCGCAAGCGCGCGGCTTTCGGACGTGGCGGCCTTGCTTCCAGCTTTCATGTGACTTTGTTGTGAGTTCGCGGCGGCATGAAGAAACCATTCTAGCATGCGGGAAATGCCCGCCCGGCCGACCTTTCGCTCTAATCGGCCGGGCGGTTTCGGCTGCCGCCGCCGCTCAGCGCCGGCACGACGCGAGCGCGTCGCGGGCCTGGTACGCGGTGTACGTGAGCTGCGCGGCGGCGAGGCCCGCGAGCCCGAACGTGCGCGTGAGCCCGAACGCGGCGAAGCCTTCCGGCACGGGCCGCTCGCCGGCAAGCGCGGCGGCGAGCGCTTCGCCGGCGACGGTGGTGGGCGCCATCCCGTGACCGCCGAATGCGATCGCGTGCCACACGCCGTCCGCGTCGCGGCCGATCTGCGGCATCTTGTGCCGCGCGTAGCTCATCAGCCCGCCCCAGGCGTATTCGACCTTCACGCCTTCGAGCTGCGGATACACGCGCAGCAGGTCGCGTCGCAGCAGCCGCGCGATCGCGTCGGGGCCGCGGTCGAGCACGGAGATCCGGCCGCCCCACAGAATGCGCGTGTCCTTCAGCGGACGGTAGTAGTCGAACGCGAAACGCGTGTCGTAGATCGCGTACGGCGCGTCGATCGCGTCCGGCAGGCGCGTGCCGAGCGGTTCGGTCGCGATCACGTAAGTCGCGATCGGCAGCACCGCGCGCTCGATGCGCGGCGACACGCCGCGCGCGTAACCGCCGCCGGCGAACACGACGTCCTTCGCGCGCACCGTGCCCTGCGCCGTGCGCACGACGTAGCCGGCGCCTTCGCGCGCGATGCCGAGCGCGGCCGAGCGTTCGAACACGCGCGCGCCGCCGCTCGATGCGGCCGCCGCGACGCCGAGCACGTACTTGAGCGGATGGAAGTGGAACGCGTTCGGCTCGAACAGGCCGCCGTAATAGCGCTGCGTCTTCAGCCGCGCGCGCAGCGCGTCGGTCGCGACCGGTTCCCAGTCGACGTTGAATTCCTGCTTCATCAGCGTGCGCACGCCGTCGAGCCGCGATGGATCGTCGAACCAGTTCGCGAGCATCACGCCCTCGTCGACGATGTCGCAGTCGATTCCGTAGCGGGCGATCCGCGCGCGGATCAGGTCGACGGCATCGACGGTGAGCCGGTACAGGCGGCGGCCTTCGTCGCGGCCGAGCGTGCGCAGCAGGTCCGCGTTGTCGAGGCTGTAGCCGCCGAACACGAAGCCGCCGTTGCGGCCCGATGCGCCGAAGCCGACCCGCTCGCCGTCGAGCACGACGACGTCCCGCACACCGCGCTCGACGAGGCCGAGCGCCGTGCACAGGCCGGCGAGGCCGCCGCCGACGATGCAGACCTGCGTGTCGATCGTGCCGGTCAGTTGCGGGTAGGGCTGGCGGGTAACGGTGGCTTCGTAGAAGTTCTGCATGCGTTTTCGGTGATTCGTAACGGCGGAAAAACGGACGGCGCGCGTCGATCTTGCCTGAACGCGCGCGCCGCGTCGAATGGGGTTTTCAGTGCAACGGCCGCGGCGATCGGGCGGCGGCCGTTGCGCGACCGGGCGTCAGGCGCCCGGCGTCGGGTTGGCCGGGGCGGCGACGTAGGCCGGATAGCCGGCATCGGCCTTTACCGTCGCCTCGGGCGTCGCGTTGCGCTCGATCCACGGCGCGATCTCCATGTCCTCGTAGCGGACGAGGCGGCATTTGCGCACCAGCGCGTAGCCGAGCCAGATCGCGAGGAAGAACGGCAGGCCGATGTAGGTCGCGGCGATGCCGGCCCAGTCGATCCTGTCGGCGAGGAACGCCTGGTAGTCCTGGCCGAGCGCGACGATGGCGCACAACGCGAATGCGAACAGCGGGCCGAACGGAAACCACGTCGACCGGTATGGCAACTGGTCGAGCCGAAAGCCCTGCTTCAGGAAGCCCTTGCGGAACCGGTAATGGCTGACCGCGATGCCGAGCCACGTGATGAAACCGGCCATGCCCGACGTGTTCAGCAGCCACAGGTACACCGTCTTGTCGCCATACAGCGACGTGAGGAAGCACAGCGCGCCGACGGCGGTCGTCGCATACAGCGCATTGCGCGGCACGCCGCCCGGCGACAGCTTCGCGAACAGCTTCGGCGCGCGGCCTTCGACCGCGAGGTTGTAGAGCATCCGCGTCGACGCGTACATGCCGGAGTTGCCGGCCGACAGCACGGCCGTCAGGATCACCGCGTTCATCACGCCGGCGGCGAACGCGAGGCCCGCATGGCGGAACACGAGCGTGAACGGGCTCACGCCGACGTCGGTCACGTCGCTCTTCAGCAGGCTCGGGTCCGTGTATGGAATCAGCACGCCGATCACGAAGATCGCGAACACGTAGAACAGCAGGATGCGCCAGAAGATCTGGCTGACCGCGCGCGGGATCGTCGTGCGCGGGTTCTCCGATTCGCCGGCCGCGACGCCGATCATTTCGGTGCCCTGGAACGAGAAGCCCGCGATCATCGCGACGCCGAGCATCGTTGCCCAACCGCCCGCGAAGGGCGCGTCGCCGATCGTGAAGTTGCCCCAGCCCGCGCTCGGGCCGCCTTGCATGATCCCGAAGATCATCAACAGGCCGATGCCGACGAACGCGACCACCGTCAGCACCTTGATCAGCGCGAACCAGTATTCGGCTTCGCCGAAACCGCGTACCGACAGCGCGTTGAGCGCGAAGATCAGCGTGAGGAAGATCGCGCTCCACCAGACGCCCGGCACGTGCGGAAACCAGTAGTGCATCACGAGCTGCGCGGCGACGAGTTCGACCGCGAGCGTCACGGCCCAGCTGTACCAGTAGTTCCAGCCGAGCGCGAAACCGAAGCCCTCGTCGACGAATTTCGCGCCGTAGGTCGCGAACGATCCCGACACCGGCATGAACGCGGCCATTTCGCCGAGGCTCGTCATCAGGAAGTAGACCATCAGGCCGATCAGCATGTACGCGAGCATCGCGCCGCCGGGGCCGGCCTGCGAGATCGACGCGCCGGACGCCACGAACAGGCCCGTGCCGATCGAGCCGCCGATCGCGATCATCCGCAGATGACGCGCCTGCAGCGCGCGGTGGAGGGACGGCTTCGCGGGCGGCGAGCCGGACGGACGGGGCGAGTCGGGGCGGGCATCTGAATGCATGGCGGGTGCTGGGCGCTGTCTCCGGGATTGTTTTTTGGTGACGAAGGGCGACGCGTCGGCGGCCGGCCGGCGGTCAGCGGCACTGCTTCGCGGGCCTGGTCCGGATCCACCGGATCCACCGGATTGACCGGATTTACCGGTGCAGCGGTGCAGCGGTGCGCGACGCGTGTCGTCTTCGTCTGTCGTCCGGCTGCCGCTGGGCGGCCGTCGGCGCGCCGGGTGCCGTGCACCTCGTCGACGCCGCACCGATTGTGTGTGCCGGCCGCATGCGCGGCAAACGATATTTCCGCACAGGGTGATGCGGCTTTGTCATCAACTTGTCGCGCGGCGCAATCGGGTCGGGCGGCCCGGCCATCGGCCCTGGACACGTCCCATGCCGGCGTCGAAACGGGCGGATCAGTCCTGCCGAGGTGTTGCGTTTTGGGAATGAAGTCGTGAGTTAATATCAATAGCGGCCCGACTTGTGGCCATCGACAATGTGTCTCATGGATCGTGCCTCGCGAGGCCGGGGCGTGCCGTCGGGCCGGGTTTCCGGCGGCGGCGCCGCGCGATGCGCCAGGCGGCGCACCGGGCCTGCCGAGCTGCGCATCCGCTTGCACAGGGCGCGCGAACGCGCTCCAATCGAATCACGCGGGCGGCGTCGCCGCCGCACCGATCAATCTGTCCCTGAAGAGGAAGTGATGCAATTCAACGACATTCTTGCTGCGCTCGACATCGATCTCGCCCAGTGGAAAGGCAATGCGCTGACCGCGCGTTCGCCGCTCGACGGCGCGACGCTCGCGACGCTGGCGGTGGACTCGCCCGCCGACGCCGAGCGCAAGATCGACGCCGCGCACGACGCATTCCTCAAGTGGCGCACGGTGCCGGCGCCGGTGCGCGGCGAGCTCGTGCGCGTGTTCGGCAACGTGCTGCGCGAGCACAAGGCCGAGCTCGGCCGCCTCGTCACGCTCGAAGCCGGCAAGATCACGTCGGAAGGGCTCGGCGAAGTGCAGGAAATGATCGACATCTGCGACTTCGCGGTCGGCTTGTCGCGTCAGCTTTACGGCCTGACCATCGCGTCCGAGCGCCCGGGTCACCGGATGATGGAGACGTGGCACCCGATCGGCGTGTGCGGCGTGATCTCGGCGTTCAACTTCCCGGTCGCGGTGTGGGCGTGGAATGCCGCGCTCGCGTTCGTGTGCGGCGATCCGGTCGTGTGGAAGCCGTCGGAAAAGACGCCGCTCACCGCGATCGCATGTCACCAGCTGCTCGCCAAGGCGCTGCGCGAATTCGACAAGACGCATCCGGGCGTCGCGCCGGAAGGCCTGAGCCAGCTCGTGCTCGGCATGCGCGATGTCGGCGAGGTGCTGACGTCGTCGAAGAAGGTGCCGGTCATCAGCGCGACCGGCAGCGTGCGGATGGGCACGGAAGTCGCGAAGGTGCTGAGCCAGCGTCTCGCGCGCGGCATCCTCGAACTCGGCGGCAACAACGGGATGATCGTCGCGCCGAGCGCCGACCTCGACCTCGTGGTGCGCGCCGTCACGTTCGCGGCGGTCGGCACGGCCGGCCAGCGTTGCACGACGCTGCGTCGCCTGATCGTGCATCGCAGCGTCGTCGACCAGCTGCTGCCGCGCATCGAGAAGGCCTATGCGTCGGTGAAGGTCGGCAACCCGCTCGAGGAAGGCACGCTCGTCGGCCCGCTGGTCGACCGTGCGTCGTTCGACGCGATGCAGAAGGCGCTGGCCGACGCACGCGAGCAGGGCGGCGAAGTGAAGGGCGGCGAGCGCATCGATGTCGGTCACGCGGATGCGTACTACGTGCGTCCGGCCATCGTACGGATGCCGAAGCAATCGGCGGTGGTCGAGCGCGAGACGTTCGCGCCGATTCTCTACGTGATGGTCTACGACGACTTCGAAGACGCGATCGACGTGCACAACGCGGTGCCGCAGGGCCTGTCGTCGGCGATCTTCACGAACGACATGCGCGAGGCCGAGCAGTTCATGTCGGCGGCGGGCAGCGATTGCGGGATCGTCAACGTGAACATCGGCACGAGCGGCGCGGAGATCGGCGGCGCGTTCGGCGGCGAGAAGGAAACGGGCGGCGGCCGCGAGTCGGGTTCGGATGCGTGGAAGGCGTACATGCGCCGTGCGACGAACACGATCAACTACAGCCGTCAGCTGCCGTTGGCGCAGGGCGTGAAGTTCGACGTGTGACGCAGCGGCCCGTCAGGGCGCGTTGACGTTCGAATGACAAGGGTCGGTTGCCGCGAAAGCGGCAACCGGCCCTTGTTGTTTTCGGCGATGCGTGCGCGGCGATGCCCGATCCGCGCCTGCCCGATCACGTATTCATTCGTGCCGGGTGGATCCGTCGACTGCCGGCATGTTCTGCACGACCAGCATCTGCGGCGTCGACAGCGTGATCTGCGACGCCCGCAACTGCTTCAGGATCTCGAACAGCAGGTCGCTCTTCGTCGTGCTCGCGATCCGCGGACTCGCCACGTAGCCTGTGACGCTCAGCGTGATCCCGTCCGGCGCCAGCTGGCTGAACGTGACCGACGGCGCCGGCTTGTCGAGAATCGCCGGATGCTCGCGATATGCATCGAGCAGCAGGTCGCGCACCTGCTCGGGGTCGGTGTTCAGCGGGAACGTCAGCATCAGCGTCGCGACGCCCTGCGTGCTGTTGCCCATCGTCACGTTGCGCACGTTCTGCGAGATCAGCTGCGAGTTCGGCACGATCACGGTCGAGCGATCGCTGAGCTGGATCTCGGTCGCGCGCACGTTGATGCGGCGGATGTCGCCTTCGACGCCCGCGATGCTGACCATGTCGCCGACCTTCACCGGCCGCTCGGTCAGCAGGATCAGTCCCGACACGAAGTTCTTCACGATCTCCTGCAGGCCGAAACCGATACCGACCGACAGCGCGCTGACGATCCACGCGAGGTTGCTCCACTTGACGCCGAGCAGCCCCAGCGTCATCAGCACGAGCAGCACGTAGCCGACGTTGGTGAACAACGTGATCAGCGACACGCGCATTCCCGCATCCATGCCGAGTGCCGGCATGAACTCGCTGTCGAGCCAGCGCCGCACCGAGCGCAGCAGGTAGAAGCCGATCGCGAACCCGATCACCGCGTTCATGATCCGGTCGGGCATGATGTTCAGGCTCTGCAGCCGCTGGCCGCCGATCATCGCGACCGCGCTGTCGAGCAGGTCGCTCGGCGTCGTGCCGAAACCGCCCGTCAGCAACGCGATCGCCGCGACCAGCATCAGCAGGCTCGTGCCGAGACCGGACACGACGGTGTGGGCCTGGTCGAGATGCCGGTCGTCGAGCGCGAACAGGTGCTTGATCTGCTTGCCGGTCGACAGGTTCGCGGAGAACAGGCTTTCGCTCGCGTCGCGCGTCAGCTGCGTCATGATGTAGACGCTGCACAGCACGATCTCGAACCACACGAGCTCGTACGTGATGAAGCGTGCGACCGTGATGTAGCCGATCAGCAGCGCGCCGAGCGACACGACGATCGCCAGCGTGACGCCCGCATGGATCAGCCCCGCGAGCGTCGAGCGATCTTCGGGCGCCTCGCCGGATGCCGCAAGCGCGCTGCGGACGCGATTCGCGCGCAGGATCGACGCGCCGACGGTCAGCGCGACGACGAGAGAGACGATGCCGCGGCCGAACAACGTGACGGACAGGCTGGTATCGACGATCCGGTTGATCGATTCGAGCGTGCCCGACATCAGCAGCAGCGCGGCCAGCACACCGGGGAACGGCCTCATCGCGAGCGCGACGGGATCGGCGAGCGCGGGCAGCCGCCACGACGGATGCTTCGTGCAAAGCAGCGCACGGCCGAGGCCGGCGATCAGCGCGCAGGTCACGGCGAGCTTCGCGAACTGGTCCCACAGATCGGTCATCGACGACGTGAGCTCGGCGTGGCGGGCGAGCGCGAGATAGAGGATCTGGACGGCGACCGCGGTCGCGAGCAGCGTCGAGAACGCCGTCGCCAGCGCCAGCGCACTGCGGCGCAGCCGCGTGGGCGGCAGGCGGTTCAGGCAGAACCACGCAAGCCCGCGTTCGACGATGCGGCGGCCGCCGAGCCAGGCCGCGAGCGCGGCGATCACCAGCAGCGTGGTGAGCGCGCGCTGGCCGGGTGTCCAGGACGAACGCAGCATGTCGCGCAGTTCGTCGTTGAAATCGTCGAGCCGCTGGACGTCGTCCGGCGACAGATGGAACAGCGGCAGCCAGAACTGCGCACCGAAGATGCTGCCGGAACGGAACGCAAGCTGGTTCTTCAGCAAGCTGCGGTGCAGCTTCGAGAACTGGTCGTTCAGGTTCGCGAGGTTGGTCTTCTGGTCGGCGGCCTGCTTCAGCGCCGCGTCGATCTGCGCCTTGCGCGCGTTCAGCGTCGCCCGCTGCTGTGCGACGGCGGGTGTTTCGGGCGATGCGCCCGGGGCCGGCGGCGGGCCGAGCACGTCGAGTTGCGCCTGGACCTGCGTGCGCTGCGGCGCGAGCTGGCTCTGCAGCTTGTCGACGTCGGCGCTCAGTTCCTGGGTCGCGTCGCCGAGTTCGTCGAGCTCCTTGCTGTTGGTCGCGTTCGACGTCTGCTGCTTGATGCGGTCCTGCTGCACCTGCATCTGCTTGAGTTGCGCAACGGCGTCGCCGAGCGAAATCGTCGGCACGGGGACGCCGACGCCGCTCGCGCCCGGGGCGGACGCGGCCGTCGGAAATGCCGACGCGGCCGCGATCGCCGCGAACTGCAGCAGTGCGAACAGCGCGATCCGGCGTGCGTACGTGGATAGTCGTTGTATGGACATGGAATGCTTACGTTTTGCCGACAATGACGGGTGCCGCAAGGCACCCGGAAGCCGGGAGTTGGCCCGGTAGCATGTTACCGGGGCATGGCGGCCGCGGCGCTGCCGATCGTGCATCTTGCCTGGCGCGTACCGCGATGCCCGCGCGGGCATGCGATGGCCCCGCGAGCCCCTGCCGGCGGGGCCGCGACGGGTTGCGTTCGCAGTCCGGCAGCGAAACGTCGCGACGCCGGCGAACCTTACAGATCCGACAGACGGTTACGCAATTTACACAATACCCGGCGCGAAAGTGGGTTGTCCGAACCGGTTCGCCACGCCGCGCGGCCCGCGCGGCGTGCCGGTACAATGCAGCGAATCGCCCGACGGCGGCCCGCTGGCCGCCGGACAACAAAACACACGACACGATCAGGAGACACGACCAAGATGGTCTCAACGGACAGCTTTCCACCGGCAGCCGCCTCGTCCTCTTCCATCGACGCCGGCTCGATTTCGGCCCGCCTCGATCGCCTGCCGCCGACCCGCAGCGTCTGGAAGCTCGTCGTGCTGCTGAGCCTCGGCTTCTTCTTCGAACTCTACGATCTGCTGTACAGCGGCTACGTTGCGCCGGGCCTCGTGAAGAGCGGGATCCTGTCCGCGACGACGCACGGCCTGTTCGGCACCACGGGCGTCGCGAGCTTCATCGCCGCGCTGTTTTCCGGCCTCTTCATCGGCACGATCGCATGCGGCTTCCTCGCGGACCGCTTCGGCCGCCGCGCGATCTTCACGTGGTCGCTGTTGTGGTACACGGCCGCCAACGTCGTGATGGCGTTCCAGGACACGGCGGGCGGCTTGAACTTCTGGCGCTTCGTCGTCGGTCTCGGCCTCGGCGTCGAGATGGTGACGATCGGCACGTACATCTCCGAACTCGTGCCGAAGCAGATCCGCGGCCGCGCGTTCGCGTGCGAGCAGGCGGTCGGCTTCGTCGCGGTGCCGGTGGTCGCGTTCCTCGCGTACCTGCTCGTGCCGCACGCACCGCTCGGCCTCGACGGCTGGCGCTGGGTCGTGCTGATCGGCGCGCACGGCGCGCTGTTCGTGTGGTGGATTCGCCGCGAGTTGCCCGAGAGCCCGCGCTGGCTCGCGCAGCAGGGGCGCGTCGACGAAGCCGATCGCATCATGCGCGCGCTCGAGGCGAAGGTCGAAGCCGAATATGGCCGGCCGCTGCCGCCGCCCTCGCCGGCCGAGCCGGTGCCGCCGCGCGGCAGCTTCCGCGACATGTGGGTGCCGCCGTATCGCAGCCGCACGATCATGATGACGATCTTCAACGTGTTCCAGACGGTCGGTTTCTACGGCTTCGCGAACTGGGTGCCGACGCTGCTGATCAAGCAGGGCATCACGATCACGTCGAGTCTCATGTATTCGAGCGTGATCGCGCTCGCGGCGCCGCTCGGCCCGCTGATCGGCCTCGTGATCGCCGACCGCTTCGAGCGCAAGTCGGTGATCGTCGCGATGGCGGCGGCGATCGTCGTCTGCGGGCTGCTGTTCAGCCAGACGACGGCGGGCGCATTCCTGATCGTGCTCGGCATCGGCCTCACGCTCGCGAGCAACATCATGTCGTACAGCTTCCACGCATATCAGGCCGAGCTGTTCCCGACGTCGATCCGCGCGCGCGCGGTGGGCTTCGTCTACTCGTGGAGCCGCTTCTCGGCGATCTTCTCGTCGTTCGTGATCGCGGCCGTGCTGAAGGGCTTCGGCACGTTCGGCGTGTTCGCGTTCATTGCCGGCGCGATGGTGATCGTGATGGCCGCGATCGGGTTCATGGGGCCGCGCACCAAAGGCATCGCGCTCGAAACCATTTCGAAGTAGACGCCGGTTGCGCACTCGCGTGTCGCGTGCGGCACGCGGGTGACAAGCAAGCGGCAACGAGTTGAAACAAAGCGTGACGAAGCGCAACACCGCCGCGAAACCGGGGGTTCGGCCCTGCCGATTCGTGTCCGCGCGGGTAGAATGAAAGACCTGACGACTCATTAGCCGCCATTGGACCGAACGCGTTGTACTGCGAACGACTCCACCGCGAAGAGGCGTCGGCGCCGGGCACATGCGTGCCGCAGGCGTGTCGATGGCTCGCGCGGGAGATGCGCCGTTCGCCACGTGCGATGGCCGGATCGGCCGATGGCTTCGACCGCATGATGCTCTCCGACCTGACGCGGCGGTTATCCAGGCCGCGTTGCCGTACCCTCGCGTTCGCCACGTATGTGTGGCTCGCGGCCGCTGTCCCGATCTCCGTTCTTGTCGCGCGGCCAGCCGTTGCCGCGTCCGACGTGCCGTCGGCCACTGCTACGTCATCCTCATCAAATGCTTCGGCCGCGCATCCGGCTTCGCCGGCACATGTGTCGTCGGAGGCGGCGCCGGCATCCGCGGCATCCGCCGCGTCCGCGGCCTCTCCGGCATCGGCAGCATCCGCCACACCGGCAAGCGAAGCCGAAGCACCCGCACCGACGCCGCCGCGCCGGCACCCGCCGCTGTCGGCCGAGGAGGCGAGGAGCGCAACCGCGCGTGCGATCGACATGCGCAAGCGCTTCACGCAGGAAGTCACGCGACGCCTGAACGTGCCCGCGAGCGAGCAGCGCGCGTATGGAGATCGTCTTCAGAACGTGCTCGCCGATGCGGATCTCGGCGATCTGGCCGGCGAATACGTTGTGCTCGTCGACCGTGCGCCGAACGTTCAGGCGCTGTTCATCTACTTCCGCGCGACGTCGTCCAATGCGTGGTTGATGATCGGCGCGTCGCCGGTCGGCACCGGCTGGCCCGGCAAATACGATCACTTCCTGACGCCGCTCGGCGTGTTCCACCACTCGCCCGACAACATGGATTTCCGCGCGGAAGGCACGACGAACGACAACGGCATTCGCGGCTACGGCAAGCGCGACATGCGCATCTACGACTTCGGCTGGGTGGACGGCGAGCGGGGGTGGGGCAAGGGCGGCAAGTCGCCGATGCGCTTCCAGATGCACGCAACCGACCCCGATCGCCTCGAACCGCTGCTCGGCATCCGGCATTCGAAAGGCTGCGTGCGGATTCCTGCGTCGCTGAACACGTTCCTCGACACGCACGGCATCCTCGACGACGACTATCAGGCGCGCGTCGAGGCAGGCAAGTCGTTGTGGGTGTTGCGCCGCGATCGCGACATCACGCCGATCGCCGGCCGCTACCTGGCCGTGATCGACAGCGCGCGCAAGACGCGTCCGGCATGGTCGCCGGCGCCGGGGCGCAACGCATGGTCGAAGCTGCCGAAGAACGGCGACACGGCGGACTGACGACAGCCGGTCCGACGAGGGCGATACGGCAGGTGCGTCAGTTCGATGCACTGGCCGCGACGCTGGCCGCGACGCTCGCGGCGGCCTGAGCGCGTTGTCGGCCGTATCCGCCGGCCGGCGCATCGTTCGGGTGCTGACGCAGGTCGCCCGCGAAATCGTACGGCGTGTAGTCGCGGAACGCGAAACGCCACGAGCCGGTGACGCGCTCGAACGCGTCGACGATGCGCGGTGCGAGCCCGGATCGCTTCGTCAAGGATGGCGAAGCATCGTTGCCGAGCAGTGCTCAGCGGAAGATTTTCAGCCAGTCGAACAGGCCGGGGTGCGGATGTCGCTTCGGCACCGGTGCCGGCGCACTGCGCGGCCGGAAGTCGGGCGAGAACTGCGCACGCGGATCGATCGCACGCGCACGCAACGCCGCATCGTAGAACGAGCCGACGATCGGCAGCGCGCTGTGTGCGCCCGCGCCCCAGTAGTCGCTGCGCAGCGTCACGCTACCGTCGTCGAAGCCGACCCACGCACCGGCCACCAGTTGCGGATGCATCAGGATGAACCAGCCGTCCGTGTTGTCCTGCGTCGTGCCGGTCTTGCCCGCGACGTCGACGCGAATCCCGTAGCGCGAGCGGATGTCGGCGCCGGTCCCGTAATCGACGACGCCGCGCATCACGTCGACCAGCGTCTGTGCCGCGGCCACCGGCAGCGCGCGTTCGGGCGGAGCGCTGCCGAACGCGGCGAGCACCTTGCCGTCGCGGTCCTCGATGCGCGTGATCATCTGCGGCGCGACGTATACGCCGCGGTTCGCGATCGTCCCGTACGCCGACACCATTTCCTTCAGCGTGACGGGGCTCGTGCCGAGCGCGAGCGACGGCACCGCGTCGAGCGCGCTGTCGCGCACGCCCATCGCGCGCGCGAGCTGCGCGACCCTGGCCGCGCCTTCGCGCTGCATCACCTGCGCGGTGATGCGATTGCGCGACAGCGCAAGCGCGTCGCGCAACGTCATCGGCGCGTCTGTCGGCGGCTCGGCATCGGTCGGGTGCCACACCGCGTGCGCGCCGATCGGAATCGCGACGGGGCGATCGACGAACGTATCGCCCGGCCGCATGCCGTCCGCGAACGCGGCGCCATAGACGAACGGCTTGAACGTCGAGCCCGGCTGGCGTCGCGCCTGCACGACGTGATCGAACGGCTCGCTGCCGAAATCGGGGCTGCCGACCCACGCTCGAATCGCGCCGTTACGCGGATCGATCGCGACGAAGCCTGCCTGCACCTGCGTCTTGCGCTCGCACAACGCGCGGATGAACGCGCGATTCGCGCCGAGCTGCTTCAGCGCCGCCGCATCGGCGAGCCCCGCGTCGCGCGCGGCGCGATAGTCGGGCGTCTGCCGGATGAAGCCGCGGAACAGGTCGTTGCGCAGCCCGCAGCCGGACGGGTTGTGCCACGCGCTATCGGCGATCGCCTGCAGGCGATCGGTCTGCTGCGTCAGCGCTTGCGTCGCCATGTCCTGCAGTTGCGCATCGAGCGTCGTGCGCACGACGAGGCCGTCGGCGTAAAGATCGTAGTTGTTGCGGTCGGCCCATGCGATCAGCCACTTGCGCAGCTGCACCGCGAAGTGCGGGGCGGGGCCGGGCTGCGCGGTTTGCGGCTCGAAGTCGACGCGCAGCGGCCGGCGCTGCAGTTGCGCGAGCTGCCGCGGCGACAGCATGCCCATCGCCGCCATCCGGGCGAGCACGATGTTGCGGCGCTGTTCCGCGCGCTCGGGGTTCAGCACCGGGTTGTAATAGCTGTTGCCCTTGAGCATCCCGACGAGCGTCGCGCTTTCGACGATGTCGAGCTGGTCCGCCGACTTGCCGAAATAGGTGCGCGCGGCCATCTCGACGCCATACGCGTTGTACAGGAACGGCACCGTGTTCAGGTAGGTCTCGAGAATCTCGTCCTTGCTGTACACCGTCTCGATCTTGAACGCGGTGATCAGCTCCTTCACCTTGCGCGTGAGCGTCGGCGCGCGGCCGACTTCGTCCGGATACAGGTTGCGCGCGAGCTGCTGCGTGATCGTCGAGCCGCCCTGGCGGCTGCCCGAGAACGTGTGCAGCCCGGCCGCGAGCGTGCGGCGCCAGTCGATGCCGTGATGCGCGTAGAAGCGGTGGTCCTCGGTCGCGATCAACGCGTCGACCATGTGCGGCGAGATCTGCTTGAGCGGCACCCATTCGCGATTGACGGGCCGGAATTCGGCGATCAGCTGACCGTCGGCCGACAGCACGCGCGCGGGGCGGTCGATGCGCGCCTTGCGGATGTCGCCGATGCTCGGCGTGAACGGCACGAACGCGAGCAGGACCAGCAAGCCGAGCACCGGTATCGCGGCGAGCGTCAGCGCGACACCGCGGCGCGTCGGATGGCGCAGGCGATGCCAAGCGCCGGCGCCCAGCACGCGGGCGCCGGTGCGGCAGCGAAGCCACAGGTCACGAAGAAACGGCACGAAGCGATTCACGACGGCAGGAGCGCGAGCGGAAAAGGCGCGATCCTAGCAAACCGCGCAGCGTTGCCGGCGGCCAAACAGCCCGTTTTCTTGCAGGATTTACAGACGATTACGTTTGTTTCCCGCGGACAACCTTTGGTCGTGTGCGCTGCCGCGATTCTTCCGATGAAACGGTGCCGGCCGCTTCGCCGACCACATCCGCGAGCCGCTGCGCGGCCGCTTCCATCCGCGCGCGATCGAACCCGCCGAAGCCGAGCACGAGGCCCGGACGCGCGGTGCCCGGCGCGAACATCGGCGACACCGCGCGCACCGCGACGCCCGCTTGCGCGGCGCGCGCCACCACGTCGAGATCGTCGATCCCTTGCGCGAGCCACAGCACGACGTGCATCCCCTGATCGCCCGGCTGCACCCACGCGCGCTCGCGCGGCAGCCGCGCGCCGAGCGTGTCGATCAGCAACGCGCGCTGTTCCGCGTAGACGCCGCGCACCCGGCGAATGTGGCGGTCGAGATGCCCTTCCGCGATGAAGGCGGCGAGCACGTGCTGATCGGCGGTCGGCGCGTGCCGATCCATCAGCGCGCGCGCACCGCAGAACGCGGGCACGAGATCGTCGGGCGCGATCACGTAGCCGAGCCGCAGCGACGGGAACAGGATCTTGCTGAACGTGCCGAGATAGATCACGTGTTCCGGATCCAGACCTTGCAGCGACGGAAACGGATAGCCTTCGTAGCGCAGCTCGCTGTCGTAATCGTCCTCGACCACCCACGCGCGATGCGCGCGCGCCCAGCCGAGCAATGCGTTGCGTCGCGCCATGCTCATCGGCATCCCGAGCGGGTACTGATGCGACGGCGTGACGAATGCCGCGCGTGCGTTCGGCGCGAGACGGATGCCGGCGTCGACGTCGATGCCGTCCGCGTCGACCGGCACGCGGACCATCGCGTCGCTCCGGCCGGTGCTCTCGAGCAGCGCGGTGATGCCGCGATAGGCGGGATTCTCGACCCACGCGCGATCGTTCGGGCCGAGCAGGACCTGGCTCGCGAGGTGCAGCCCCTGTTGCGTGCCGCTCGTGATCACGACCTGATCGGCGCTGCAGCGCACCGAGCGTGAGCGGCGCACGTAATCGGCGATCGCTTCGCGCAGCGGCAGCGCGCCTTGCGGATCCGCGTAACCGGACGGCGCACCGGCGCCGCGGGCGCGCAGGCGGTTGCCGAGCCGGCGCCAGATGTCGTCGGGCGCGGTGAGCCCGACCGGCACCGAGATCGCGAACGGCACGGCCGGCAACGGCCGGAATTCGCGAGCGATCCGCGCGAACGTCGCGGCCGGTTCGGGCAGCCCGGCGGGTGCGGCACGCCGCCGGGCGGCGGGCGGTTCACCGGCCGGCGGAGCGGGCTCGGCCAGCGCGTTCGCGACCCGCGTGCCGGCGCCGCCGCGCGACTCCAGGAAGCCTTCGGCGACGAGCTGCGCATACGCGTCGACGACGGTGCCGCGCGCGATCTGGAGCGACGTCGCGAGCAGCCGCGTGGACGGCAGCGTGTCGCCGGGCCGCATGTCGCCGCGCCGCACCGCGTCCCGCAACGCCTGCGCGAGCTGGCGGCTCAGGTCGCCGGCCGCGCGATCGAGCACGCCGAGCGACGGGATTTCGACGATCCGGGCGGTTCTGGCCATGATTCTGGTCTGCTGAAATTGTTCGAAACCGGCTCTACAGCATAAACCAGTTAGCGATCACAATCTGCGCATGACGGGCCGGTTGCGCCTGTTCCGTCCGAACCCTTTTCGACCGTGGAGCCGCCATGTATGTCCCTGCCGATTTCGCCGAATCCCGCCCCGATGCGCTGCGCGAACTGATCGTCGATCATCCGTTCGGCAGCCTGGTCACGCACGGGAAGGGCGGGCTCGACGCGAACCACCTCCCGTTCGAATTGCTGCCGGGCGACGGCGGCCTCGGCGAGTTGCATGCGCACGTCGCGCGGGCGAATCCGGTCTGGCAGGAGGTCGCGAACGGCGACGAGGTGCTCGTGATCTTCCGCGCCGGCGACGCGTACATCTCGCCGAACTGGTACCCGAGCAAGCATGCGGCGCATCGACAGGTGCCGACGTGGAACTACGTGGTCGTGCATGCATACGGCCGCATCACGGTGCGCGACGACGAGAAGTTCGTGCGCGGCGTGGTCGCGCGGCTGACGCGCACGCACGAGGCGTCGCAGCCGGCGCCGTGGAAGATGACCGACGCGCCGAAGGACTATCTCGACACGATGCTGCAGTCGATCGTCGGGCTGCAGATCGAGATCACGCGGCTCGTCGGCAAGCGCAAGCTCGGGCAGAACAAGGCGGTCGACGATATCCGCGGCGCGGGCGACGCGCTGATCGCGGACGGGAATCTCGCGATCGGGGAGGCGATGCTGGCGGAGGCGGACCGCAAGAAAGAATAGTCTCGCGATCGCGAGGCGCGGCGTCCGTCGCCGAGATCACAGTGTCGTGCGAAGGTCGTTTGCGGTCGGGCAGATTGTTCTCGACGGTTCTCGCACCTTCTCGTATGGCGCAATGCACATGTCGGTGAAGGTAGCTGGCACGTGTCGTGCAGGTCACGTGGTTTACTTCATGACGGAATCGACCATATAAAGCGTGGCGGTCACGATGAGAATGGCGACACTCCACAGTGCCCACTTTCTGGCGGACCACCGCTTCCAGGCAACGGCGTTGAGTGTGCCGAAAGCGATAGCGGGACCAAAAAAATACGAAACCAATACGGGTAAAACCCACCACGGCGTAGGACATTTACCGAGTTCATGGCAGCCCGTTGCGATATGGTCAGGTTTGAACCAGTGAACACGGCTGAGCGTGTACATGAATACCCATGCGACGAGCAACCCGTAAAAGAAGCCGCAGAGTGATATTGCAAACCGTTTCACTTGATTTCCCAAAATAGGATTTGCTTAGCCCCTCCCAGATCGGAATACGATGCGCTGGCCAGTATGGACGCGCCTTGACGGATGGACCCGATGCCAAGATAACGCCCCCATGTCGCGAACCCATTCCAAAATCCGCTGACCGTCAGTCGCGATCCGTTCCACAAATCTATGTGACCACCGCTAGCGTTTTCAGTCGATTCGCCATCGCGCGTCCAGTACCTTGAAAACTGGATGATACCGGTGCGGCCTTTGACCTTCGATGCCCAATCCTCCCCAGTGATGTTTTCGGCTTTGGGAAGACCGGCGAACGGCTGTAGCTGCAACCATGCGCCCAACTCATCGGCACGGGTCGCGGTGGGTTTCCCGTCAAGCAAGATACGGCCGATCGTCTTTGCACCCAACATCGGCCTGACGTTCCTCGCATTGAACGATTTCATTCCGACACCGACACGGTGCAGCGCAACGCTAAGGCGAATGGCGCATTGATTGGTATACGCTGGGTCGTCGTACGGATTGCCGGACGGGAAATTATCCCAAAGTTCCTTGAAGGTGACCCCTGCTAACGGCACCACCTTCTCGGAACCTTTCGTGTTGATAGTACGAACTCTTGTGGGCTCGGTGTGTGGCATCAGTTACTCCCCGTTTTGCTTGGAGAGCGCGTCATCGCCCCAATAGACCATGTAATCGCTTGCCCCGTCTCCGGTATGGATACGGGGCAGTTTTCCGCTTGAATCGAGACGCCCAAAATGCATGCGACCGTCGGAGGTTTCGATATAGTAGGGAAACCCTTCCGTTACCTCCTTGGTCGCCCTTACCCGCTCGTCGAAAGCGCCTTTCCTGATCGATGCGATCTCGCCCGTTAGCGTGCGGCTCGAGATGACTTCTCCGAGACCCTTTATCCCATCATTGCACCAAACTTCTCCGGCAAGCAGTGCAACGATGTGCGGTGGAGTCGTGCAGCCGCACAGGACGATATCGTTGTCCAGAGCGACCTCTCCTTGGAATTTGATTCGGTATGGGCCACCGGATTTTGCGATGGTGCCGAGGCTTTGGCACGCGGTGCAGAATGCGTTACCTCCAATCAGGGCTGCTTGATACCCGTGTACAAGGAACGGCGGACCGCGGTATGGTTCAATTGTCCCGCCGCTTGAAAGACTATCGCCAACGACTGCAATTCTTCTTTTCATTGATCAGCCCTCTCGGAAAGCCGTCATCGTAGCCGCGTGGTGCGATAGCGCATCTCGATATTGAGAGGTTTACTTGGAATGGCAAGTTTGAACCAGCAACAATCACGGGGAAACCGCCCGCTGGGGCATGAATCCGGAGTGCGTGCGTTCGCTGTTTCCGAATCGGTTTCCCTGCGGCCGCACGCGTCATCTATTGCGATCGCTTTTCGCCTTCCCCCGCCTGCGCCAGCGCCCCCCGAATCGCCGCTTCCGTCTTGTCATACCCGCCCTCGCCGTACCGCGTATAGACGACCTTCCCGTTCGCGTCGATCAGGTACAGCGCGGGCCAGTACTGGTTCCCGTACGCACGCCACGTGTCGTAGCGGTTGTCCTGCGCGACCGGATACTGGATGCCGAAGCGCTTGACCGCATCGGCGACGTTCTTCGCGTCGCGTTCGAACGGATACTCGGGCGTATGCACGCCGACCACGACGAGCCCCTGGTCGCGATACTTCCGGTACCAGTCGTTCACGTACGGAATCGTATGGATGCAGTTGATGCACGAGTACGTCCAGAAATCGACCAGCACGACCTTGCCGCGCAACTGGTCGAGCTTGAGCGGCGCGCTGTTGTGCCAGCGCTCGATGCCGGTGAAGTCGGGCGCCGGCGTGCCGGCCAGCGAGGCGGTCATGCCCGCGTCGTCGCGGGTGCCGGCAAACGCGGCGAGCCCGGCCGTGGCGGCGAGGGCGATCACGAGGGCGGCGGTCTTGAATCTGGGCAGCATGGCGGTTCTCCGGTTCGGCCGGCCGCCGCGCGAGTGCGCGGGCCGGACAGGTTTCGACAGTCGTCATTGGGCCGCGCCGACGTATCTGCGGTGTGTCCGGCAAGCCGCGCGTGTGCAATGTTGTGTGTCGTCACGGCGGCGCGATACATTGGGATACAAACGCGCGCCCGCGGTGCGGTATAAAAGCGGACATCACCAGCCGGAACATCACGCCAACGACATCGACTCATGGACAAGATCGACCACGTACTGATCGTCGACGACGATCGCGCGATCCGCGAACTGATCGCGGACTATCTGGAGAAGAACGGCATGCGCGTGTCGCTCGCCGCGAACGGCCGCGAGATGCGCAACGCGCTCGACGACGGCGCGCCGGACCTGATCGTGCTCGATCTGATGATGCCCGGCGAGGACGGCCTCACGCTGTGCCGCGACCTGCGCGCGGGCAAGTTCCGGACGGTGCCGGTGCTGATGCTGACCGCGCGCGGCGAGGAAACCGACCGCATCATCGGCCTCGAGATGGGCGCCGACGACTATCTCGCGAAGCCGTTCGCGGTGCGCGAACTGCTCGCGCGGATCCGCTCTGTGCTGCGCCGCGCGCGCATGCTGCCGCCCGGCATGCAGGTGACGGAGACGGCCGCGATGCTCGCGTTCGGCGAATGGCGGCTCGATACGACGGGGCGTCACCTGCTCGACACCGAAGGCACGCTGGTCGCGTTGAGCGGCGCCGAGTACCGGCTGCTGCGGGTGTTCCTCGACAATCCGCAGCGCGTGCTGACGCGCGACCAGTTGCTCAACCTCACGCAGGGCCGGCAGTCCGATCCGTTCGACCGGTCGATCGACCTGCTCGTGAGCCGGCTGCGGCAGCGTCTGCGCGACGGCGCGCGCGAGCCGCGCTACATCAAGACGCTGCGCAACGAGGGCTACGTGTTCTCGTCGGCGGTGACCGCGGTCGAAGGCGACGCATGAACACGCGCACCCTGTGGCACTGGCCGCGCTCGCTGTTCGCGCGGCTCGCGCTGATCCTGTGCGTGGGCCTCGCGCTCGCGCAGACGCTGTCGTTCTGGCTCACCGTGACCGAGCGCGACCAGGCGACCACCAACCTGATGATGGGCTACATCGAGCGCGAGGTCGCGAGCTCGGTCGCGCTGCTCGACCACCTGCCGCCCGATCAGCGCGCCGCGTGGCTGCCGCGTCTCGCGCGGCGCAGCTACGCGTTCATCCTCGGGCCGGGCGAGACGGGCACGCCGCCGGAGGCGCGGCTCTCGGCGCGCGTCGAGCGTTCGATCTCGGACGGCATCGGCGGCGATTACCCGCTGACCGCGAACGCGCTCCCCGGCGATCGCGAGCATCTGCAAGTGCATCTGCGCCTGACCGACGGCTCGCCGCTGACGATCGACATCCATCCGATGTCGACGGTGCCGCTGTCGGGCTGGCTGCCGGTCGTGCTCGCGCTGCAACTCGCGGTGCTGGCCGCATGCTGCTGGCTCGCGGTGCGGCTCGCGACGCGGCCGCTGAAGCAGCTCGCGCAGGCGGCCGACGCGCTCGGCCCCGACCTGAAGGGCGAACGCCTGAATGAGGACGGCCCGTCCGAAGTCGCGCGCGCGGCCCGCGCGTTCAACGCGATGCAGGACCGCATCGCGCAGTACATGGCCGAGCGCATGCAGATCCTCGCGTCGATCTCGCACGACTTGCAGACGCCGATCACGCGGATGCGCCTGCGCGTCGACGTGATGGACGACGACGCGCAGGGCGCGAAGCTGCGCCAGGACCTGCTCGAGATGGAGCATCTGGTGAAGGAAGGCGTCGCGTATGCGCGCACGCTGCACGGCACGGAAGAGGCCGCGCGCCGCATCGATCTCGACGCGCTGCTCGACAGCATCGTGTGCGACTACACGGATGCGGGGCAGGACGTCGCGCTCCACAGCGGCGGCCCGCTCGCGCTCGTCACGCGGCCGAAGGCGCTGCGCCGGATCGTCGGCAACCTCGTCGACAACGCGCTGAAGTTCGCGGGCGCGGCCGAGATCGACGTGCAGGCGGCACCGGGCGGCGGCGCGGTCATCGCGGTGCGCGATCGCGGGCCCGGCATTCCGGACGATCAGCTCGACGCGGTGTTCGAACCGTTCCGGCGCGTGGAGACGTCGCGCAACCGGGAGACGGGCGGCACGGGGCTCGGCCTCGCGATCGCGCGTCAGCTCGCGCTCGCGATGGGCGGCACGCTCACGTTGCGCAACCGGCCAGACGGCGGCGGGCTCGAAGCGCGGTTGATGCTGGCGAACGCTGCGTGATCGGACGCCGCGTGATGCGGCGTCAAGGGCATTGCGGGCTGCGAGTCGAAGCGGCCCGCGTCACACGCGCTGCAAATGCGCGTCGACAAGCGGTGCAAGCGTATCCGCATGCACCGCCGCGAGATCGTGGCGGCCGCCCGGCACCACATGCAGCTGCGCATCGGGCAGCCGTTCGAGCAGGCGCCGCCCGGCCGCGACCGGACTGATCGGATCGTCGTCACCCCACAGCAGGAGCGTCGGCTGCGCGATGCGGCCGAGGTCATGCGACAGGTCCGCGCGAAACGTCAGGAACCAGTCGGGCAACTGCGGGTTCGCTTCCGCGAAGCCGGCGCGCCAGTCGTGCGCGCCGAGCCCCTGCATGTCGAGGCCGCCGGACGTGACCGTCAGCACCAGATGCGTGACGAGCGGCGCACGTTCGAGCGCCGCGCGCATCGCGATCACGCCGCCCATCGATTGCGCGATCACGGCGGTCGGCCGGTCGATCGCGGTCAGCACATGGCGCACGAGGCCGTCGAAGTCGTCGACGGCCGGATCGCGCGGCGTGTCGCCGAAGCCCGGATAGGCGACGATCCGTCGCGCGGCCGGATGCGCGAGGCGGCTCGCGAGCGGTTGCCAGAACGCGGTGCTGCCCGACGCACCGGGCAGGAAAAGCAGTTGCGATGGAACGGGCATGACGGGTTGGTTTTCCGGGGAGCGAAGCGGGTTGAACGAGGCGTGAAACTGCGTCAGCACCGGCCGGTGCGCAGCGCGACGGTCCAGTCGTCGCGGCCGCGCGATGCCGCGGTGGCGGCGGCCGTATGCCAGTCGTATTCGACCGCATGGAACTCGGCATGCCAGCCGGCCGGCGTGCGCGACACCATCGCATAGCGCGCATGTGGCGAACCGGTTTCGATCCGGTGCGGATGCGGAAGATCGTCCATGTAAGCCTGCAGTCCGACGCTGCCCGGGTTGACGATCACACGTCCGTCGTCGAGCTTCGCGATGCGCGGCACATGCGTGTGGCCGCACAGGATCAGCGACGCCGGCGCGTCGCCCGCGCGCTGCGCGATTTCATCGGGCGTCGCCGCGCGGCAGCCGTCGGGCGTCACCGTTTCGAGGAAATAGACGAGGTCGCTGGCGGGCGTGCCGTGCACCATCAGCACGTCGTCGCCGAGCGTCAGGCGCTCGGGCAGCGCGGCGATCCACGCGCGATGGTCGTCGCGCAGCGTGTCGTGCGCCCAGCGATCGGACAGCCGCATCGCGTCGCGATCGCCGGTCAGCAGTTGCCGTTCATGATTGCCCTTGATGGTCGGCAGGTCGAGCGCGATCAGGCGGTCGGCCGTGTCGGCGGGATGGAGCGCGCCCGACACGATGTCGCCGAGGTTGACGATCACGTCGGCGCCGCGGCGTCGCACGTCGTCGAGCACCGCGTCGAGCGCGGCGAGGTTGCCGTGGATGTCGGACAGCGCGGCGATTTTCATGGTGAGCAAGTCGAGGCGGGGAACGGCGATTGTCGCGAATTCGACGCGGATCGTCCAATCGCATCGATGGCGGGACACGCGTGACGCGCGGCGAGTTTCAGTCGGTCGCGATGCGCGCGTACATCGCGAAATCGCCCGGTACGCCGCGCACCATCCGGAACGCGCGCAACAATCCTTCGTAGCGGTAGCCGCATTTCTGCAGGACGCGCACGGAGCCGGCGTTGCTGGTCAGCACGACGCCCTGGATGCGCATGAAGCCACCTTCGGCGAACGCCCATGCGGTGACGCTCGCGCACAGCGCGCTCGCGATGCCGCGCCCCCAGTGCGATGGCGCGAGGTCGTACGCGATCTCGGCCGAGCGGTTCGCGGTGGACACCGTATGCAGTCCGATCGTCCCCGCAAGCGCGCCCGACGCGTCGTCGACGATCGCGAGACGGCGGATCGAATCCGGATGAGTCGACTCGATGCCGTCGAACAGCGGCAGCAGATCGTCGCGCGCATGCAGGTTCCAGCTCGTGTGGCGGACGACGTCGTGATTCGACAGGTACGCGTACCACGCATCGAGATCCGTGCGGTCGAGCTGCCGGAGCGACAGGCCGGGGAAACCGGAGCGGGGCGGCGCGGCGATCCTCATCGCGCACCCGCCACGCACGCTGCGGCGCGCATGCCGTCGCGCCTACGCGGCATGACGCCGGTACAGCGCGAGCGAACCGGCCAGGGCGAGCAGCATCGCGCCGCACGTGCGTTCGAGCCACAGCGCGCCCGAGCGCTTCAGCAGCCGCACCGCGCGAGCGCCGAGCAGCGCGTAGCCGAACATCACTGCTCCGTCGAGCAGCGCGAACGTGACTGCGAGCGCGACGTATTGCGGCGCGAGCGGCGCGGACGGATCGAGGAACTGCGGCAGGAATGCGGAGAAGAACAGATAGCCCTTGGGATTGGTCACCGCGGTCAGGAAGCTCTTCGCGAAGATCGACGCGTTGCGGCCGTGCGCCGCGCCGCCATGCGCGACGGCGACGTCGAGCGAGCCCTTCGACGTGAGCAGCCGGATGCCGACATACGCGAGATAGGCGGCGCCCAGCCATTTCACCACCGAGAACCAGAATGCCGACGCCATCAGCAGCGCGCCGAGGCCGAGCGCGACCGCGACGATCAGCGCGAAGTCGGACAGCATCGCGCCGGCGAAACCGTAGGCCGCGCGGCGCACGCCGTAGCGCGAGCCGTTGGTCAGTGCGAGCAGCACGGTCGGGCCGGGCGTCGCGATTCCGACGAACGCGACGGCGGCGAAGATCAGCAAGGTCGTTTGATGCATGCCGAAGGCTCCCTGTGCAAGGCGGGTGCTCGATTATCGGGCGCACGTCGTCGCGCTGTACAGCGGCGTTCGATGCGCGAGCGATTATCTCGATTCTCGCAAGAAATTGTTTTCATCATTGCGCTGTCGACGGGAACCGGTTCCAACTACCATGGCGGCCGTGGCGGGCATGCTCGCCGCGACGTCGCGCGCGCGTATCGCACGCGCGCGTTCCCGTATGCGGCCGCGGCCGGCCTCGCATGCCGGCGGATCTCCCTGCCGCACACGCTACTCGCATAGAACAACGGGTTCACCGCCCGGAGACGCTAACAACCATGAACAAGCAACTGATCGCAGCCCCGCTGCTGCTCTCGCTCGCGGGCATCGCATCCGCGCAAAGCTCCGTCACGCTGTACGGCATCGTCGACGCGGGCGTCACCTATCGCAGCAACGACCGGGTCGGCTCGCCGGGCGCCTATACCGGACATTCGAACGTCGGCCTGACCACCGGCAACCTGTCCGGCAGCCGCTGGGGCATCAAGGGTTCCGAGGATCTCGGCGGCGGGATGCGCGCGCTGTTCGTGCTCGAGAACGGCTTCGACATCACCAACGGCACATCGGGCCAGGGCGGTCGCCAGTTCGGCCGGCAGGCCTTCGTCGGCGTCGGCAGCACCCGTTACGGCACGGTCACGCTCGGCCGCCAGTACACGTCGCTCGACGACTTCGTGAGCCCGGTCGGCCCGTCGTCGTTCATCGGCGGCTTCGGCGCGCACCCGGGCGACATCGACGATCTCGACCAGACCGCGCGCGTCGACAGTTCGATCAAGTACACGAGCGCGAACTACTCGGGCTTCACGTTCGGCGCGCTGTACGGCTTCGGCGGCCAGCCGGGCAGCATGAAGCAGCGCAACACATGGAGCGTCGGCGCGGCATACGCGGCGGGGCCGCTGCGCGTGGGTGTCGGCTACGAGCGTTCGGACAACAGCAAGACGGGCGCGACCGACCCGACGGCCGGCAAGTGGCGAAGCACCGACGACGGCCTGTTCAACTCGTCGATCAACGAAGGCTATGCGAGCGCGCAGTCGCAGCAGATCATCGCGACCGGCGCGACGTACGACTTCGGCCCGGCCGTGGTCGGCGTGAACTACAGCAACGTGCAGTACCGCAGCGGTGCGCAGTCGCTGTTCAACGGCCACGCGACCTTCAACGTCGCGGGCGTGTTCACGCGCTGGAACGTGCAGCCGCAGACGCAGCTGTTCGCGGGCTACAGCTACACGCGCGGCAGCGACGTCGACGGCATCGACAACCGCGCGCAGTATCACAACGTCACGCTCGGCGCGGTCTACGACCTGTCGAAGCGCACCAGCGTGTACCTGCTCGGCGCGTACCAGCATGCGTCCGGCACGACGCTCGACGCGCTCGGCCGGCCGGTGGCCGCGACCGCGTCGGTGTCGGACAAGGCGAACGGCCACTCGTCCGACTCGCGGTCGCAGGCGATCGTCAGCCTCGGCCTGCGCCAGAAGTTCTGACGGCACGCGCATGACCGGCGGCCCGCGTTCGATGCGGGCCGCCGGTTGCGTGGCCCGTTGCTTGTCGATGTCTGTTCCGCCGGCAGCGCGCGATCGACATCGTCGATGCGCTGCCATCGCTGCGCGCATCGCTCGTCGCCGCACGCGCGGGACATCTCTCTCCTCATCCGCATCTTCATCGGCAACGGCATTCCGCCGCACATCGCTTTATTTCATATATTCACGACTTTCCCGGCAATGCGGCGTGCGCCGCATAATATTTTTTCTCTTTCATTTTAATTTCGATTTGTAATTATTGAATTGCTTTGTCGGAAATGGGAATTCAATGCATGTAAATCAGAAAAAATGACGCGTCCGTATTGGGTGATTCGGAATTTAGTGCCGGAAAGCGCGCATTGCGAGAGCGCCGCCGGGGCGCGGATCTGCGATATGACACCCGCAGCGGCGTGCCTTCAGTCAGCCGGTGTCGCGTGGTCAAAGAACGTAATGAATCATTCGCGGCGCAATTGAGCCGGTTTTTGAAAAAATCACCAATATTTCATACGCATCGAATTAGAGTGTCGAAAAACGATCGTCCGGGAGCATCATTCATGTTATCGAAACAAATTCGCGCGGCATTGCTTGGATTGTGCATGGCAATGCTGGCGCCGGTCGGTCACGCACAAGCGCAATACACGACGGACTGGCTTGCGAACACGTTCGGCACGCTCGCCGCGCACGTCGGCAACGGTGCGCGCTCGCTGTGGGTCGCGCCCGAGGGCGTGATCTATACGGCGTCGCGCTGGGACGAGAACGCGGGCGGCGTCGCGATCTACCAGAACGGGCAGACGCTCGGCACGATCGGCATCCACGACGAATTCCAGGGTGGCGCGATCACCGGCAACGCGAACTCGCTGTTCGTCGCGCTTGGCTACAACCGCACGTTCGGCAGCGGTTCGGTCGGCCGCTACAACCGCAGCACGAACCAGCGCGACCTGCGCATTCCCGTCAGCACGTGGACGGGCATCCAGTACGCGGACGTGATCACGGGCCTCGCGACGACCGGCAACCTGCTGTACGTGAGCGACTTCTACGGCAACCGCGTGCGCGTCTATACGACGGACGGCGTGTGGCAGCGCGACATCGGCGTGTCGGGCCCCGGCGCGCTGGCGCTCGATGCGGCCGGCAACCTGTGGGTCGCGCGCAAGAGCGCGGGCGTCGTCGCGCAGTTCAGCCCGACGGGCACGGCGATGAACACGATCCAGATGGCCGCCCGCGCGCGGCCGGCGTCGCTGTATTTCGATGCGCCGAGCGGGCAGTTGCTGGTGGGCGACGAAGGCCCCGACATGAACATCAAGATCTACGCGCTCGTGGGTCAGCCCGTGCAGCTCGGCACGTTCGGCGTGCAGGGCGGGTATCTCGACACGACCTCGGGCATCAAGGGGCAGGTCGGCGACAAGCGCTTCACGCGCGTCGCCGGCATCGGCAAGGATGCGGCCGGCAACCTGTACGTGCTGAACAACGCGTGGGGCGGCGGCTGGGATCTCGGGCGCAACGGCAGCACCGACCTACATTCGTACGGCCCGACGGGCGCGCTGCAATGGAAACTGCAGGCGCTGAACTTCGAAGGTGCCGCCGCGCCGGATCCGGCGACCGACGGCGCATTCTTCTACAGCGGCAACAACGTATACACGGGCACCGCGGGCGGCACGTTCGTCGCGAACACGATCGATCCGTTCAGCTATCCGAAGGACCCGCGCCTCGACATGAACGACTACCAGCGCGGCCAGCATTTCGGCCAGCTCGCGCTGGTGAACGGCACCCGGATGCTCGTCGCGACCGGGCAGAACCCGGGCAACTACAACATCTATCACTTCAACGGCGCGAACGGCTACATCGCGATTCCGGACGGCTCGATTCCCGGCAAGCCGTTCAACACGACGCTGCAGGTCACGGCCGGTTTCGCGCTCGACGACAACGGCGACGTATGGGCCGGGCTCGATCGCACCAACAACATTTCGCACTATCCGATGACGGGTTTCGACGCGACCGGGAAACCGACGTGGGGCAAGCCGGTGCAGATCCCGATTCCGCGCACCGTGCTGCCGCTCACGCGAATCATCTACCAGGCCGACAGCGACACGATGATCCTCGCGCAAGGCATCGCGGGCACCTGGGACTGGACCGCGATGAACGGGCACATCGAGGTCTATCGCGGCTGGAAGGCCGGCAACACGAGCACGCCGAACGTCGCGATCAACCTGACGAGCGCGAATCCGAAATCGATGGCGGCGGCCGGCCACTACCTGTTCGTCGGCTACGTGCACACGGTGCCGAACGTCGACGTGTTCGACCTCAACACCGGCAGCCTCGTGACCACGCTGACGAACTCGAACACGTCGGCGATGGACGTCGGCAACGACGTCGACTCGATGTACGGCATCCGTGCGTATCTGCGCTCGACCGGCGAATACGTGATCACGAAGGACAACTACAACGGGTCGAGCGTCGTCGTGTATCGCTGGCGTCCGTGATCGCGCATGCCGCACCGTTCGGACCAGCCCGGTCTCACGGCGCGCCGAGCACGCGGCCGTTCACCTCGCGCCCGTACATCGAGTCGGGCGTGTCGTGGAATTTCGCGCGGGTGTCCTGGACCGAGCCGGTGAAACGCGGGTCCTGCGGGCGCTCGTGACTGCCCATGAAGGTCGCGACGTCCCACGCTTCCTGATCGGTCAGCGTGCCGCCGAGCCCGAGCGGCATGTTGGCCTTCACGAAGCCGGCCGCGTTGCGGATGTCGCCCATCCCCGCGCCCCAGTTGAACGAGCGCGCGCCCCAGAGCGCCGGAAAGACCGGCTTGCCGCCGCTCGATTGCCCCTGGCCGTCCGCGCCGTGACACAGCGCGCAGTGCTGCGTGTAGACGGCGGCGCCACGCGCGTAGTCGGCTTTCTGCGCGGGCGGCGGCAGTTTCGGAAAGCCTTGCCCCGGCAGCTTCGCGCCGACCGGCGCACCCTTCGCGAGCCAGTACGAATAGGTTTCGAGCGCAACGAGGATCGGGTCGCCGGCGGGCGGCGCCTTACCGTTCATGCTGTAGCGAAAGCATCCCTGCAGGCGTTCGGCGAACGTGTTCACATGGCCGTTCTTGATCCGGTAGGCCGGGTACAGCGGGTACGCGGCCCACATCGGGCTCGAATCCGGACGGCGGCCCGCGTCGAGGTGGCAGCTCGCGCAGGTCAGCTTGTTGCCGACGTACTTGCCCGCGTATTCGGGCGTGTGCAGGAAAATCTGCTCGCCGAGCTTCACGGTCTTGCCGAAGTCGTCGGCGGGGATCGCGGATTCGGGCGGCGGCGTGAACGGCTTCGCCGTCGTCGCGGCGGGCAGGGCGGCCGCCGCAGGAGCGGAAGCGGTGGCCGGTGCGTCCTGCGGCGCGGCCGCGCAAGCGAGCGCGGGCATCCAGGCCGCGCCGAGCAGCGCGGCGCGCGCGCCGCGGATCAACGTCGTGCGGTCGATCATCGTTTTTCTCCGTTCGCGGCACCGCCGCGCGCATAGTACGCAGCCACCGCGTCGACATCGGCGTCGGACAGCTTGCCGGCGATCGTCGGCATCAGCGCCATCGGGCCGGGCGCCCGCGTGCCGTGCTTCCAGCCGTTCAACTGGCCCGCGATGTATGCGGCCGGCTGGCCGGCGAGCGGCGGAAACGCGGCGCCGACGCCGAGGCCGCCTGCGCCGTGGCATTGCGCGCACGCGGGCAGGCCCTGCGACCAGCGTCCGCGCGTCGCGAGCCATGCGCCGGTGTTCGCCGGGTCGATCGACGTGGCGTCGGAAGCGGCAATCGCGGGCGGTGCGGGCAGGCTCGCGAAGTACGCGGAAACCGCGTCGCGATCGTGCGCCGACAGCAGCTTCGCGAGCGGCTGCATGACCGGGTTCTGGCGGCTGCCGTCCGCGAACGCGGCGAGTTGCGCGGAAAGATAGGCGGCGTTCGTGCCCGCGAGACGCGGAAAGCCGGCGGCCGCGTTGCCTTCTCCCTGCGCGCCGTGGCAGCCGATGCATGCGGCCGCGCCCGTCGTCGTGCCCTGGGTGGCGATGGTCTTGCCGAGTGCGATGTCGTCCGCGTGGGCATGGCCGGCGAGCAGTGCCGCCGCGGCGAGCAGCAGCCGCGCGGACCGGCGCCGCGGGATGTCGACCGAATCGTTCACGTGTCCCCTCCTTGATGTCTGTCTTATGGCGTGGCCCGGCGTGCACACCCGCGCGGTCAGCCCGCGTCGGGCCCGTCTTGCCGTGGCGCGAGATTCGGCGTCGGTGCCGTCGCGTCGTATTGCCCGAAGCCGTAGCGCGCGAATATCCGGAACGCTTCCGGCGACCGGATGAACGCGAGCCACGCGCGTGCGGCTTCCGGATGCGGTGCGTGCTTCACCATCGCGCCCGCATAGATCGCCGTCGTATTGTGCGCGGCAGGAATGTCGATGTGCATCAGCGGATGCCCGACCTGTTCCTGGAACGCCGCTTCCGATTGCCACAGCACGCCGGCGTCGGCACGCCCCTGCATCAGGAACAGCGCGGTTTCCCGATGATGGATGTGCGTGAGCTCGGTCGTGCCGGCGCGCACCTTGTCGTCGTAGACGATGCGCGCGAGCGCATCGCCGCCGGCCTTCACGAGCGATGCGCGGATCTGCCGCGCGACGCCTTCGAATGCCGGGTTCGGCATCGCGAGCGTCACGTCGGGCCGCGCAAGATCGTTCAGCGACATAATGCGCTTCGGGTTGCCGGCGCGCACCATGATCGTCAACTGGTTCGTTACGTACGGCACGGCCGGGCCTTCGAGCGTGCCGTCCGCGATCAGCTCGCGGATCTTGCCGAGCCCGGCGAAATACGCATCGGGCTTGACCGTCCACGTCATGTTGCCGACGGTGATCGTGCCGCCCGCGTGAATCTGCTTCACGAGCAGGCCGGGCGGGATGGTTTCCCAGTAAATGCGGCCGCGGTATTCGGGATGGTCGGTCTCGAACTTCGCGACGAGCGGTGCCATCGCGAAGAAGTAGTTGCCGCCGACGTACAGCACCAGCTTCGGCGCGGTGAGGTCGCCGTGGAAATCGGCGAGCACGTCGACCTGCGGCACCGTGAATTCGAGGCCGCGGTTCGTCGCGTCGTTGTTGCGGCCGTCCTGCCACGGCGGAAAGATGCTGCGCGACGTGTCGGCCGGTGCGGCGAGCGACAGCATCGACGTGCAGCAAAGCGCGGCCAGCGCGGCATGCAGCGCTGGCTGCCACCGGCGTCGCAACGGAGAACGCGTGCGGAGCGATGTCATCGGGCGCCTCACTTCGCGTAAGTGAAACCGGCGTGCTGCAGTTCGGGCAGCGTGCCGACCGCGCCCGGCGTGACGATCGCCGACGGAATCACGTGGTTGGTGAGATCGGCGGCGAGGGCGTCGAGCGGCAGCTTGTCGGGATTCGCGTTCGCGCCGTCGAGCCGTTCCGCGAGTTCCCAGATCGCGTTGTGGCACGACAGGAACACGACGCCGCGCTGCTGCAGCGCGGCGATGCTGTTGTCGTGCGACGAGAATGCGCCGTCGGCCCGTTCATGGTCGGCGGTGTCTTTCGATTGCGCCGGTTTCGCGGCAAGCAGCGTGTTGGTCGCGAACGCTGCGCCGGCGAATTTCGCGAGGCCGTATTTGTCCCACGCGGCCTGGTCGAACAGCGCGAGATGCGCGGCGCCATGCGTGGCCGATACGACGAGGAAGTCCGGATGACCGAACGCCCAGATCTGCGCGTTCAGCGCGTTGCGCATCAGGTTCAGCCATGGGCCGCCGAGCTCGGTGTTGTCCCACACCTGCTTCGGGCCGCCGCGATAGCCGATCACTTCCATGAGCGCCGCATGATCCCATTGATCGGGGCGCTCGACGATCATCGGCACCGTCTTGAAGTCGCGTCGTCTCGGTATGGCCGCGAGACGGCGGGTGAGGTCGGCGAGGCGCGTCGCGCCGCTGGCGAGCAGCGCGCCGGATTCGGGTGTCGCCGCCTGCGCGACGCGCGAGGCGCCGAGCAGCGCGGTGCCGGCCGCGAGGCCGAGTGTCTTGAGCGCGCCGCGGCGCGCATCCCGGTCGGACATCGAACTCTCCCATATCGTTTTTGTGGGGGCGTGGTGCATCGCCGTGTCGCGGCGATGCGTCGCCATCGCGTAGCCAGTCTAGAGGCGCGCGATCGACGGCGGAAATCGCGATATCGGATGGGAGATATTCGAGGGTCCGATGATTGGCGGAAACGACAAGGCCGCGCGGCGCCGACGTGTGCGGCATCGCGCGGCCTTCGTCAGCCGAGAAAGGTCAGTGCGCGGCGCGTTCGCGCAGCACTTCCGACGGCCGCACGTTGCGCACGAACACGCCGGCCAGCACCGCGCCTGCCAGTGCGATCGCGCCGGCCAGCACGAACGCGGACGCGAACGAGCCGCTGCGCTCGACGATGAAGCCGGTCACGGCCGGCCCGATCACGCCGGAGAGGCTGCCCATGCAATGCAGGAAGCCGCTGACGCCGCCGACGCGCGCCGGATGCACGACGTCCTGCACGATCGCCCAGTAGATCGCGCCCGTCACGTACAGGAAGAACAGCGATACCGACATCAGTGCGACCGCGCCTTGCGTCGACTGCACGGCGCCCGCGACGGCCACGCACGCGCCGGCGCCGAGCAGGCAGGTGACGAGCACGATGCGGCGCGACAGCAGGAGGTTGCCGGTGAGCCGGTACAGCGCATCCGAGATCGCGCCGCCGCACGCGAGGCCGACGGTGCCGACGAGCCAGGGCACGACGGTGGCGATGCTCATCTCCTTGATGTTCAGGTGGTGCGCACGCACGAGGTAGCTCGGGAACCAGCTCAGGAAGAAGAACAACACGTAGTTGTAGCTGAAGAACGCGGCGGCCGTCGCGAGGATGCGCGGCTGGCGCACGTAGTGCGACAGCGTGTGCGCGGGCGTTGCCGTGCCGGCGGCGGCAGGGGCGTGGGCGGGCGTTGCGGCAAGCGTTGCCGCGGGCGCACGCTCGGCATCGCCGACCGGCGTGGCCGGACGGTCCGTCGTCGACATCATCCACACGACGACCCACACGAGCCCGATCGCACACACGATCCAGAACGCCGGTCGCCAGCCGAACTGCGCGGCCAGCAGCCCGACGATCGGCCCGGCGATCGCGCCGCCGAGCGGCGAGCCGGCACTGAGCAGGCCCATCGCGGTCGCGGCGGCGTCGCGCGGCAGCCAGTTGTTGACCATCTTGTTGGCCGCCGAGCACAGCGGCCCTTCGGCCATGCCGAACAGCAGCCGCACGATCAGCAGGCTCACGAAGCCGACGGTGAGCGCGGTCATCCCGCAGAACACCGACCACAGCCCGACCGACAGCACGTACACGAGCTTCGGCCCGAGCCGGTCGGACGCAAGCCCGCCGATGAAATTGAACAGCGCGTAGCCGATGAAGAACGTGCTGAACACGAGGCCCATCTGCGCGGCGTCGATGCCGAGATCGGTCTGCACGATCGGCGCGACGATCGACAGCGCGACGCGGTCGAGATAGTTGATGCCGTACACCAGGAACAGCAGGAATACCGTGAACCATGCCTGCGACTTCTGCTTCATCTCCGTCTCCTTCGTGCCGGTGGGCCGGCCGTCATGTGTTGTCTTGTCGATCGTTTGCCGCGTCGTCGTGGACCTCGGCGGGCAGGGTATTGCGCGGTTCGCGTCGATTGCCGCGAACCGGGTAAACGGTCGTTCAGCGCGCGTGCAATGGCGCGAGCAGCGCATCAGTGCCGCCCGCGCGCAGCGTCGACAGATGCGCGCCGACGCGCGCGATCAATGCGTCGGGCCACGCGGCCGAGCCTACATGCGCGGTGCTGCCGAGTGCGGCCCGAACCGCGCCGGTCGCATCGCCGGCCGCGGACAACGTCGCGCCGAGCGTGGCCGCGCCCGGATCGCTGATCGTGAGCGGTCGGCCCGATTCGTCATGCGCGGTGGCGAGGTAGTGCAGCCACAGCGCGAGCGCGCGTTCCAGGTACGGTCGCTCGGCACCGGCCGCCGCGCTTTCGCCGAGCGCCGGCAGCCAGCGCAGCGGCACCTTCTGCGTGCCGTCCATCGCGATCTGTTCGGTTCGATGCGCGAGCGTCGGATTGCGGAAGCGCTGCACGAGCGTCGCGCAATAGCCGTGCGCGTCGTATCCGGCCGGCACGTCGACGGTCGCGAGCAGGTCGCGCGTCATCACGCCGTCGACGAGTGCCGCGATCGCCGGATCGGCCATCGCATCGGACACGGTCGCGCGGCCGCGCAATTGCCCCGCGTACGCGATCGCCGAATGCGAGCCGTTCAGTAGCCGCAGCTTCATCGTCTCGTAGGGCCGCACGTCGCCGACGAGGTGTGCGCCGGCATCTTCCCAGCGCGGGCGCGGGCCGGCGAAGCGATCCTCGATCACCCATTGCGAGAACGGCTCGCAGACGATCGCGGCCGCGTCGCGCGCGCCGAGATGGGCATGCGCCCAGTCGAGCGATTCGGGCGTCGCGGCCGGCACGATCCGGTCGACCATGCTGTTCGGGAACGCGATGTCGTCGCGGATGCGCCGCGCGAGCGCGCCGTCGATGCGTTCCGCGTAGTCGATCATCAGCGCGCGCAGCGTGTCGCCGTTCGACGTCATGTTGTCGCAGCTGACGACGCTCAGAGGCGCATGGGCCGGCCGCAGCCGCAGGCCGGCGGCGATCACGCCGAGCGCGGTGCGCGGCGCGTCGGGTGTCGCGAGATCGTGGCGGATCGCGGGATCGTCGGCATCGAGACCGCCACTGGGGCGGCGGCAATAACCTTTCTCGGTGACGGTCAGGCTGACGATCGACACGGCCGGATCGGCGATCAGCGCCAGCAGCGCCGGCAGCGATTCGGGTGCGAACAGCGCGCCGTGCACCGCGCCGACGATGTGCGTGCGCGCGCCTTGGCCGTCGCGTTCGGTCACCGTGTACAGGTGATCCTGCGCGGCGAGCAGGTCGACGGTATGACGCCGCCGCAGTTCGACGCCGACGATGCCCCAGCGCAGGTCGCCCTGTTCGAGCACCGTATCCGTATGCAGCGCCTGATGCGCGCGATGGAACGCGCCGAGGCCGAGATGGACGATGCCCGTGCGGACCGCCTGCCGGTCATAACCGGGGCGGCGCGTGCCTGGCGGCGCGGTGCGCAGGAAATCGGGGGCTGATGACATGACGATTGGCAACGAGTTGTACCATGGTAGATGGTGGAGTGCGTGCAGGTTATTTCGAGTTTCACCGCGAAGTTATCGGTGTAAACGCTAGATCGTCTGAATTCGATTGCTTATGTACCATGGTAGACATCGATATCAAGCCAGATCAATCGCAACCATGAGCGAAACGGCAGCACTGGAAGAAGCAGACGTCGTGGTCACGGCGTTGCAGGGGTTCTCGCTGGACGAGAGCCGGTCGTATACGGATCAGGTGCATGCGCTGCTGCGCCACGCGATCGTGCGCGGCGCGTTGCCGCCGCGCACCGCGCTTTCGGAGGCGGTGATCTCCACGACGATCAAGGTCAGCCGCACGCCGGTGCGCGAAGCGTTCGCGCAGCTCGCCGATGAGCGGCTCGTGCAGATCATCCGGAAGGTCGGCACGCTGGTCGCGCCGATTCCTGTGTCGATCCTCGAGGAAGGGCGCTTCGCGCGCAGCACGCTCGAATGCGCGAACCACGTCGAGCTCGCGCAGAAGATCACGCCGGCGCAGCTCGCGGAACTGTCGCGGATCATCGATGCGCAGCGCGAGGCCGTGGCGGCCGGCGATGTCGAAGCGTTCTTCGATCTCGACGAGGCGATGCACGGCCGGATGTTCGCGTTCGCGGGCCGGCCGCACGTGTGGGAAATGCTGCAGCCGATGAAGCGCCAGTTCGACCGCGTGCGCTGGCTGCTGCTCGACCGCGTCGAGGATCACGCGCGCCGCGCGCTGCAGGAACACGAACAGATCCTCGCGCACATCGCGTCGCGCAACATGGCGCTGCTCGGCGCATCGGTCGCGGCGCACGTCGACCGGATCGGCTCGCACCTGCCCGACGTGCGCAGCCGCGCGCCGCATTACTTTGTCGACTGAAACGCCCGCTGGAGGAGCGCAGTGAAAATCGAACGCTTGCAGATCATCGTCACGTGTCCGGGCCGCAATTTCGTGACGGTGAAGATCGTGACCGACGAAGGCGTATACGGCCTCGGCGACGCGACGCTCAACGGGCGCGAGCTCGCGGTGCGCGCGTACCTGGAAGACCACGTGTTCCCGTGCCTCGTCGGCCGCGACCCGCGCAAAATCGAAGACATCTGGCAATACCTGTATCGCGGTGCGTACTGGCGGCGCGGGCCCGTGACGATGACGGCGATCGCCGCGATCGACATGGCGCTGTGGGACATCCTCGGCAAACTCGCGGGCATGCCCGTCTACCAGTTGCTCGGCGGAAAGAGCCGCGACGGCCTGATGGTGTACGGCCACGCGAACGGGCGCGATCACGAGGAAGCGGTCGACGCGGTGCGCGCACACATCGAGGCCGGCTATCGCGCGATCCGCGTGCAGTCCGGCGTGCCGGGGCTCGACAAGGTATACGGCGTCGGCAAGACGGCCGGCGCGTACGAGCCCGCCGAGAAAGGGCTGCCGCCCGAGGAACCGTGGGACACCGCGCTCTACCTGCGCCACACGCCCGAGTTGTTCCGCAAGGTGCGCGACGCGGTCGGAGATGCGCCGCACCTGCTGCACGACGCGCATCACAGGCTCACGCCGATCGAGGCCGCGCGGCTCGGCCGCGATCTCGAGCCGCATCGCTTGTTCTGGCTCGAGGACGCGACGCCCGCGGAGAACCAGGAAGCGTTCCGCCTGATCCGCCAGCACACGACGACACCGCTCGCGGTCGGCGAGGTATTCAACTCGATCTGGGATTGCAAGGACCTGATCCGCGACCAGCTGATCGACTACATTCGCGCGACCATCGTGCACGCGGGCGGCATCACGCACGTGCGGCGCATTGCCGATTACGCGGCGATGTACCAGGTGCGCACCGGCTTCCACGGCGCGACCGACCTGTCGCCCGTGTGCATGGCGGCGGCCGTGAACTTCGGGTTGTGGGCGCCGAACTTCGGCATCCAGGAACTGATGCCGCACAGCGCGCTGACCGATGAAGTGTTTCCGCACAGCTACCGCTTCGAGGACGGCTATCTCGTGATGGACGACGTGCCGGGCCTCGGCGTCGACATCGACGAGACGCTGGCCGCGAAATATCCGTATGAGCGTGCGTACCTGCCGGTTGCCCGGCTGCGCGACGGTTCGATGTGGAACTGGTGAGCGCCGAAGATCCGAGGGAGAGAACCGAAATGTTGAGCGTCGTTGTCGATCGTCCGAACAGCATGGCCGTGCGCGAGGTGCCGCTGCCCGCGCCCGCCGCCGGCGAAGTGCGCGTGAAGGTCCGCTATGCGGGCATCTGCGGGTCGGACCTGCACATCTTTCACGGCAAGAATCCGTTCGTGTCGTACCCGCGCATCATCGGCCACGAGTTCGTCGGCACGATCGAATCGGTCGGCGCGGGCGTCGATGCCGCGCGGCTCGGCGAGACGGTCGCGGTCGATCCGGTGATCAGCTGCGGGCATTGCCATGCGTGCACGATCGGCCGGCGCAACGTCTGCCGGCACCTGACCGTGCTCGGTGTGCATCGCGACGGCGGCTTCAGCCAGTACACGTGCGTGCCGGCCGACAATGCGTACCGGATTCCGGACGCGATTGCCGACACCTGCGCGGCGATCGTCGAGCCGTTCGCGGTGGCCGCAAACGCGACGTCGCGCACCGGCGTGCTGCCGGGCGATGTCGCGCTGATCTACGGCGCCGGCACCGTCGGCCTGACGATCCTGCAGGTGCTCAAGCGCGTGTACGGCATTCGTGCGTTCATCACCGATCGGCTCGACGCGCGGCTGCAGCTCGCGCGCAAATGCGGCGCGGCGGAGGACGAGGTCATCAACACGAGCGTCGAGTCGCTGCCCGACGCGCTGGAAAAGCGCGGCGTCGACGGCGGCCCGACGCTGATCTTCGATGCGGTCTGCCATCCGTCGATTCTCGAGGAGGCCGTGCGGATCGCCGCGCCGGCCGGCCGGATCGGCGTGCTCGGATTCTCGTCGGAGCCGTCGGCGATCGTGCAGGCGGAGCTGACGAAGAAGGAGCTGACGCTCGCGGCGTCGCGGCTGAACTGCGCGATGTTCCCGCAGGTGATCGACTGGATTGCCCGCGGGTTGATCCAGCCGGAGCACATCGTCACGCACAAGGTGGGTTTTCGCGACGTCGCGCAGGCGTTCGAGATGGCCGAGCGCAATCCCGAGAAAAGCTGCAAGATCCTGCTCGATTTCGCGGGCGGCTGATACCGCTTCGTGTAGCCGGCCGGGGCGCGTTGCGCCCGCCCACGGCGGACTAGCCGCGAGCCAGGCCGCGGCCGTCCGCACGAAGATGCGTCAGAACGACACCGTCGTCGTCAGCGTGACGAGCCGCGGCTCGCCGACGGCGACGATCAGATTGCTGTTGCTCGATGGATAGTAGGTCTTGTCGAGCAGGTTCTTCACGTTGAGCTGGATGCGTGTCGGGAACTTGCCGATCGTCGTTTCATAGGCCGCGAATGCGTCGACGGTCACGTAGCCGGGCAGCGTGAAGCTGTTCGCGGTGTCGCCGGGCCGTGCGCCGACGAGCCGCGCGCCGCCGCCGAAGCGCCAGCGTCCGGGCAGGTTCGCGATCGCCGTGTCGTACACCGCGAACAGGCTGCCGGTGTGGCGCGCGACGTTGACGAGCGGCGTGTTGCTGTCGCGGTCGTTCGCGTTCGTGTACGCGTAGCTGCCGATCAGGCTCAGATGGCGCGTGAGCTGCCCCGCGACGTCGAGTTCG
Source organism: Burkholderia sp. RF7-non_BP4 (assembly GCF_001521935.1). NCBI lineage: Bacteria > Pseudomonadati > Pseudomonadota > Betaproteobacteria > Burkholderiales > Burkholderiaceae > Burkholderia > Burkholderia sp. RF7-non_BP4. The sequence goes on along the minus strand of NZ_LOTA01000055.1, from coordinate 28,079 downwards.
ATCCCGCGCGAGCGCGCGGTGCCGATCGTCGACGTGATGTCGCCGACCGTGACCGCGACGTTGCGCTTGTCGATCTGGTAGGCCGCGAGCGTGCCGGTGATGCCGGGTTTCAGGCTGAACTTCAGGCCGGCTTCCAGCACGCGGCCGAATTCCGGCGCGAGCGGCGCAGCCACGTTCGACGCGACGTTCGGCTTGAACGAGCGGCTCACGTTCGCATAGGCGGTCAGCGCGGGCGTGAGCGCATAGGCGAGCCCGAACTGCGGCAGCCACACGTTGCCGTGCGAGCGGTCGGCGAACACGAACGGCCGCCCCATCCCCGATTCCTGCTGCCAGTCCTCCCAGCGCAGCCCGCCGACCGCGGTGAGCCGGTCGGTGATCTTTACGGAGTCCTGCACGATCATCGAGTACGTGTGCACCTTCGAAAGCGAATCGCTCTGCTTCGTGCTGATCGTGCCGCCGGGCGCGAGCAGGCCGTAGACGGGATCGTAGAGATTGAAGCCCTTGGTCGCGGCGCCGCGGATCGTGTCGCCGCGGAAGCTGCGCTGGCGCTCGTATTCGCCGCCGATGTAAAGCGCGTGGTTCATCCCCGCGAGCGTCAGGTTGCCGAGCAGGCCGAGCGTCGCGATCTGGTCGGAGTCGTTGCGCCCGAGGTTCGCGTCGGACGTGCGCGACAGCGCGCCGGTCGTGGCGTTGAAGGCGGTCGCGCGGGTGATGTATTGATCGTAGCGGTCGCGGCCCCAGCCGTAAGTCGCGCGCACGCGCCATGTGTCGGAGAGGCGGTGCTCGATGCGCGCGCGCAACGTTTCCTGGATCCCGCCGCTTTGCGCCCACGCTTCCTCGTAGCGGCGATAGCGCAGCGCATCGTCGGGGCGGCCGTTCACGAGCACGGTGCCGCGATCGAACGGCATCGTGTAGTCGACATACTGGTAGCTGACGTCGATCGACGTGTTCGCGTCGTGCCATGAAAGCGCGGGCGCGATCAGCGCGTTGCGTTCGCGGCCGAAGCTGCGCCAGTAGCGGCTCGTATCGTATTCGCCGGTGAGCCGGAACGCGAGCGTGCCGCCCGCGACCTGGCCCGGCTTGCCGAGCGGACCGGTCAGGTCGAACTGAGCGCTGCTGCCGCCGTGGCTCGTGCGCGAGGCCGAGATCGAGCCGCCGAACGTTTCTTCCGGCTTGCGCGTGACGAGGTTGATCACGCCGCCCGGGTCCTGCATCCCGTACAGCAGCGAAGCGGGGCCCTTCAGCACTTCGACGCGGTCGATCGTCGCGAGATAGCTGTGCAGCACCGGTGTGCGCACGCCGTCGACGAGCACGGAGCCGTCGTTGTTCGAGCCGAAGCCGCGCTTGATGAACGCGTCGCGCGTGCCGCCGAGCGTGTTGGTCTGCGTCACGCCGCTGATGTTGCCGAGCACGTCGTCGAGCGAGCGCGCCTGCTGATCCTGCATCACGCTGCTGCTGACGACGGCGACCGATTGCGGAATGTCCTTGAGCGGACGATCGTCGCCGCCGGCGACGCTGCTGGTGCGCGGCTGGTAGCCGACGGTCGGATCGGCGGCCGCCGATGCGCTGACGCTGATCGTCGGCAGTTCGCGTTCGGGCGGCGCGGGCGTCGACGATGGCGAGGACGTGGCCGCCGAAGCCGTGGCGGCAGGGTCGGCATCCGCATGCGCGCCGCTTGCGACGCAAAGAGTGATCAGGGCAGGCAGGCTCGCGCGCCACGGACGCAAGGTCCGCGCGCGGCGGGGCAGTCGACGGGATGGCATGAATCGATGAATGGACGGCGTGCTAAGGATGAAGGCGCGGGCCGCGGCGCTTCACTGATTCGCCGCGGCAGGACGCGCATGATATACGTAATGAGAATCGTTTGCAATTGCGGTGAGGCCGATACGGACCGGGCATCGCGATTACCGGGGCGCAGGCCGTCTGCTGCCGTAGCGGCAAAAATTCCTGTCACGTCGAGCGCGACGTCGCGCTCGACGTGCGGTATCCGGCAATCAGAACTTCTGCTGGATGCCGGCCATCACGCCGAGCTGATTCATCCCGGTGCCGACCGTCCCGCCGGCGGCGACCGCGTTCGCGGCCAGCGTGCTGTTGAACATGTAGCCCACCGACGTGTAGACGGTCGTCCGCTTCGACAGGAAATAGTTCGCTCGGCCGACGAAGAGCGTGGCGTTCGTGCCGCTTTCGCCGTTTTCCCGGCGTTGCAGGTAGCGCACGCCCTGCAGGTCGAGCGCGAGGTAGGGTGTCGCGTAGTACGTGCCGCCGGCGAACACGATATCGGCCTGCAGGTGTGCGGCCGCCGCGAGATTGCGGCGGATCCAGCCCGCGCCGAGTTTCGCGGGGCCGATCTTCACGTAGCCGGCGACGATGTCGCGCGTGTCGGTGTACGCCGGATTGTTCAGCGGCGCGAGCGCGCCGCCGCCGCCGCGCATCACGTCGTGCGACGCGGCGAGCCCGAAACTGCTCGCGTCATAGGCGAGCATCGCCGTGTATTGGCGGCAGGCGACGATGTCGCCGGGCACTTGTCCCGCGCAGCCCGTCGCGGACGGTCCCGCCGGCCCGGCCGCATCGCGGCCGAAGCTGTAGGTCGCGCCGAGCGTCACGCCGTGGAACGTGCCCTTGTAGCCGATCGCGTTGTCGCTGCGCGCGTTCGGCAGATACGAGTCGAAATCGGCCATCGAATGAATCGACGGACCGATCACGTCGGCATTGGTCAGCACGATCATCGACATGTTCATCTGTCGGCCGAGGGTCAGCGCGCCGAAGGGGCTGTTCACGCCCACGTTCGCTTGCCGCCCGAACAGACGCCCGCCGTAGTTCAGCGCGCCGGTGCCGGGCTGGAAGCCGTTTTCGAGCACGAAGAAGGCCTGATAGCCGCCGCCGAGATCCTCCGTGCCGCGCAGGCCCCAGCGTGACGGCACCTCGCCGGTCAGCGTCGGCATGCCGGTGAACGATCCGCCGCGCGCGGCGTTGTTGTAGTAGGACACGCCGGTATCGATGATCCCGTACAGCGTGACGCTGCTTTGCGCACAGGCCGGTCCGGCCAGCGCCATCGCCGTCGCGAATGCGACGCCCAGTTTCGTTTTCATGGTTGTCTCCAAACAGTATGTAGATCTACTTATCGATTTTTCTAATGCCCCGGACATGTCCGGGATGCCGACGGGTATCGGCAGGGCCGCGTGCGTCGCGCGTTACGAGATCGCCGGATCGCGCTGCCGCTGCGGCGCCGCGGCGCGCGCGCCCGCCACGGCGACGGCGATCGCCGCGCCGGCCATCGGCACGAGGAACGCGAGATAGAGATGGGGCACGGACCAGCCGTCGTCGAGCAGCGCGCCGACCGTCATCGGCGACAGGATCGCGCCGAGGCGACCGATGCCGACCGCGAGACCGATGCCGGTCGTGCGGATCTCGGCGGGGTAGGGTGTCGGCGACAACGCATACATGCCGGCCACGCACGCATTGATCACGGCGCCGAGGAACACCGCGACGGTCATCCCGATGCCGAGCGAGCCGGTGTTCGCGCCGAACACGACCATCAGCGCGCCGCCGAGCAGCAGCGTCGCGCCCAGCAGGTTGCGCAGGCCGAACCGGGTCGACAGCAGGCTGAAGAGCGACGCGCCCGCGATGCCGCCGAGGTTGAGCAGCACGCCGCCGGTCACGCCCTGCGATGCCGACAGTCCGGCCTGGACGAGCAGCTTCGGCGTCCAGCTCACGACGAAATAAAAGCTGCCCATCACGAGAAAGAACGCAATCCACAGCGCGATCGTGCGGCGCGCGAGCGGTGCGCGCAGCACGGCCGTCCAGTTCGACGCGGGGCCCGTCGTGTCGATGGACGCCGCCACGGCCGGCAGCGCGTCGATGGGCGCGCGCTTCATTCTCGCGAGGATGCGGTTGATTTTCTGCAGCGCGTCGTCCGGCCGCCGTGCCAGCAGGAAGTCGAGCGATTCCGGCAGCAGTGCGAGCACCATCGGGATCGCCATCAAGGTCAGGATGCCGCCGAACGCGAACACGCTGCGCCATCCCCACGTCGACAGCAGGTAGCCGGCGATGACCCCGCCGGCGGTGGCGCCGATCGCGTAGCCGGTCGACTGCATGCCGATCGCGGCGCTGCGCCATTTGTTCGATGCGTATTCGCCGCTGATGACGGTCAGGCTCGCCAGCATGCCGCCGATGCCGAGCCCCGTGTACGCCCGCGCGATCGCGAGTTGCAGCGTGCTGTGCGTGGCCGCGCAGGCGAGCATCCCGGTCGAGATCACGGCGAGGCAGAGCAGGATGATGCGGCGGCGGCCCACGCGGTCGGCCAGCGGCGCGATCAACACCGAGCCGATGCCCATGCCGGCGAGCCCCGCGCTCAGCAGCAGGCCGATTTCCTTGCCGCTCAGTTTCCACTCTGCAGCCAGGTGCGGCGCGGCAAATGCGATGGCCAGCACGTCGAAGCCGTCGAGCATGTTCAGCACGACGCAGGCCGTGACCGCCATCGTCTGGAACGCGCTCATCGGGGATGCGTCGATCGTATTGCGGATATTTGCACTCACGTCAAAGACCCTTCATAAAAATAGTATGACTAATCGAATGGGAAAAACAGAAGCCGGCTGCAGCAAGCGTGGCGAACGCGAATGCATGTGCCGGCCGCCAACCGCAGGGATGCTTGCAGCCACAAGCCGGCGTCGCTCGCGCGCCAATGCGACGGTTACGCCGGTTCGGGTTGCTGCAGCAGTCGCTCGATCACGCGCCGCGCGCGATTGGGGCCCGCGTCGACGTGAATGTCGATCTGGCGGCCGCCCGGAAACCGCAGCTGATTCCGGTATTGCGCTTCGATCACGGTCTTGTCCTCGTCGAACGTCGCCGCCGATTGCTCGATGACCGTTTGCGCGACGCGTTCGACGTCGTGTTGCGGATTGGTCGCGACGGTCCAGAAATAGTGCGTCGTGGTGTCCGTCTCCGGCGTGATGCCGTGGAAGCCGCGCATGTGAAAGCCGCCGCGCGCTGGGTCGAGCAGGTCGCCGGTGCCGGCATCCATCGCGCCGGTCCAGATCCGGATATGCGACACGTGGAATTCGATTTCCTGCCAGCGATCGACCCGGCCCGCGAACGGCCATGCAGCCGTGTACGTTGGCGGCGGGTCGGAATCCGGCATCCGGCGCACCAGCGTCACCGTGTCGCCGTCGCTGCTGACGCGGGTTTCCGCGCCCATGTGCAGCGGCGCGTTGCCGCCGATCGTTTTCAGATGGACATAGCCGAGGTGGCTCAGGTCCATCAGGTTGTCGTGAATCAGCTGATACGGGGCGTCGTAATGGTAGTTGCCGCCGCCGAACCGATATTGCGGATCCGTGTGGAACGCATAGCGCGGCGGCGCGCAGGTCGGTTGAGCATGCGCGTCGGCGCCGATCCAGATCCACACGATCGCGTCCTGTTCCCGCACCGGATACGACGACACACACGCCTTTGCCGGAATCCGGTCCTGCCCGGGAATCTCCACGCAGGTGCCGTCGCGGTCGAACAGCAGGCCGTGATAGCCGCAGCGCAGGCCGCGCGCTTCGAGCGAACCGCACGACAGCGGCAGCGACTTGTGGCAGCAGCGATCCTCCAGCGCGCCGACTTCCCCGGACGGCATCCGGAACAGCACGACCGGGCGGCCGAGCAGCGTGCGGGCGACGGGTTTGTCCGTCAGTTCGGAAGACAGCGCGGCGACCCACCATTGGTCGACCGGGAACTTAGTAGTATTGATCGGTGGCCGGGCATGTTGCGCCATTGATCGTCTCCAGTATTGTGATTGGCCGCCGCGTGTCGGGCGGTCCGTCTACAGATCTACAGGTCGAGTACCAGCAGATCGCTTCGCGATCGCGAGCAGCACGGCATGAACTGGTCGCCGGCCGCCTGTTCCGCTTCCGTCAGATACGAATCGCGATGATCGGGCTCGCCTTCGAGCACGCGCGTCACGCAGGTGCCGCAGACGCCTTGCTCGCACGACGTGAGCACATCGATGCCGTTGGCCGCCAGCGCGGCGACGACCGTGCATTCGGCCGGCACGTCGATCACCTTGCCGCTGCTCGCGATGCGGACCTGGAACGCGCGATCCGCGCCGGACGACGCAACCGCGCCGCCGAAGAACTCGTAATGCAGCCGCTCGTCGGCCCAGTTGCGCTCGCGCGCGGCGTTCAGCACTGCGTCCATGAAGCCGCGCGGACCGCATACGTACAGGTGGGTGCCGTCAGGCGCCGCGGCGAGCACGGCGGGCAGGTCGAGGCGTTGCGCGGGGTCGCCGTCGTCGACGTGGAAGCGGGCGCGCTCGCGGAACCCGGCTGCGTCGATCCGCTCGACGAAGGCCATGCGATCGGTCGAACGCGCGCAGTAGTGCATGTCGAACGGCGTGCCGGACGAGAACAGCCGCTCCGCCATGCAGAGAATCGGCGTGACGCCGATCCCGCCCGCGAGCAACAGGTGGTGCGGGGCGTCGGGCGCGAGCGGAAATTGATTGCGCGGCATGCCGATCCGTACGGTATCGCCTTGCCGGACTTCGTCGTGAATCGCGCGCGAGCCGCCGCGGCCCTCGGCATCGCGCAGCACCGCGATCTGGTAGCGATCGCCGAGTTCGGGGTGGTTGCACAGCGAGTACTGGCGCACGAGCCCGCCAGGCAAATACACGTCGATATGCGCGCCGGCGTCGAAGCGCGGCAAGGGCGACCCGTCATCGCTGACGAATTCGAAACCGCAGATGTCGCGCGCTTCCTGCCACTTGCGGGCCACCCGGACCGTCAGCGTCGCGGCGCTCATGACGCCTCCTTGATCTGCGCGACCGGAATCACGGGCCGCTGCGGGCTCGACGCGTTTTCGTCGGCGAGCAGCCGCTCGATCACCTTGCGCGACAGCACGCCGCCGGCGTCGATGTTGAGCTTGAGCAGCTTGCGGTCCGGCCACTGCTCGAGGTTGAGTTGCTGGCGCTCGAGCATGTCGAGATCCTCGGCGAAGATCTTGCCCTGGCCTTCGCGGATCTCGGCGGTCAACGCGTGATCGTCGGGCCGGAAGTTGCGCGCCATCCCCCAGAAATACCAGATCGAGGTGTCCGTCTCCGGCGTGATGAAGTCGACCACGATCGACGACGCCTTCAGCTCGGCCGGCGCGTCGTAACCGCCGTGGCCCGCATGCGCGACGCCCACTTCGATCATCACGTGGCTCGGCGGCGTGAAGCGGCAGATCTGCCAGCGGTCGACCGGCACGTCGTCGGCCAGCCCGTTGCCGCGCAGCGCCATCCGCCAGAACGGCGGCGGCATCACGTTCTCCATGAAGCGGCTCGTGACGACTTCGTCACCGTTGGCGGTCGTCTTCGGCGGCGCTTCGTCGATTTCCTTCTGGCCGATGCTCGTCGCATGCACGTAGGTCTCGTGCGTGAGGTCCATCAGGTTGTCGATCATCAGCCGGTAGTCGCAACGGATGTGATACAGGCCGCCGCCGTGTGCCCAGGCCGGATCTTCGGCCCACTGGAGCGCGGGCAACTTGTCGGGATCGGCTACGGACGCATCGCCGGGCCACACCCAGACGAATCCGTACCGCTCGACCGTCGGAAAGCTGCGGATCGGCGGAAAGCCGCCGACGCGCTGGCCCGGCATGCCGGCCGTCTTGCCGTTACAGCCCATTTCCAGCCCGTGATAGCCGCACACGAGCACGCCGTCGCGCACGAATCCCAGCGACAGCGGCGCGCCGCGGTGCGGGCAGAAGTCCTCGAGTGCGGCGACCCGGCCGTCCGCCGCACGGTAGAACACCATCGACTCATTGCAAATCTTGCGGCCGAGCGGCTTGCCGTCGATGTCATCGGGCGTGCACGCCACATACCAAGCGTTCTTGAGAAACACGTTTTTCGTCTCCTTCAGGGCGGTACCGCCGGTGCGCGGCAACTCTTCATTCCGTGTACTGAATGAGATTCAGTGTACGCATCGAGATTGGCCAGGGCAAGGCGAGCGGTATACTGGTTTTCCCGGGAAATGGCGCGACGCAGCGCCATGCCGTCGGCGCACGCAACGGCGTGCGCCGCCTACGTCATCGACTCATTCATGGAAAAAACGAATCCCGCCGACGCGCCGGCTTTCCCGCTCGACCTGTACGACGAACCCGGGCATCTGATCCGGCGCGCGCACCAGATCGCGGTTGCGATGTTCTACGAGAAGCTGGGCCGGGACGTGACGCCGGTGCAGTACGCGGTCCTGCGGATGCTTTATGAGTGTCCGGGGCTCGATCAAGTGACGCTCGCGCAGCGGGTGGCGCTCGACACGTCGACGACCGCGGATCTCGCGGTCCGGCTCGAAGCGAAAGGATTGATCGTCCGCGAAGTGTTGCCGCGGCGTCAGCGGCGCTTGCTGCTGACGCCGGCGGGCGTCGAGCTGCTCACGCATCTGATTCCGTCGGTGCAGGAACTGCGCGCCGGCCTGTTCGACGGCATGGGGGAGGACGATTCGCGGGAACTGATGCGCCTGTTGCGCAAGTTCGTTCATTTGAACAACGAGCAGAGCCGTGCGCCGCTGCGGGTCGGCGAGGAGTCGTAGCGATTGAATGCTGCGCGACGGGGGAGCGATGCGGCAACGCGGCGGCAGGCCGCTCAGCGCCGCCCCTCGGCGTCACGGGCGTGACGTTTCCCCTTCCAGCCGCCGGACCGCTTCCGCGACTTCGTTCCTGAAGCGCACCAGCGCCGCCTGCTCTGGCGCGGGCGGCTGCACGGCCGCCCACAGCATGTCAATGAGCTGCGTGGCCGTCGTTTCCGTATCGAGCTTGCGGTGCCCGAGGATCGCATCCCACAGCACGTGCTCGATCGGCCCGAACACCATCGAGCGCAGCAGGCTCAGCGGCATGTCGCTGCGCACCTGCCCGGCCGCCTGGCCGCGCGCGAGCACGTCCATCAGCGGCGCCGTGTAGCGGCGCTGCAGCGCGGTGAGCTCGTCGCTCAACGCATGCTGCTTCGCCCGCCCCTCCGACAGCACCAGCGCGCACAGCCCCGTGCCGTTCACCAGCATCAGCCGCAGGTGCGTGCGCACGATGAACGCGAACTGCTGCTGCACCGACGCTTCCTGCGGCATCCCGACTTCGAACGCGGCAATGATTTCGTCATACCAGTCGGCGATCACGCGCGCGCACAGCTCGCGCTTGCCGCGGAAGTAGCTGAACACCGTCGCCTCCGATACGCCGATGCGCTGCGCGATCTCGGCGGCCGTCGCATGCTCGTAACCCTTTTCGGCGAACACTTCACGACCGGCGCGCAGGATGTCCTGCACGCGCTGCTGGGACTTGCGCCCGGCGGGTGCGCGCGACGGCTCGGGGCGGTCGGCTTTGGCGGTGGCGGTCATGGTGTCGGCGGTAGCGGCTGTCATGCCGCCATGATATCTGAGTGTCACTCAAAAAACTATTGACGACGAGCTGGACGAGGCGCGAAACTGTGCAAAATTTACGCTGTATTGGCTTAATGAATCGACGCATTGATCCGATTTGAGCGAAACTCAGAAATCGGCGCGTGCGACCCACTTTCTGGAGACGGAGGAGACATGATCAACCTGCCCGGTGTGCAATTCATGCTCGGTGAAGACATCGAGATGCTGCGCGACGCCGTCGCGACGTTCGCGGCCAAGGAAATCACGCCGCGCGCGGCGGAAGTCGACCGTACCGACCAGTTTCCGATGGATCTGTGGAAGAAGTTCGGCGATCTCGGCGTGCTCGGCATGACGGTGGCCGAGGAATACGGCGGCGCGAACATGGGCTACACCGCGCACATGGTCGCGATGGAAGAGATCTCGCGCGCATCGGCGTCGATCGGCCTGTCGTACGGCGCGCACTCGAACCTGTGCGTGAACCAGATCCACCGCAACGGCACCGACGCGCAGAAGCAGAAATATCTGCCGAAGCTCGTGTCGGGCGAACACATCGGCGCGCTCGCGATGAGCGAGCCGAACGCGGGCTCCGACGTCGTCAGCATGAAGCTGCGCGCGGACAAGCGCGGCGACCGCTACGTGCTCAACGGCACGAAGATGTGGATCACCAACGGCCCCGACTGCGACACGCTCGTCGTCTACGCGAAGACGGACATCGACGCCGGCCCGCGCGGCATCACCGCGTTCATCGTCGAGAAGGGGATGAAGGGCTTCTCGGTCGCGCAGAAGCTCGACAAGCTCGGCATGCGCGGGTCGCACACGGGCGAGCTCGTGTTCCAGGACGTCGAGGTGCCGGAAGAGAACATCCTCGGCCAGCTCAACGGCGGCGTGAAGGTGCTGATGAGCGGCCTCGACTACGAACGCGCGGTGCTGTCGGGCGGCCCGACGGGCATCATGGCCGCGTGTCTCGACGCGGTGGTGCCGTATATCCACGACCGCAAGCAGTTCGGCCAGTCGATCGGCGAATTCCAGCTGATCCAGGGCAAGGTCGCCGACATGTACACCACGTTCCAGGCGTGCCGCGCGTACCTGTACGCGGTCGGCCGCCACCTCGATTCGGCCGGCAGCGACCACATTCGCCAAGTGCGCAAGGACTGCGCGGGCGTGATCCTCTACACGGCCGAGAAGGCGACGTGGATGGCCGGCGAGGCGATCCAGATCCTCGGCGGCAACGGCTACATCAACGAATATCCGGTCGGCCGTTTGTGGCGCGATGCGAAGCTGTACGAGATCGGCGCCGGCACGAGCGAGATCCGCCGCATGCTGATCGGCCGCGAGCTGTTCGCGGAAACGATGTAACGCCCCACGTCACGCGAACGGAGCCCCGTCGATGCCGATCATCGAATCGAAACTGAACCCGCGTTCGGAAGACTTCCGCGCGAACGCCGCGGCGCTGGAGGCGGTCGTCGCCGACCTGCGCGCGAAGATCGAACAGCTCGCGCAAGGCGGCGGCCAGGCCGCGCGCGACAAGCACCTGTCGCGCGGCAAGCTGCTGCCGCGCGACCGCATCGCGCAACTGCTCGATCCGGGTGCGCCGTTCCTCGAGCTGTCGCAGCTCGCGGCGAACGGCATGTACAACGACGACGCGCCGGGCGCGGGCGTGATCACCGGGATCGGCCGGATCGCGGGCCGCGAGTGCGTGATCGTATGCAACGACGCGACGGTCAAGGGCGGCACTTACTACCCGATGACCGTGAAGAAGCACGTGCGCGCGCAGGAAATCGCCGCGGAAAACCGGCTGCCGTGCGTGTACCTCGTCGATTCGGGCGGCGCGAACCTGCCGAACCAGGACGACGTGTTTCCCGATCGCGACCACTTCGGGCGCATCTTCTTCAACCAGGCCACGATGTCCGCCGCGGGAATCGCGCAGATCGCGGTCGTGATGGGCTCGTGCACGGCGGGCGGCGCGTATGTGCCGGCGATGAGCGACGAGTCGATCATCGTGAAGAACCAAGGCACGATTTTCCTCGGCGGCCCGCCGCTCGTGAAGGCCGCGACCGGCGAGGAAGTGAGCGCCGAGGATCTCGGCGGCGGCGACGTGCACACGCGCCTGTCGGGCGTGGCCGACCATCTCGCGCAGAACGACGCGCATGCGCTGTCGATCGCGCGCAGCATCGTCGGTCATCTCGCGCCGAAGATCGCGTCGCCGGTGGCGGTGCGCGAGCCGAAGCCGCCGCGCTACGACGCGAAGAGCCTGTACGGCGTGATTCCGGTCGACACGCGCAAGCCGTTCGACGTGCGCGAGGTGATCGCGCGCATCGTCGACGATTCGGAGTTCGATGAATTCAAGGCGCGCTTCGGCACGACGCTCGTCACGGGCTTCGCGCACATCTGGGGCCATCCGGTCGGGATCGTCGCGAACAACGGCATCCTGTTCTCCGAATCGGCCGTGAAGGGCGCGCATTTCATCGAGCTGTGCTGCCAGCGCAAGATTCCGCTCGTGTTCCTGCAGAACATCACGGGCTTCATGGTCGGCCGCAAGTACGAGAACGAAGGCATCGCGCGCCATGGCGCGAAGATGGTGACGGCCGTGTCGAACGCGAAGGTGCCGAAGTTCACGGTGATCATCGGCGGCTCGTTCGGCGCGGGCAACTACGGGATGTGCGGCCGCGCGTTCGGCCCGCGTTTCCTGTGGATGTGGCCGAATGCGCGGATCTCGGTGATGGGCGGCGAGCAGGCGGCATCGGTGCTCGCGACCGTGCGCCGCGACGGCATCGAGGCGAAGGGCGGCACGTGGTCGGCCGAGGACGAGGATGCCTTCAAGCAGCCGATCCGCGACCAATACGAGCGCCAGGGGCATCCGTATTACGCGAGCGCGCGGCTGTGGGACGACGGCGTGATCGACCCCGCGCAGACGCGCGACGTGCTGGGCCTCGGCCTCGCCGCGTCGATGAACGCGCCGATCGACGACACGCGCTTCGGCGTGTTCCGCATGTAACGGCCGGGAGGGCTGACCGATGCGATACGAAACGATCAAGGTAAGCGAAGCCGGCCGCGTGGCGACCGTCACGCTCGCGCGGCCCGACGTGCGCAACGCGTTCAACGAGACGACGATCGCCGAGCTGACCACCGCGTTCGAGTGGCTCGATGCGCACGCCGGCGTGCGCGCGGTCGTGCTAGCGGCGGAAGGCGCCGCGTTCTGCGCGGGCGCGGACCTGAACTGGATGAAGAAGATGGCCGGTTACTCGGACGATGAGAACCGCGCCGACGCGCGCAAGCTCGCGCGGATGCTCGAGGCGATCCATCGCTGCGGCAAGCCGGTGATCGCGCGCGTGCACGGCGACGCGTATGCGGGCGGCGTGGGCCTCGTCGCGGCGGCCGACATCGCGATCGCCGCCGACGGCGCGAAGTTCTGCCTGTCCGAAGCGCGGCTCGGGCTGATTCCGGCAACGATCGCGCCGTACGTCGTGCGCGCGATGGGCGAGCGCGCGGCGCGTCGCTACTTCACGACGGCCGAAGTGTTCGACAGCGCGCGCGCCGCGTCGCTCGGCTTCATTCACGATGCCGTGCCGGCCGAGGCGCTCGACGAAACGGTCGCGAAGCTGGCCGCGACGCTCGTCGCGAACGGCCCCGACGCGGTGCGGGCATGCAAGCGGCTCGTCGCCGACGTGGCCGGCCGGCCGCTCGACGCGACGCTGATCGAGCAGACCGCCGACTGGATCGCGCGGACCCGCGCCGGCGCGGAAGCGCGCGAAGGGATCGCGTCCTTCCTCGAGAAACGCACGCCTTCGTGGCGTGAATGACGGCGTGCCCCTAACTTTCCGGACGACACCGAAGCCATGTTCGACAAGATTCTGATCGCCAACCGCGGCGAAATCGCCTGCCGCGTCGCCGCGACGTGCAAACGTCTCGGGATCGCGAGCGTCGCCGTCTATTCCGACGCGGACGCGAACGCGAAGCACGTCGCCGCGTGCGACGAGGCCGTGCACATCGGCGGCTCGGCGGCCGCGGACAGCTACCTGCGCATCGAGCGCATCATCGAGGCCGCGCGCGCGACCGGCGCGCAGGCCATCCACCCGGGCTACGGTTTCCTGTCCGAGAACGAGGATTTCGCGCATGCGTGCGAAGCGGCCGGCATCGCGTTCATCGGGCCGCCGGTCGACGCGATCGCGGCGATGGGCTCGAAGGCCGCCGCGAAAGCGCTGATGCACGCGGCCGCGGTGCCGCTCGTGCCCGGCTACCACGGCGACGACCAGGACGCGGCCAACCTGCATCGCGAAGCCGACGAGATCGGCTACCCGGTGCTGCTGAAGGCGAGCGCGGGCGGCGGCGGCAAGGGCATGCGCGTGGTCGAGCGCTCCGAGGACTTTCCGGCGGCGCTCGCGTCGTGCCAGCGCGAGGCCGCGAGCAGCTTCGGCAACGATCGCGTGCTGATCGAGAAATACCTGACGCGCCCGCGTCACGTCGAAGTGCAGGTGTTCGGCGACACGCACGGCAACACCGTCTACCTGTTCGACCGCGACTGCTCGGTGCAGCGCCGTCACCAGAAAGTGCTCGAGGAAGCGCCGGCGCCGGGGCTGCATGAAGACGTGCGCCAGGCGATGGGCGAGGCGGCGGTCGCGGCCGCGCGTGCGGTGAATTACGTCGGCGCGGGCACCGTCGAATTCATCATGACGGGCGACGCGTTCTACTTCATGGAAATGAACACGCGCCTGCAGGTCGAGCATCCGGTCACCGAGATGGTCACGGGGCTCGATCTCGTCGAATGGCAACTGCGCGTCGCAGCGGGCGAGCCGCTGCCGCTGCAGCAGGACGAGCTGCGCGTGCAGGGCCACGCGATCGAAGCGCGTCTCTACGCGGAGAATCCGGCGCGCGGCTTCCTGCCGTCCACCGGCACGCTGAAGCACTTGCGGCTGCCGGAAGGCGTCGAATTCGCGATCGGCGCGCCGGTGCGCGTCGACAGCGGCGTGCGCGAAGGCGACGCGATCACGCCGTTCTACGATCCGATGATCGCGAAGCTGATCGTGCACGGCGCGGACCGCGAAGAAGCGCTCGGCCGGATGCTGCGCGCGCTGCGGGCATGCGAGGTGGTCGGCCTGCACACGAACGCCGCGTTCCTGCAGCGGATCGTCACCTGCGCGCCGTTCGCAATTGCCGATCTCGACACGGGCCTGATCGAGCGCAACCATGCTGCGCTGTTCGCGCCGCAACAGCCGCCGCGCGCGACGCTCGCGCTGGCCTGCGCGGCGCTGCTCGCGCGCGAGCGCGATGCGGCCGCACGGGAAGGCGCGTCGCCGTGGCGCGCGCTGCCGGACTGGCGGCTGAACGGCGGCTATCGCCGCACGCTCGAATGGCATGCGCCCGAACGCGAAGCGGACGTGACGGTCACCTACCTGGACGACGGCGGCAGCACGCGCATCGCCACCGGCGACGCGGCCGCGCAGCCGTTCGCATGGGCACGCGGCGCCACGCCGCTCGACTTCGACGTAACGCTCGACGGCGTGCGCAGCAGCGGCCGCGTGTATGCGGACGGCGACAGTTTCCACGTATTCACGCAGGGTGTCGCCGAGACGTTCGAATGGCGCAACGTGCTCGCGCACGCCGGCGATGCCGAACATGGCGGCGGCCGCCTGACCGCGCCGATGCCCGGCAAGGTGATCGCGGTGCTGGTCGAGCCGGGCCAGAAGGTCGAGGCCGGCACGCCGCTGATCGTGATGGAAGCGATGAAGATGGAGCACACGATCGGCGCGCCGGGCGCGGGCGTCGTCGCCGAAGTGCTGTACGGCGTCGGCGACCAGGTCGCGGATGGCGCGCAGTTGCTGATGATGGCGGAAGGCTGACCGGGGCGTGCGTCGCGCACGGGCCGGCGTGGCGCCTCGCGGCGCGACGCCGGCCTTGTCGCATCTGGCGCCGGCGGCGCGCATGGCATGCCGTGCGGTGCACCCGGTCGCCAACCGGCGCCGTTGGCGCCGCGTATGACCATGCATGACAGTCTGGCGGCCGGCGCTCCGCTAGACTGGCGGATTGCTCGCGCGGCCGCGTGCCGCGCGCTACACTGCGACCATTCAACCTCCCATCCCGCCGACGATGACGTCTCCTGTCCTGAACGGCCTGCGCATCGGTATCACGATCGGTCTGCGCACCCCCGACGAAAGCCTGTGGATCAACGGTATCAAGCAGAACGCGCTGTTTCTCGCGAAGCTGCTGATGGCATCACCGCACGGCTACCGCGTGACACTGGTCAACACGACCGACGTGCCGCTGACCGACGCGCTGCCGTGGGATCGCACCGTGTACGACACGCGCGCGTTCGCGGACATGAAGGATGCGCTCGACGTGGTGATCGAACTCGGCGGCCAGATCGACGCCGCGCAGACGGCTTACCTGAAGGCGCGCGGCGCGAAGATCGTCAGCTACTGCTGCGGCGTCGAGTACATCAACGCGATGGAATCGATGCTGTTCGGCCGCCGGCTGTGGGATTCGCTGTTCATCAACCGCGGCTACGACGAGGTGTGGGCGATTCCGCAGATCGCGCCGTCGTCGCTGCCGTTCCTGCAGTCGCTGCGCCGCTGCCCGGGGCGCGTCGTGCCGTTCGTGTGGGATCCGATGTTCCTCGACGCGCGTGCGGCATCGCTGCCCGGGCACGGCGAGTACCGCCCGCGCAGCGAGCCGGGCAAGCGGCTCACGGTGATGGAGCCGAACCACAACGTCGTGAAGTTCTGCGTGTACCCGATGCTGATCATCGACGAAGCGTACCGGCGCGACCCCGATGCGATCTGCTTCGCGCACGTGACGAACGCCGACCGTCTCGCGCACGACAGCCCGGAGTTCGTGATGCTGATGAACTACCTGGACATCGTGCGCGCCGGCAAGGCGAGCTTCGTCGGTCGCTTCGACACGCCGCTGTTCCTGGCCGACCTGACCGACATCGTGGTGTCGCATCAATGGTCGAACCCGCTCAACTACTTCTATTTCGACGTGTGCTGGCAGGGCTATCCGCTCGTGCACAACGCGAGCCTCGCGCCCGATCTCGGCTACTACTACCCGGACAATGACGTGCAGAAGGGCGCGGAGGCGTTGCTGCACGCGCTGCACACGCACGACGACGACTGGGAAGGGTACACGCGGCGCCAGCGCGAGATCCTTGGCCGCTATACGTCGGCGAACCCCGCGCTCGTCGCCGAATACGATGCGCTGCTCGCGAACCTGATCGGCGCGACGGCGGCGTGAGTTGCGCGTGCCGCAAGCCGTCGTCCGGATTGTCTCCGGTTAATGTCTGAAGAAATGGTGCCATTAAAAAAGAAACCGTCGAACCGGGGAAGATTCGACGGTTTTGAAGGCACGAATTTGACGGCTCCGAGGGAAGTCCGTCAGAAATTATTTTAGAGGTTAACGAGTCAGAAAGATTGTTAAACATCTTTCAATCGGCGGCGGTCATATAATTCGGTCGGATATTATCGCCTCTGACTTGT
Organism: Burkholderia sp. RF7-non_BP4; assembly: GCF_001521935.1. NCBI lineage: Bacteria > Pseudomonadati > Pseudomonadota > Betaproteobacteria > Burkholderiales > Burkholderiaceae > Burkholderia > Burkholderia sp. RF7-non_BP4. The sequence continues at coordinate 11,257 of NZ_LOTA01000055.1, read as the reverse complement.
ATGATTAATATTCGGTCATTATCAATATCGTTTGAAACGACGGAATTCAATTCTGTCGAGACCGAATGTGCCGTGTCGGGTCATCGGCGGCGCACGATGCGGGCGGCTACGGCGAAATCCGGGTATCGAGCCCGGGTAGTTTTCGCTGGCGGTTATTTGTCATACAAAAATATCGAACATCCGATTTTTGAAACTAGTCGTGCGGTAAATCGATTCACCGAGCGGTGTTCGAGTGGATCAAAATAAACGATATCGATTGGCGTTTTGCAGGTGATTTTGTGTAATCTGCCGCACTGTTGTCGACGTGCCCGCGTGGTGTATTTCCTGTATTTGAATATCGTTGACAATATCGGGTTTGACGGCGCGCTGAAATAAAAAGTACGCTCCCGGAAAAGATCAAAACAAGAGGATGGGCCGGGTAGGCGGTGGCGCGTGTCGTGGTCGGCTCGCGCCATATGTATCGAGAGCGCGGGCCGTCATCGGCGGTCCGACATTTGCCGGAGCGCCGGATGAATGCGGTCGAACCTCGCCTGGAGGCGAACAGCGTTGCGAATCGGGACGAGATCGATCTCGTGTTCGGCGCGCAGGACGATCACCCCGACCTTGCGTCGGTACGCAGTTTCGTCGAAAGCCGGCTCGGATTCGCGCGCGAGCCGGTCTGCCGCGCCGACCTGTCGGGCGGCGTGCTGTATCACGAATGTCTTGCGCGGCTGCGCTGGGGATCGCGCGATGCATTGCCACCGCTCGCGTTCCTGCCGCGCCTCGAATCGCTCGGGCTGATGCGCTGGTTCGACCGCCTCGTGGTGAGTCGGACGATCGACGCGCTGCGCGCCGATCCGAACGCCGTATACGGCTGCAACGTCGCGGCGATGAGCGCGGTGGTGGACGACGCGTGGCTGGCCATTTTCAGGCGGCTCGAGCGCGAGCCGTCGGTCGCGGCGCGGCTGGTCGTCGAGATTACCGAGACGGGGCCGCTGAATCCCGTCGCGGGCCGGTCGTTCGTGAACCGGTTTCGCCAGGCCGGTTGCCGCGTCGCGATCGACGACTTCGGCGTCGGCTTCAGCGCGCTGAACAACCTGGTGGTCGGCAACCCCGATATCGTGAAGCTCGACAGGTCCGTCCTGTCGCTGATCAAGCGCAACGCGATCGGGCGTTACCAGTTTCGCCGGCTGATCGCGTTCGCGCATGAAAGCGCGCGGCACGTCGTCGTCGAAGGCGTGGAGAACGAGATCGACCGGCAGATCATCCTGGATTCCGGCGTCGCCTGGGCGCAGGGCATCCGCTTTACATGGCGGTCGCCGGCCGCCGCATGACGCCGCGGCGCGGGCGCGGCGCGCCGGCATCGGGCAACGAAGGATTGCAAAGGGGCGTGGGTATGGCGGCGACGAAGAAGGCCGGGCACGGAACGGGCACGCAGGCGGTCGATGCGCGCGAACTCGTCGCGATCGCCGAACTGGCCGACATGCTGTGGCAGCTCGGCGCCGAATCGACCGAAGCGCCGCTCGACGTCGCACCGTATCTCGATGGCCTGAAGGCCGTTGCGTATCGTATTCGCCGGATGAAGCCGCTCGACGCCGACGGCCGCGAACTCGCGGCGCGGCACTACTATGCCGGCGTGTTTGCGGGCGCCTGCGGCGACGATTCGGCGATTGCGTGCGGCGTATCCGGCAGCCTCGCGCGGCACGCCGGCCAGGTCAGCCGTGCCGCGCTCCGCTGTTTCGCGGGGCTGGCGCGGATCGGACGCCGCCACGGCCGCCTGTTCGCCACGCACGGCGGCGACCGGGTGCCGCCCTGGCGCCCGCTCGCGCACCGCGCCTGACGTTCGCCGATCGCGGGCGTGCGGCGCTCGGCAAGCGCCCCGTCAGTCTTTTCCGAATCCGCCGAGCACGAGCGCCAGCGCGCGATCGACCGCATCGTCCCATTGACCCGGACGCGCGGCGCGCACGATCCGGATGCCCGGATACAGCGCGGTACGCGAGCCGGTTTCCCAGCGCGCATCGGCTTTCGGGCTCAGCAGCAGGACCGCCGGCACGCCCAACGCGCCGGCCAGATGGATGTGCGCGGTGCAGGTGGTGACCACGGCATCCATCGCGAGCATCAGCGCGGCCAGATCGCTGAAATCGCCGATCGCGTGATGCGGGAACGTGATCGGCAGATTCGACGGCTCGAACTGCGCGGCGGTCAGCACGTTCTCGCTGGCGAGGGTCGCGCGCGCGGCTTCGTCGCGCCGGCCGGCACGCAGCAGCAGCGCCGAGCGCGCGAGTTCGACACGGCCACGCAGCGCGTCGGGTCTTGATCAGCGCTTCGGCCTGCCGCGTGCTGTGCCGGTCGATGACGAACGGACCGTGGATCGAATCGACCACGACGAAATTGCGGGCGGTGTGCTCATGAACGGCTGGCGGACGGATGCGCTCAGCCCAGCGCACGCCCGGCGAACAGGCGCTGGATCTGCTCGGAATACGCGCGAACGTTGTGGTCGGCGAGCGTGTCGACCTGCTGCAGACAGCGGCGGGCCGCCGCGGCGTAATCGTCGAGCCGCGCGTCGTGCGTTTGCGCGGCGGTTGCGATCGCGCGCGCCGCGTCGAAGATCTCGAAGTCCGGGTAGTAATAGCCGACGTCGCGCAGGAACGGCGAGTTGTGCACGAGCGGGTAGTTGCCGTACAGCGCGTCGTACAGCAGGTAGTTCAGGCCGTTTTCCCAGTGGTGCGACACGACGATGTCGGTGTGATGCGCGGCCCAAGCGACGAACGGCGCGCGCACGTCGGCCGTCGCCTTGCCGTCGCGCACCATTTCGAGCCCGAGCGCGAGATGCTTGAAGGCGACGTTTTCCTTCTTGTCGAACGTGTTGGTCATGTACACGTGCTCGACGAGTTCCGGGTGCTCGACGTAGCACGCATTCGCGGCCAGCATCGGCACGATCGAACTCTTCACGACGTTCAGGTTCGGTTCGAAGAACGCGATGCGCTTGGCCGGGCCGTGATTGCGATAGCCGAAGCGCGCCTTCAGTTCGGGATCGGCGTCGAGGCTGCGTTCGATGAAGTACGGCGACCAGATGTGCGGCAGCTCGATCACCGGCGCGCGATACACGGCCTGGAAGTAGGCCGCGCACGTGTGCATGTGCTGCGGGTTGGTCCAGATCTCGTCGAATTGCACGCGGTTCGGGTTCGGCCGCCAGTTGTTCTTCTCGAAGTTGATCGTCTCGACCGCGATCACGTAGTCGTTGCCGAAGCGGTACGACACGCACTTGCCGCCGCGCTGGCGCACCGCGTCCGTGTGCGACGGATCGATGAACGCGTTCATCTCGATCAGCAGGTCGGTCTGGTGGACGATCGACGACAGCGGCCGCAGCGCGTCGCCGAACGCGTCCATCATCAGCGCCTGCGGGTAGTCGGTGATGCCGTCGTCGTGCGCGAGCCACACTTCGCCGATCAGCGGCGAGCGTTTCAGCAGCATGTACAGGTACACGCAATGCTGGTTCGCGCCGTTGTACCAGATCGACTGCGTCGCGTCGCGCTGAACGTTCATCGTAATCGCGACATTGATTTTCATCGGCGGCTCCGGGTGGACGGTTCGCGGTTCAAGGCGTGTCGTTCTGCGACTGGCGCGGCACGTAGCCGGTCAGGTGCCAGCGGCCGTCGTCGAGGCGAAAGCTCAGCTTTTCATACACGGTCGTCCCGGTCCTGAGTGTCGTCGTAAAGTCGACACTCGCATAAAGCCCGTCGGGCATCGACGACGAATTCGTGTAGCGAATGCGCGTGATCTGCGCCCAGCCGCGATGGCTGACCATGCCGACCGACTGGCGCGCGCGCTGCATGTCCACGGCGAACTGGTCCTGCCTGATGCGCGCCTTCACGAACGCGGCGGAGTCGTTCCACACCGCGGCGTACTGGCCGGCGTCGAGCTGTTTGAAGACCGCATCGGCATCGCGCAGCAGCGCGTCGGCCGATTCGCCGTCGGCTTGCGCGTGCGCACCGATCGCGATCGACGCGATGGCGCAGCCGATCAGCCATTTCGTGCGGGCGAGGGGCGGGTGTGCGTTCATGTTGAGGCCCGGAGCAGGCGGCGCGTCATGCGTCGCGATAGAGCGATGCGATCGCGTCGGAATATGCGGCGACGTTGTCGGGGTTGTAGATGCTGACCGAGTCGAGCACGTGCTTCGATTGCTCGCGGTACGCATCGAGGTTCGCATCGTGCTCGGCGAACGCCTGCAGCAGCGCACGGCCGCCGGCCTGGCAATCGAAGTCCGGATAGAAATACCCGGCCTTGCCGAGGAACGGCGAGTTGTGGATCAACGGATAGTCGCCGTACAGCAGTTCGTAGTACAGGTAGTTCTGCGCGTTTTCCCACGTGTGCGACACCACCGCGTCGCCGTAGGCGGCCATGAACTCGTACACCGCATAGCGGCTTTCGAACGTCGTGATGCCGTGGTTGACGATGTCGAGGCTCTTCGCGAAGTGAACGAAGGTCGCATGTTCCTTCAGGTGCAGCGTATTGCACACGCGCACGAACTCGAGGAATTCGGGCTTCGCGCGGTACGCCTCTTCCGTGACCAGCATCGGGATGATGCTCGTCTTCACCATGCAGATGTTCGGCTCGAACATCGTCACGCGCCAGCGCGGCTTGCCGGGCTGATAGCCGAACGACAAACCGGCGCCGAGCGTTGCACGCGCCTTGTCGAACAGCATCGGATGCCAGATGTGCGGAACGATCGTCACCGGCGCGCGCAGGCCCGTCTGGTAATAGTGCAGGCACGAGCGCTCGAATTCGGGAATCGTCCACACCGCGTCGTACGGCGCGCCCGAGAACAGGAAGCCCGACGGCTTGTCGAACATCGCGCGCTCGATGTCGATCACGTAGTCGTTGCCGACCCGCATCGTGACGACCTTGCCGCCGCGGTCGCGGAACGCGCGCAGATAGTCGGCGCCGAACTGCGCGCTCATTTCGATCAGCACGTCGCAGCGCTCGAGCGCTGCGTCCATCGACAGGAGCGGCACGTCCCACTCGCCGAGCATCATCTGCGGATCGGCGACCTGTTCGCCGCCGTTCACCATCACGGCTTCCGCGACGAGCGGCGACTGGCGCAGCAGCAGGATCAGCAGCAGGCAGTTCTGGAAGATGCCGTTTTCCCACAGCGACTGGCCGGCGCCGCGTACGAACAGCGACACGCCGACGACGAGACGCTTGCCCTCGCCGGGCGCTTGACGGGCTTTGGAGTCCGACATGCGTATGCTCCGGTTCAGGCGACCAGGCGCGCGACGAACGCGTCCAGGTTCGCGGGGTTGTCGATCGAGACCGACTGCAGCAGCCGGCCGGCTTTCGCACGATAGTCGTCGAGCCGCTCGTCGTGATGCAGCCATGCATCGCGCAGCGCCTGGCCACCGCCGGCGGAATCGAAATCCGGATAGTAATAGCCGGCATCGCCGAGCAGCGTCGAGTTGTGGATCAGCGGATAGCCGCCGTACAGCACGTCGTAGTACAGATAGTTCTGCGCGTTTTCCCAGTGGTGGGACACGACGGCGTCCGCGTGGCGCGCCATGAAGCCCGGCAGGTCGATGCGCGGCTCGAACGTCGCCTTTTGCTGGCGCACGAGGTCGAGGCTGTTCGCGAAGTGCACGAACGTCGGATGCGCCTTCATCTGCATCGAGTTGACGACGAACAGATGCCGCACCGCGTCCGGCTGTGCGCGGTAGAACTCGTCGCACGCGAGCATCGGGTAGTGGCAGGACTTCACGACCGAGATGTTCGGCTCGAGCGTGGCGAGATTCCACGGACGGCGGCCCGGCCGATAGCCGAACGTCAGGCCTTCGCTCGCCAGCGCGGCGATGCGGCGATCGAGGAAGTACGGCGACCACAGATGCGGAATCGTGAAGACCGGCGCGCGCGTGAGCGTGCGCAACAGCGGCACGTCGATCTTCTGCGACTTCTCGAGCACCCACACTTCGTCGAACTGCGTGCCGTTGAAGACGTGTCCCGACGGTTTGCCGAAGATCGGCGTCTCGGCGAGGCCGCTGTAAGTATGGCCGACATAGCACGCGACGAGCTTCGTGCCGAGCGCCTTCACGTGCCGCATCCATTCGGTCGGCAACTGCGCGCCCATTTCGATCACGACGTCGAGTTCGTGCGTGACGTCGGAAGGCTTCACGAGCGGCACGTCGAGGCCGTCGAGTTCGAGGCCGGTCGGCAGTGCGTTGGCGTCGCCGCCGTTCAGGAAATAGACGGGGCCGACGCGGTCGGAGCGCTTGAGCATCATCGCGAGGTACGCGATGTTCTGGTGAATCCCGTTTTCCCAGATCGCCTGGCCGTCCCGCGCAAACAGCGAGATGCCGACGGCCGGCCGTTGCTTGCGGGTGCCGCCCGAGGCGGCTTGATTGATGTCCGTCACCGGTTGGTTTCCTCTGCGGCGTCGTGCGTTCGGCCGTGGCCGCGAAACGGCGCGCCGTGGATTGTCGTGGTCGCGTTCGCGCCGGCACGCACTGGAATGTGCGTCGAGCGGCGCGGATCGCGAGGCGGCCGCAGGATTCCGGGGTGTCGTCGGGCGAGTCTGGCACGGCGCGCGACGCGGTCGGAACGCTCCGGCAGCTGTCTGCGGCGATTGTGGCACGGAAGGCGCCGTTTTGTGGAGGGGGCTGACGAACTTTGACATAGCCGCCGGCACGGGAGCCGAGACCCCGGCGAAGCGGGGGCGACGGGCTCGGCAGGGTGCCGGCGGGGCAACCGCGCCCTGCCGGGTGAGGGCCGTCGTGCGCAGGCGCGAGGGCGCCCGGGCCGCGACGGCCGGCTGCTCAGCGCTGCAGCGAGATCTCGACGCGGCGGTTGCTCGCGCGGCCTTCGGCCGTCGCGTTGGACGCGACCGGATCGGCGCTGCCGCGGCCCGTGACCGACACGGACTGCGCTTTCAGCCCGTGCGCCTTCAGGTAGCTTGCGACGGTTTCCGCGCGGCGCTTCGACAGCGCGAGATTGGCGGCGTTGCCGCCGACCGAATCCGTATGGCCGGTGACCGTCACCTGCGTGTACGTGCGGTCTTCGCGTTCGCTCAGCAGCTTGTCGAGCGATGCGCGCGCGGCCGGCGTGAGCGTGGCCAGGCCCGTCGCGAACAGCGCGTCGCCCGCGAGGTTCACATGTTCGACCGCCGCGGGCGCGGGGGCCGGCGCCGGCTCGGCGGCCGACGCCGCCGCGGCCGGCGCGGCACCGCACTGGAATACGAGCGTCGCGGGATCCGAGCCGTCGCGCAGCGCACGGGCCGAGTCGACCGTGCGCACCGGCTGGTCGCCGCAGATCTTGCGGGCGGCCTTCATGCAGGTCTGCGGGCCCGACAGCAGGCCGTGGCAATCCACCTGGAAGGTGCGCACGCCGTCGCGCGGCTGCAGTTCGGATGCGCTGAAGGTCGGGCCGGATGCGGTCGAGCACGCGGCGAGGGCCGTTGCGGAAAGTGCGAGCGCAAGAGCGAGTTTGTTCACGATTACGTCCTCAATGCTTGGGTTGACTGAAGCCCGCCACGCGTTGCGCGGCGGGCTCGTCCTGCCGTCGGGGCCGCCCGCCGCCGTCGGGCTCGTGAGCCGGCGGCGTGGCGGCGCGACGCGTTACTTCCACTGGTACAGCATGCCGGCGCCGATCACCTTCTGACCGCCGCTGAAGCCGCCGTTGATCGACGCCTTCAGGTTCTCCGTGATGCGCGCCTGCATGTTGACCGCCATCGCCTTCTGACCGAGGAACGACGCGGTGCCGACACCCATCCCGAAGTTGGCGTCGCGATCGAGCTGCGGGATCGACGCCATCGCGCCGACGGCCGCGATACCCTGCTTCGCCATCTGGTCGGTCTGCTGCAGTTGCGAACCCAGCGAGTTGATCTGCGCCTGCTGGCCCGACAGTGCCGTCGACAGCGTCGTCTGCACCTGCGTCAGCTGGTTCACGTTCACCGCGTCCGTGCCTTGCGTACCCGGCGCGACGTTCGTGATCTGGCGCTGCTGCGTGTCGCTGCCGACCGACACCACGTTCGAACGGCCGCCGTCGGTCGAATTCGCGCCGATCGCCACCGAGTTCGAGCCGGCGGTGACCGTCGGCCGGTCGGAGCCGGTGCCGGTCATGTCGGCCGCGACGGCGGTGTTGTTCAACGTGCGCGTCGTGTTGTTGTTGATCGTGTTCGACAACTGGTTCACCTGATCGCCGAGATTCGTCACGCCGGTCGACAGCGAGGCCACCGTGCTGTTCGTCGTGCTCAGGCCGGTCGACAGCGAGCCGATGCCCGTCGACGTCGACGTGGACAGCGACGTGAGGTTGCTGTTCGTCGAGCTGAGGCCCGTCGACAGCGAGCTGATTGCCGTCGAGGTCGACGTGGACAGCGACGTGAGGTTGCTGTTCGTCGAGCTCAGGCCCGTGGACAGCGAACCGATGCCGGTCGACAGCGACGAGATGTTCGACGCGGTCGACGTCGACAGGCTGTTGACCGCCTGGTTCGTCGCGTTGAGCTGGCTGCCGTTGATCGCGTCCGTGCTGGTGGCCGATACCTGGCCTGCCGCGACGTTCGTGATCTGGCGTTCCGCACCGGGTGCGCCGACGCTGAAGACGCCCACCGGCGAGGTGCCGTAGACCGGGTACGTGATGCCGCCGACCGTGACGCTCGACACGCCGACGGCGTTGCCCGTGGTCGAGTTCGCGCCCATGGCGATCGAGTTCGCGACATTGGCCTGCGCGTTCGTGCCGAAGGCGAGCGCATCCGCGGCGGTGGCCGACGCACCCGAGCCGTAGGCCTGGGCGCCGGTCGCACTCGCGACAGCCTTGTTGCCGAGCGCGATCGTGTTGTCCGCGGTGGCCTGGTTCGAGCTGCCGAGGGCGAGCGCGCTGTTGCCGGTTGCCGTGTTCGCGTTGCCGAGCGCCACTGCGCCGGTGCCGGTCGCCGTGTCGTTCGCGCCCATCGCCACCGCGCCGGTGCCCGTTGCGATGCTCGGGTCGCCGATCGCGACCGCGCCGTCGCCGCTCGCCGTGTTGCCGGAGCCGATCGACACCGCCTTGCCGCCGGTGGCCGAAGCGTTCTGGCCGATGGCGACCGCGCCGGTCGACTGTGCGTTCGAGCCGTCGCCGACCGCGACGCTGCTGGCGCCCGCCGCGCTGGCGTTCACGCCGGCTGCCAGCGAGTTGACGCCCGTCGCGCCGTCGTTGGCGTAGTTGCCTTGCTGCGTGCCGTTGTCGTTGACGCTGTAGTAGTGCGTCTTCGCGGCTTCGATCGCGGTCGACGTCGAGGTGGACAGCGACGTGATCGAGCTGGTTGCCGTCGAGAGACCCGTCGAAGTCGAGGTGGACAGCGACAGCACCGTGCTGTCGGTCGAGCTCAGGCTGGTCGACAGCGAGCTGAGGCCGGTCGAGGTCGAAGTCGACAGTGACGTGACCGTGCTGTCGGTCGAGCTCAGGCCGGTGGACAGCGAGCTGATGCCGGTCGAAGTCGACGTGGACAACGACGTCAGCGAGCTGTTGGTCGAGCTGAGGCTGGTGGACAGCGAGCTGATGCCGGTCGAGGCCGAGGTGGACAGCGACGTGATCGTGCTGTTGGTCGAGCTGAGGCCCGTGGACAGCGAGTTGATGCCGGTCGAGGTCGACGTGGACAGCGAGCTGATCGAGCTGGTTGCCGAGGACAGGCCGGTCGACGTGGAGGTCGACAGCGAAGCCACCGTGCTATCGGTCGAGCTGAGGCCGGTGGACAGCGAGTTGATGCCGGTCGAGGTCGAGGTCGAGAGCGAGCTGATCGAGCTGGTTGCCGACGAGAGGCCGGTCGACGTGGAGGTCGAGAGCGACGCCACCGAGCTGTCGGTCGAGCTGAGGCCCGTGGACAGCGAGCTGATGCCGGTCGAGGTCGACGTGGACAACGAGCTGATCGAGCTGGTTGCCGACGACAGACCCGTCGACGTGGAGGTCGACAGCGAAGCCACTGTGCTATCGGTCGAGCTGAGGCCCGTGGACAGCGAGTTGATACCGGTCGAGGTCGACGTGGACAGCGAGCTGATCGAGCTGGTTGCCGAGGAGAGACCGGTCGACGTGGAAGTCGACAGCGAAGCCACCGTGCTATCGGTCGAGCTGAGGCCCGTGGACAGCGAGTTGATGCCGGTCGAGGTCGACGTGGACAGCGAGCTGATCGAGCTATTGGCCGACGAGAGGCCGGTCGACGTCGAGGTGGACAGGGAGCTGATCGAGCTGGTTGCCGACGACAGACCGGTCGACGTCGAAGTCGAGAGCGAAGCGACCGAGCTATCGGTCGAGCTGAGGCCGGTCGACAGCGAGTTGATGCCAGTCGAAGTCGACGTGGACAGCGAGCCGATCGAGCTATTCGCCGACGACAGACCCGTCGACGTGGACGATGACAGCGAAGCGACCGAGCTGTTGGTCGAGCTGAGGCCAGTCGACAGCGAGTTGATGCCAGTCGAAGTCGAAGTGGACAGCGAGCTGATCGAGCTATTGGCCGACGAGAGACCTGTCGACGTGGAGGTCGACAGCGAAGTCACCGAGCTGTTGGTCGAGCTGAGGCCGGTCGACAGCGAGTTGATACCCGTCGAGGTCGACGTGGACAGCGAGCTGATCGAGCTGTTCGCCGACGAGAGACCCGTCGACGTGGAGGTCGACAGCGAAGCGACCGAGCTGTCGGTCGAGCTCAAGCCCGTGGACAACGAGTTGATGCCCGTCGAAGTCGATGTGGACAGCGAGCTGATCGAGCTATTGGCCGACGAGAGGCCGGTCGAAGTCGAGGTGGACAGAGAGCTGATCGAGCTGGTTGCCGACGACAGACCGGTCGACGTGGAGGTCGACAGCGAAGCGACCGAGCTATCGGTCGAGCTGAGGCCGGTCGACAGCGAGTTGATCCCGGTCGAGGTCGAGGTGGACAACGAGCTGATCGAGCTGGTTGCCGACGAGAGACCGGTCGACGTGGAAGTCGACAGCGAAGCCACCGTGCTATCGGTCGAGCTGAGGCCCGTGGACAGCGAATTGATACCCGTCGAGGTCGAGGTCGAGAGCGACGAAATCGAGCTGGTTGCCGACGAGAGACCGGTCGACGTGGAGGTCGAAAGCGAAGCCACAGAGCTGTTGGTCGAGCTGAGGCCCGTGGACAGCGAGTTGATGCCCGTCGAGGTCGAAGTGGAAAGCGACGAGATCGAGCTGTTCGCCGACGACAGGCCGGTCGATGTGGAAGTCGACAGCGAAGCGACCGAGCTATCGGTCGAGCTGAGGCCTGTGGACAGCGAGTTGATACCCGTCGAGGTCGAAGTCGAGAGCG
>NZ_LOTA01000054.1:0-2121 GCF_001521935.1 Burkholderia sp. RF7-non_BP4 | reverse complement strand
TTCGCGATCGTCAGGTTGACGTTGTCGACGGCCGTGCTGTCGCCGAACTTCTTCACGACGTTTTCGATGCGCACGAAGGCGTCGTTCCTGGTACGGGCCGTGGCGGCCGGTTGGGTCTGTCGTGCAGCAGCGGAAGAGGGTATCGATTGCATGGGAGTCACCATTCGTTCTTCACGGATTGCGGGCGTGAGCGTCCCCGCGCGAGGCGCGCAACGCGACTCGCGGACAACGGCTCATGCCGGATGGAACAGTGCGCGCGGCGCGCGCGGGCGGACGGCGGTCCGCGTATCTCAGGCGGCGAGGCGTGGAGCGATGCCTGCGCCGCCGTGATGCATGGCGATCAGTGGCCGGTTTTCAGCTGCGCCCACAGACGGTTCTCGAGGCGCAGGATGTCGGCCGGCATCGGCTTCATCAGCACCATCTTCTTCAGCACGTCCTCGGGCGGATAGACGGTCGGATCCTGCGCGACGGCAGGCGTCACGAACTGGTGCGCGGCCTTGTTCGCGGTCGGGTAGAACACCGTGTTGGTGATCGCAGCGTTGACCTTCGCGTCGGACACGTAGTTGATCCACTTGAGCGCGGCCTCGGGGTGCGGCGCATCCTTCGGGATCACCATCACGTCGAACCACAGCAGGCCGCCTTCCTTCGGATTCGCGAACTTGATGTCGTACGAGCGCTTCGCCTCCGACGAGCGGCGGTGCGCGATGCCGACGTCGCCCGACCAGCCGAGCGCGACGCACACGTCGTTGTTCGCGAGATCGTTGATGTAGCCGGACGAGTTGAACTGGGTGATGTACGGGCGGACTTTCTTCAGGACTTCGAAGGCAGCCTGGTAGTCGCCGGGGTTCTTGCTGTTCGGATCCTTGCCCATGTATTGCAGCGTGGCGGCGAACACGTCGACGGCCTGGTCGAGGAACGACACGCCGCAGCTTTTCAGCTTTTCCATGTTGGCCGGGTCGAACACCAGCGCCCAGCTGTCGACGGGCGCCTTGTCGCCCAGCACCTTCTTCACCGCCTGCGCGTTGTAGCCGATGCCGTCCGTGCCGTAGGCCCAGGGGACGCCGTACTGGTTGCCCGGGTCGGCATCCGAGATCATCTTCATCAGCAGCGGGTCGAGGTTGGCGAGGTTCGGGATCTTCGACTTGTCGAGCTTCTGGTACACGCCGGCCTGGATCTGCTTGGCCATGTAGTTCGAGGTCGGCACGACGATGTCGTAGCCCGAACTGCCCGCCAGCAGCTTCGCCTGCAGCGTGTCGTCGCTGTCGTAGTTGTCGTACTTGACGTGGATGCCCGTCTGCTTCTGGAAATTCGGGATCGTGTCGGGTGCGATGTAGTCGGACCAGTTGTAGACGTTCAGCTCGTCGGCACGCGCCGACGGGCTGGCGACCGACGTGAACGCGGCCGCGGCGGCAAGGGCCGCGACGGAACAGGCTTGGCGAAGAAAGCAGGCACGCATGGTGGAATTCCCCTGGGTTATGGCGGCGTGCGGCGCCCGCCGCACGCCTGTAGGCAAAGTCGTTACGAAAGGCCCAGTTGCTGGGCGGTCGCATCGACGGCCTTCTTCGCCTTCGATACGAGTTCATCGATTTCCTGACGCGAGATCACGAGCGGCGGCGACAGCAGCATCCGGTCGCCGGTCGCTCGCATGATCAGGTTGCCGTTGAAGCAGAAGTCGCGACAGATCGTGCCGACGTCGCCGCCGTTCGCGAAGCGGCGGCGTTCGGCCGGCGACTCGGCGAGCTGCAGGCTCGCGACCATCCCGTGGCCGTGCACCTCGCCGACGATCGGGTGACGCGCGAAGGTTTCGCGCATCAGCGCCTGGAAATACGGGCCGGTGTCGTGCTTCACGCGCTCGACGATTCCCTCGTCGCGCAGCAGCTTCAGGTTCGCGACCGCCACCGCCGCGGCGACCGGATGCCCCGAGTACGTGAGGCCGTGATTGAATTCGCCGTTGTCGATGATCGGCCGCGCGATGCGTTCGTGGATGCCCACCGCGCCCATCGGCACGTAGCCCGACGTCAGGCCCTTGGCCATCGTGATCAGGTCCGGCTCGAAGCCGAAGTGCTGATGCGCGAACCATTCGCCGGTGCGGCCGAAGCCGCCGATCACTTCGTCGGCGAC
>NZ_LOTA01000053.1:0-411506 GCF_001521935.1 Burkholderia sp. RF7-non_BP4 | reverse complement strand
GGCTCGCCGGCGATGACGACGCGCGGCTTCGGCGCGGCGGAAGCCGAGCAGGTCGGTAACCTGATCGCCGACGTGCTGGAAGCGCCGGAAGATGCGGCGACGATCGAGCGTGTGCGCGGTGTGGTCGCGGAGCTGACCAAGCGTTTCCCGGTCTACGGCTAAGTCGCGGCAATCGGGTTCAACCGCCAGCGCGATTGAACCTCGTCCGCACCGAAACGACGAAAAAAATCCGGCTCGCAAATCGCGAGCCGGATTTTTGCGCTGTGCGCGAACTGGTGTCGCGTCACACCGTCGGATCGACGTTCGCCTCGAGTTCGCGAATGCGCTCGTCATTGCGCGTGTCCTTGAGCATCGGCGGCCCGGCGAAGGTCTTGCGCACACCGAAGCCGTACCAGATGACCATCAGCGCCGCCACGAACGCGACGAGCACGTAGAGCACTTTCTCGTTCGGCGGCTGGATGCCGACGTATGCGAGCACGCAGGCGCCCACCAGTGCGAGCAGCGCGCACGGCTTCGACCAGATGCCCAGCTGGAACGGGCCCTTTTCGGTCCACGTGCGGCCTTCGGCGAGCATCCCCGAGCCGAGCGGCATCGCATACGAGATGAACAGGAACACGGCGCTGCCCGCGCTCAACACCGAGAACGCGTCGCCGTACAGCGTGACGACGATGGCAAGCACCGCGCACGTCCAGATCGCGGGCCCGGGCGTCCGGTGGTTGTGATTCACGCTGCGCAGCAGCTTCGACGCCGGCAGCCCGCCGTCGCGCGCGAACGCGTACATCATGCGCGAGGTCGACATGATCGCCGCGAGCCCGCACACGTAGTTGATGAAGAACATCGCGAGCTCGAGGCACACGCGCAACGTCTTCGGAATCGGCGCGAGGATGGCTTCGAAGAAGCCGGTGCCCTGTTTCATCGCGGCGGTCAGGTCCGGCATGACGAGCACGAACGCGCACACCATCACGTAGCCGAACGCCGCGGACCAGAACACCGAGCCGATGATGCCGCGCGGCACGTTCTTCGCCGCGTCGTGCGTTTCTTCCGACGTGTGCGCGGATGCGTCGAAGCCCGTGATCGTGTAGGTCACCAGCAGCAGGCCGGACAGGAACGCGAGCGGCGTGGCCTGTTTCGGCCAGGCGCCGCCGTCGACGCCCGTGTAATTGGTGAAGGTGACGAGCCGATGCAGGTCGAACGCGACCGGCGAGTAGGCCAGCAGCGACACGACCAGCGCGATCGTCACGACGAAGATCAGATAGCCGGACAGGTCGGTGATCTTGCTCGCGATCCTGATGCCGCGTGCGTTCAGGACTGCCTGCGAAAGGGTGATGATCGCGATGAACGCGGTCTGATGCCACCATGTCAGGCTGTCCGGACTGACGCCGAACATCGGTGCGATCAGCGTCTTGAAGAACGGATCGTAGGTGCCGAAGTTGATCGCCGCGATCACGAAGATCAGGCCGATCAGGTTGAGCCAGGCCGTCATCCACCCCCATTTCTTCCCGCCGAGGATCGCGCCCCAGTGATAGAGGCCGCCGGCGGTCGGAAACGCGGACGCGATCTGCGACATCGACACCGCGACGATCAGCGCGAACAGCGAGCCGAGCGGCCAGCCGAGGCCGATCGATGCGCCGCCGGCCGCGGAAAACGCGAGCTGAAACGCCGTGATGCCGCCCGACAGAATGCAGATCACCGAAAACGACACGGCGAAGTTCGAGAAGCCGTTCATGCGTCTCGACAGCTCCTGCGCGTATCCCATCTTGTGGAGAAGGCTTACGTCACTGTCGGTGCCTGTATCAGGCTGGATTTTCGCGTCCATGTTCGCTCCGTCACGAATGTCCTGCGAGGCAGGACCGTCATCGCTGCCCGGGCCCGGCACGGCGGCCCGCTCCTGGAATTCGTCGGCGGCGCGCGATGTCATGCGGTGACGACGGTCGCGTGCCGGTCCGATACGGGAACGGTATGAAGCCAAATCTCGCGGCGATATCGGATTTCGGCAATGCGGTGAAACTCCGGATGCGTGCACCGTTCGGGGGGCATCGCGTGGCGGGGTGAAGTTTTGTAAGAAATCCGTACGGATCGGGGCGTGAGTCGGCCGGGGAATACCCGGGACGGCCTACTCGATTTGCTGCCGGCCGTGTTTCGGTCCGAAGCGCGCGCGGTAGTCGCGCGGCGTTATCCCGACCCGCTTCGCGAACGCACGTTGCAGTGCATCCACGCTGCCGAACCCCGAACGTTGCGCGACCCGTTCGAGCGGCCAGTCTGCCCGCTCCAGCAGCACCTTCGCGCGCTCGACCCGCGCGGCCAGCACGAATTGCGCGGGTGGAAGCCCCGTCTCCTTGAGGAAATTGCGCGCAAACGTCCGCTCGCTCATGTGCAGGCGCGCGGCCAGCGCGGCGACGCCGAGGTCGCCGGTCGGGTCGTCGGCGATCGACGTGAGCAGCGCGCGCATCGGCGGTGTCGCGTTGGCCTGGATGTCGAGGCCGACGCTGAATTGCGCCTGTCCGCCGGGGCGGTGCATGAAGAGCACGAGCTCGCGTGCGACCGCGAGCGCGGTCGGCGCGCCGCAGTCGGCTTCGACGAGCGCGAGACACAGGTCGATGCCTGCCGTCACGCCGGCCGACGTATGAAACGGCGGATCGCTCACGTAGATCGCATCCGGCTCGACCCGCACGTCAGGGCATAGCGCCTGCAGCGTCGCACACTGATTCCAGTGCGTGGTTGCGCGCCTGCCGTCCAGCCATCCGCCCGCGGCGAGCACGAACGCGCCCGTGCAGATGCTCGCGATGCGCCGCGTGTTCGCGATCCGGGTGCGCAGCCACGGCAGCACACCGGCGTTCGACGCCGCGTGTCGCAGCGCCGCTTCGCTGCCGCCCGCGACGACGATCGTGTCGATGCGTTCGGGCAAGGCCGCAAGCGCGGTCGGGCCGGCAAGACGCAGGCCCGCATGCGTGACGATGTCGTGACCATGCTGTGACGCGAGCGTGAGCCGATAGCGCGGAACATGGCCGGGAAGGTGACGGTTCGCGACAGCGAACACTTCCATCGGGCCCGTGATGTCGAGTGACTGGACGCCTTCGAAGCCGACGACGACGATGTCGCGCGCCGAACCGGTTGACTGGGACATGGCGGAAAGTGCGGTGGAGTTGTCCTTGTGACCGCGAGCATGATCCTTGTAATTTTCCGGACATGCAATCGATTGACTCGGGTGGGCGATGCGGGAACGGAACAGAAACGGGGCGGCACGCGTGGCAATGGTGCTGATCGTGTGCGCGGTGCTGGGCGCGTGCATGTCGGGGCAGCCCGGGCCGTCGGTCGCGCACGGCGCCCGAACGGTCACGCAAACGCTGACCGTGAACGCACCGAAAGCGGGTCGCACGCGGCCGCTCGTTGCGATCGTCGCGGACAATGCGGGAACGGAGACGACCGATTTCATGGTCCCGTACGCGATTCTGAAGACGTCGGGCGCTGCCGATGTCGTGGCTGTGTCGGTCGACGCCAGCGCGGTCGAACTGATGCCCGCACTGCGGATGCTGGCCGATACGACGCTCGACCGATTCGACGCGGCCGTGCCGTCGGGGGCCGACATCGTGATCGTGCCTGCGCTGCATCGAGCCGACCGGCCGGCCGTACTGGCATGGCTGCGCAAGCAAGCCGCTGCCGGCGCCACGATGGTGGCGATCTGCGATGGCGCGGAGGTGCTCGCGAACGCCGGGTTGTTGCGGGACCGTATGGCGACCGCGCACTGGTACTCGCGTGCCGGGCTGCGTCGCCGTTTTGCCGATACCGCGTGGGTCGACGATCGACGCTACGTGATGGATGGCAACGTGATGACGACGGCCGGCGTGTCGGCGTCGATTCCCGCGTCGCTTGCGTTGGTGAATGCACTGGCGGGGCCGGTGGTGGCGCGCGAAGCGGCACGCAACATCGGCGCGGAGGGATGGAGCGACGTTCACGACGGCAGCCGGTTCGGTTTGACCGCGCGTGCCGTGGCGACCGCGCTGACGAATCGCGTCGCGTTCTGGCGGCATCGGACGTTCGATCTGCCGGTCGCGAGCGGATTCGATGAACTCTCGGTTGCGCTCAGCGCCGATGCATGGGCGCGGACGTGGCGCAGCGACGTCGTCGCAACGGCGGACGCGCGCGTGATCGAATCGAAGCACGGGCTGCGCCTCCTGACGCAGCCGGCCGATACCGGCCACCCGCGCGTCACGATTCCCGCGGGACGGCGGGGTGACGGTGTGCTGCCCGGTGTGCTCGGAGACGTCGCGGCGCGCTACGGCGACGCGACGTCGGACTGGGTGGCCCTGCAACTCGAGCATGCGCGGTAGCGGCTGCGGCGCTGATGGACCCTCCGAAGCAAACAACGCCCGAGCGGAATGATGTTCCGCTCGACGTGACGAACGAATTGCGCTCAGACCGTTGCCGTTCGCCGCTCCGTCAGCCGATCCCACAGCGTTCCGGCGCGGCTCCCGCTTCCGCAATACGCGAGCACCGGCTTCGGCAGCGCATCGACCAGCGCGCCGAACGCATCGACTTCCGCGTCGCCGATCCGGTCGCGTTCGACCGGCAGATAGCGCGCGTCCAGGCCGAGTTCGCGCGCGGCGGCGGCGATTTCCTCGAAGGCCGGCTGATCGGCGCTTTCGCCGTCGGGCCGGTTGCAGATCACCGCGCGAAAGCCCGCGTTGCGGATCGCCTTCAGGTCCGCCGGCGAGATCTGTCGCGATGCGGTGAACCCGGTCGCCGTCGCGGCACGGCATTGCTCGAGCGCGCGCGCGAAACACGCGATCGCGAAATCGACGTCCTGCTCCGTCGTGAAGCGGCCGAAGCTGACGCGCACCGTGCGGCTCGCCGCTTCGGCGTCGAGGCCGATCGCGGTCAGCACATGGGACGGCGCGCCGCTCATCGAATTGCACGCGGAGGTCGACGACACGGCGAGCGCATCGCCGAGCATGAACGGGAAGAAGCCGGGCACATTCACCGTGAGGCTCAACGTGTGCGGGATGCGGCGTGCCGCCGCCGCGTTGTGCGTGATGCCGCCGAGCGCGAGCAGCGCGTCCTTCAGGCGTGCGCTGAGCGCCGCGATCCGCACGGCTTCGCGCTCGAGTTTTTCGGCGGCCAGCTCGCAGGCGGTGCCCATTCCGACGATCTGGTGCGTCGCGAGCGTGCCCGAGCGCAGGCCGCGCTCGTGTCCGCCGCCGTGGATCTGCGGCGCGATGCGGTCGGCGATCTCGCGGCGGACGAACAGCGCGCCGATGCCCTTGGGGCCATACACCTTGTGCGCGGACATCGACAGCAGATCGATGCCGAGCGCGCGCACGTCGATCGGCGTCTTGCCGAGCGCTTGCGCGGCGTCGACGTGCAGCAGCGCGCCGGCCGCGTGCACGATGCGCGAGATCGCGCCGATGTCGGTCAGCGTGCCGAGTTCATTGTTGACGAGCATCAGCGACACCAGGCCCGTATCGGGGCCGATCGCCGCGGCCACGGCGTCGACGGTGATTTCGCCGTCGGCGGTGGGCGACAGGCAGGTCGCGGTCATGCCGCGCTTCGACAGGTTCGCCATCGTGTCGAGGATGGCCTTGTGTTCGAGGCGGCTCGTGATCAGGTGGCGCTTGTCGGTCGCGGTCTCCGCATAGCCTTTCAGCGCGAGGTTGTTCGATTCGGTGGCGCCCGACGTCCAGACGATCTCGTCGGCATCCGCGCCGATCAGCGCGGCGACCTGCGCGCGCGCATGCTCGACTTTTTCCTTCGCCAGCCGGCCGGCGGCGTGCGAGCTCGACGCGGGATTGCCGAAGATGCCGTCGGCACCGAGGCAGGCCGTCATCGCTTCGATCACGCGGGGATCCGCGGGGGTGGTGGCCGCGTAGTCGAGGTAGTGCAGCGGGGTGGTGTCGCTCATGTCCTTCTCTGGCTCGTTCTTTTCGTAACGGGAGAAATGATACGAGGAGGAGCGGGGAAAAAGGATCCAAAAACGGTTGGATGTTCGCCAGTTTGAAGAAAAATATTCCATCGAAGCCGGTCTGGATGGAATCGGATCCTGCCGCCTCCTCACGGCACCCGGCAACGATCCGCGGATGTCCATGAGGGATTCCCCCGGTGACGCACGCATCCGCGCCATTTCGCCGGTGCGCGCCGCGCGTTCCGCGCTGTCCGCCGACGTCTCCCGCAGCGATCCGCCGATTATTTGCGTTTCGCGAATGGCGCGTTCGCCGGTTGTTCCATACCCGATCTGCGTGCGCGCACCTATCGTTCGGGCGTCGGCTGATTGAATTCGACGCCTGCAACCGGACAGGCGGCCGCCACTTCCTCGCGACTCACGTCGCATCGCACACACAAGACAACGGACCCGGCCCATGCACGGACGCCCCCGGCGCGTGCAGGCGGACCGGTCCACGGAGACGGACATGAAAGCAAACGAGTGGGATACCTCCTATGAGTGGAAGGCGGTGACGCTGCTGGCGCTCGGTTTCGGGCTGGTCGGCCTCGACCGCTGGCTCATCGCGCCGCTGTTCCCTTCGATCATGAAGGATCTGCACCTGACCGCGCAGGACGTCGGCAACTGCATCGGCGTGCTCGGCCTGTCGTGGGGCATCTTCGCGGCGCTGATGGGCGGCATTTCCGACAAGATCGGCCGCCGCAAGGTCCTGATCCCGGCGATCATCGCGTTCTCGCTGCTGTCCGGCTTCTCGGGGCTCGCGGGCGGGCTGCTCGGCCTGATCGCGATCCGCGGGCTGATGGGCGTCGCCGAAGGCTCGTTCTGCCCGACCAGCTTCGCGGCCACCGCCGACGCGTCGCATCCGCGGCGGCGCGGCCTGAACCTCGGGCTGCAGCAAAGCGGCTTCGCGCTGTTCGGGCTCGCGCTGTCGCCGATCATCGCGACGCAGCTGCTCAACGTCGTGTCGTGGCGCTGGGTGTTCGCGCTCGTGGCGATTCCCGGGCTGATCCTCGGCGCGATCATGTTCTTCGTGATCCGCGAACCGAAGCGCGCGAAGGAGGTGGTGTCGGAACACGCGCCGGCGTCGCTCGGCCACGTGCTGAAGAGCCGCAACATCCTCGTCGCGATGGCCGCGCTGTGCTGCGCGATGACCGGCGTGTTCGTGCTCGGCGCGCTGTTGCCGCTGTACCTGACGGATTACCTTGCGCTCGGCACGCAGAAGATGGGCCTCGTGGTGTCGGCGATCGGCTTCGGCGGCTTTCTCGGGCAGTTCGGGCTGCCGGGCCTGTCCGACCTGGTGGGCCGGCGCCTCGCGAGCATTGTCGGTTTTGCCGGCACGGCGGTGATGCTCTACGTTTTCCGCGGGCTGGGCCCGCAGCCGCTCGTGCTGTTCGCGGTGCTGTTCGTCGCGTCGTTCTTCACGCTCGGGCTGGTGTCGCTGCTCTCGGGCCCGGTGGCGACCGAAGCCGCGCCGGTCGGCCTCGTGTCGACGTCGATCGGCGTGGTGGTCGGTTGCGGCGAGATCTTCGGCGGCGGCATCGCACCGGCGATGGGCGGCTACGTTGCCGCACACTTCGGGATCCAGAACATTCTGTGGCTGCCGATGGGTGCAGTGCTGCTCGGCATCGTGGTCAGCCTGCTGCTGCGGGAAACCGCGCCGGCCGTGCTGCAGCGTCGCGTGAGCTTGCAGCCGGAGCTGTCGGCGGGCAAGCAGCCGTAACGTATCGCGCGGCGTTACCCGCGCCCGGGGCGCCGGCGGGATTGACACCCGCCCGTTGACAGTGTGACGCGTTCGGCTTGACCCACCCGGCCGGCCGGTGCGGTTAGACTGCCGGTTTCGCTTTCGGAAAGGGCGCAGCATGGACCGGTTTCTGAGCATCGAGGCGTTCGTCAGGGTCGCGGAGGCGAGCAGTTTCGCGGAAGCGGCGCGACAGCTTGGGGTCACCAGTTCGGTCGTGACGAACCGCATCCAGCAGCTGGAGAAGTTCGTCAACGCGCCGCTGTTCCACCGCAGCACGCGCCACGTGCGCCTGTCCGAAGTGGGCGAGACCTTCTACCGCGAATGCGCCGAAGTGGTCGGGCGCGTCAACGAGCTGACCGACCAGATGCGCGAACTGCGCGCGACGCCGACCGGACGGCTGCGTATCCAGATGCTGCCCGGTTTCGCGCTCGATCACTTCGGCGTGCCGCTCGCCGAGTTCAATCGCCGCTACCCGGGCATTCAGCTCGACATCATCGTCAATGACCGTGTCGTGGACCCTGTCGAAGAAGGGTTCGACATCGCGTTCCAGATCTTCCCGCCGATATCCGAGTCGCTGATCGAGCGGCGACTGTTCGTGGTCCGACGCCTCTTCTGCGCGGCGCCGGCCTACCTCGAAGCGCATGGTGCGCCACAACATCCCCGCGAATTGCTGCAGCACACCACGGCGCTGTATTCCGGCTATCCGTCGCGCAACCGCTGGACCCTGACGCGCGGCGACGAGGTCGTCGAAATGGAGTTGCCCGGCATGATCCGCTCGAACTCCGTGCACCTGCTGCGCGAGTATGCGCTGACCGGCGGCGGTGTCGTGTGCCTGCCCACGCTGGTTGCGAGCGACGCGCTGGTCGCGGGCCGGCTGGTGCCCATCCTCACCGATTTCCAGATCGCGCCGCTGAGCTTCGCCGCCGTTTATCCCGCAACGCAGCGACAGGCGTTGAAGGTGAAGGCGCTGGTCGAATTCCTCGTCGAATACATCGGCGACGAGTCGCCGTGGGACCGTCCGCTGCTGGAGCGCGGCTGGGTTCGCTGAACGAAGCGATTATTCGCGAATCGCAAATGCCGTAGTCGCGGTCCGTTGCCTTGTTGAGGGGCGCCCTTGCCCCTAGAGTTGAATCCAACAAGCGGTTCAACTCAGGAGACAGCAATGACCGACACGGCATTCCACACCGTCTTTGGCTCGCTCGACAGCCATACCAAAGGCGAGATCGAAATCACCAGCGGCAGCGCAAAACATTACGCCTTCTCGAACGTCTTCGAGATCGCGTCGAAGTCGGCGCCTTACGAAAAGGTCGTCGCCGGCAAGAACCTCGAATACGTGATCGAAGTGCTGCGGACCGAAGGCCAGTCGCCCTGGTTCGCGTGCGCGCACGACGAATTCGCGATCCAGATGGATGGCGAAGTCCGCATCGAATTCATCAAGCTCGACAACCCGCCGACCACTGGCCGCGGCACCGTGAGCGCCGGCACGCAGCCGGCGGGCCGCGAGATGGGCTACGTCGTCCTGCGCAAGGGGCATCAGGCACTGCTGCCGGCCGGCTGCGCGTATCGCTTCGCCGCCGGCAAGCCGGGCGTCGCGCTCGTGCAGACCGTGCTCGGCGAGCTGTCCGTCGAGAAGTGGGCCGACATCTGCCTGCACTGACACATCCGACTGCCCCGTTCAAATATTCCAGGAGACACGTTATGGCCACCCTCGAGACCCTCGATCTTTCCGTCGGCTTCGCCGCCGATCTGGTGCAGGCCACGGAAGCCGATGCCGTCACCGGCTACCGCCGCTTCCAGCTCGGCGAGTTCGCGTTTCAGCGCGACGAATACTTCGTGAAGATCAGCTGGCCGGCGAAAGGCCGGACGCGCACGCATGCGATGCCCGCGGACGCGTTCCTGCGCGCGATGATGCGCGACGTCGCATGGGGCTTCTTCTACGGCTGGGTGAACTTCGATCACGTGTTCGGCACGCGCAATCACTACGGCAAGGTCGACGTCTACGCGGGCACGTTCAACGGAATCCTGAAGGAAGCCGGCGTCGACTATACCGAGACGTTCGAAACGCCGACGATCATGGCGACCTTCAAGGCCATGCTGCACGACTGGACCAACGAAGGCTTCGATCCGTTCGCCGCACCCGAGGAAACCGGCACGGCGTTCGGGCGCAAGCACGGCGAGAACGGCGCGGCGATCGACCGCACGCGCATCGCGACGCGCCGCATGCCGGGCCTCGAAGGCGACTCGCCGCTGCGCGACGCGCTGCCGGTCAACCGCGCGTTCCTCGATGTCGGCCAGGACGAGCCGGAGGTGCACGTGAAGCCGGGCTTCGAAGGCGAACTGCACGCGTTCAACCTGTTCAAGTACCTGTCGCGTTCGGACGTGACGTGGAATCCGTCGGTCACGTCCGTGTGCGGGCGCAGCCTGTTCTGCCCGACGACCGAGGAATTCATCCTGCCGGTGTTCCACGGCAACGACCGCGTCGAATGGTTCCTGCAACTGTCCGACGAAATCGTGTGGGACATCGGCGACAAGAACACCGGCGCGCCGCGCGCGCGCATCACGATGCGGGCCGGCGACATCTGCGCGATGCCCGCCGACATCCGGCACCAGGGCTACTCGACCAAGCGCTCGATGCTGCTGGTCTGGGAAAACGCGACGCCGGACCTGCCGCAGCGATACGAGAGCGGCGAGCTGGCGCCGTATCCGATCGCGTTCTGAGCAGCGCTTCAGCAATAAATCGAGGACGATTCATGCAAACCCAACTCTTCATCGACGGGCGCTTCGTCGATGCCGTCGAGCGCGGCACCATCGACGTGCTCAATCCGCACGACGGCTCGCTGATCACGAAGATCGCCGCGGCCACGTCGGCGGACGTGGACCTGGCGGTCGAAGCCGCCACCCGCGCGTTCCCGAAGTGGGCGGCAATGGCGGCGGCCGAACGCGGCCGGTTGCTGCTGCGCCTTGCCGACGCGATCGAAGCCAACGCCGAGGAACTCGCGCAACTGGAATCGCTGGACACCGGTCATCCGATTCGCGATTCGCGCGCGCTCGACGTGCCGCGCACGGCAGCATGCTTCCGCTACTTCGGCGGCATGGCCGACAAGCTGCAGGGCTCGGTGATTCCCGTCGAAACCGGCTTCCTGAACTATGTGCAGCGCGCGCCGATCGGCGTCGTCGGCCAGATCGTGCCGTGGAATTTCCCGCTGATGTTCACGAGCTGGAAGATGGGCCCGGCGCTGGCGGCCGGCAACACGGTCGTGCTCAAGCCGTCGGAGATCACGCCGCTGTCGACGCTGCGCATCGTCGAGCTGATGGCCGAGGTCGGGTTCCCCGCGGGCGTCGTCAATATCGTCCCCGGCTACGGTCACACGGCAGGCCAGCGGCTTGCCGAACACCCCGGCGTCGGGAAGATCGCGTTCACCGGTTCGACGGCGACGGGCCGCCGGATCGTCGCGGCCTCGCAGGGCAACCTGAAGCGCGTGCAGCTGGAACTGGGCGGCAAGGGCGCGAACATCGTGTTCGACGATGCGAACCTCGACGCCGCCATCAACGGCGCCGCGTGGGCGATCTTTCACAACCAGGGGCAGGCGTGCATCGCGGGTTCGCGTCTCGTGCTGCATGAACGCATCGCCGACGCATTCCTCGAGCGATTCGTGTCGCTGGCTTCGTCGATCCGCGTCGGCAACCCGCTGGACCCGGACACCGAAATGGGCCCGCTGACGTCGAAGCAGCACCTCGATCGCGTGCTGTCGTTCGTCGATGTCGCGCGCGAGCAGGGCGGCCGCGTGCTCGCGGGCGGCAGCGCGCCGCAGGATGCCGCGCTCGCCGACGGCTACTACGTGCGCCCGACCGTCATCGAAGCGAAGCGCGCCGCCGATCGCGTCGCGCAGGAGGAAGTGTTCGGCCCGTTCGTCACCGTGCTGCGCTTCGGCAGCGACGAGGAAGCGCTGTCGATCGCCAACGCGACCGAATACGGGCTCGGCAGCGGCCTGTGGACCAACGATCTGTCCCGCGCGCACAAGATGGCGTCGCGGATCGACGCGGGCATGTGCTGGATCAACTGCTACAAGCGCGTGAATCCGGGCAGCCCGTTCGGCGGCATCGGCAAGTCGGGCTACGGCCGCGAGATGGGCTTCGAGGCGATGCACGACTACACGGAAGCGCGCTCGGTGTGGGTCAACGTCGACGGCAAGGTGCCGCCGCACTTCAAGCGTTGAGGCTGAAATGGAGCGCTTCGTCTATCAGGGAACGCCGTCGCGCGTCGTGTTCGAATGGGGCGCGCTCGAACGGCTGCCGGACGAGCTGTCCGCGCTCGGCGCGCAGCGGGCGCTGATTCTGTCGACGCCGGAACAGCAGCCGCTCGCCGAACGGGTCAGGCGCGTGCTCGGTGCGCGCGCGGCCGGCGTATGCGCGCAGGCCGTGATGCACGTGCCGGTCGAAGTCGCGCGTGCCGCGCGCGAGATGGCGGCCGAGCTGGGCGCGGACTGCTGCATCGCGATCGGCGGCGGATCGACGATCGGGCTCGGCAAGGCGATCGCGCTCGAGTCGTCGCTGCCGATCCTCGCCGTGCCGACGACTTACGCGGGCTCGGAAATGACGCCGATCTTCGGGCTCACGGAAGGCCGGCTGAAGCGCACCGGACGCGACGCGCGCGTGCTGCCGCGAACCGTGCTCTACGACCCGTCCCTGACGCTGTCGCTGCCGCCGGGGATTTCGGCGGCGTCGGGCGTCAATGCGATGGCGCACGCGGTCGAAGCGCTCTACGCGGAAGATGCGAACCCGGTGATCAGCCTGATGGCCGAGGAGTCGATTCGTGCGCTCGGCGAGGCGCTGCCGGCGATCGTTCGTGATCCGGACGATCGTGAGATGCGCAGCCGCGCGTTGTATGGCGCGTGGCTCGCCGGCACGTGCCTCGGCGCGGTCGGCATGGCGTTGCACCACAAGCTGTGTCATACGCTCGGCGGCACCTTCAACCTGCCGCATGCGCAGACGCACGCCGCGATGTTGCCGCATACCGCGCACTACAACCATGCCGCGGCGCCCGACGCGCTGCGCCGTGTCGCGCGTGCGCTGGGCGGCGCCGAGGCGGCCGACGCCGGCCCGCTGTTGTTCCGGCTGAACCGGCAACTGGGGCTGTCGCCGGCGCTTGCCGACATCGGGATGCCGGAAGCGGGCCTCGACGAAGCCGCCGACCTCGCGTGCCGGAATCCGTATGCGAATCCGCGGCCGATCGAACGTGCGCCGATTCGCGAATTGCTTCAGCATGCGTGGGAAGGGCGCGAGCCGCATTGAGCGGCCGGCCGCATCACAGGAGACGAACGTGACGAATGATCTTCATGACGACGGCGACACGCGGCTGACCGAGCAGGTCGTCGCCAGCTTCGACGATACGCCGAACCCGCGCTTGCGCGTGCTGATGCAGAGCCTCGTGCGGCATCTGCATGCGTTCGTCCGCGAGACGGAGCTGACCGAGGCCGAGTGGATGGCCGCGATTCGCTTCCTGACCGAAACCGGGCAGATGTGCGATGACGTCGTGCGCCAGGAATTCATCCTGCTGTCGGACACGCTGGGCGTGTCGATGCTGGTCGATGCGATCAACCATCGTTTCGCCACCGGCGCGACGGAAACGACCGTATTCGGCCCGTTCTACATCGAAGGCATGCCCGAGCGCGCGTATGGCGAGAACATGGCGTTCACGCCCGGCACGCCCGTCGTCGTGCACGGTCGCGTGCTCAGCACCGATGGCGCGCCGGTGCGCGACGCCGTGCTCGACGTGTGGCAGACCGCGGAAAACGGCATGTATTCCGGGCAGGACAAGGCGCAGCCGCACGGCAATCTGCGCGGCCGCTACCGGACCGACGCCGAAGGCCGTTATGCGATCACGACGATCCTGCCGGTCAGCTACCCGATTCCGACCGACGGCCCGGTCGGGAAGATGCTCGACGCCACCGGCCGTCATCCGTGGCGGCCCGCGCATCTGCATTTCATGATCGACGCGCCGGGTTATCGCAAGCTCGTCACGCATCTGTTCGACGAGGAGGATGCGTATCTGAAGTCGGATGCCGTCTTCGGCGTGAAGCCGTCGCTGATGGTTGCCTATCGTCCGCGTGCGGCGGGCGATGAACTCGCGCGCCGCGTCGGTTTGACGGGCGCATATCGCGAAGCGACGTACGACTTCGTGCTCGACCGGAGTTGACCGACATGGCGCGATTCTTTGCAGTGTTTGCGACGGACCAGCCCGGGATGCGCGACGTGCGCGACCGCGTACGGTCCACGCATCGGACCTACCTGCGCTCCGCCGCGCAGCACGGTGTGTATGTGCGGCTCGGCGGACCGACGCTCGATCCGCAGGGCGATGCGATGAACGGCACGCTGCTCGTCGTCGAGGCGGACGACATCGATGCGGTGATGCAGTTCGTCGGCAACGATCCGTACGTGAAGGAGGGGCTGTTCTCGCGGGTGGAGGTTCGACCGTGGGACTGGAGCCTCGGCAATCCCGAGCGGAGAGCGTGAGTCATGGGTGCCGCGCAACTCTGCCGCTTCTCCGATGTGCCGGACGGTGGGGCACGGGTCGTCGACGAAGCGCGCATCGGGCGTCCCGTCATCGTCGTGCGGCGTGGGGAGCAGGTGTGGGCGTATGTGAATCGTTGCCCGCATTTCTCGGTTCCGCTCGATTTCGTGCCGGGCAACGTTTCCTGCTACCGGTCCCAGGTGCTGATGTGTGCGCATCACAGCGCGCTGTTCAGGTTCGACGATGGCGTGTGCATCGACGGCCCGTGTTCGGGCGCCGGGCTGGAAGCCGTGGCTGTCGAGGTCGATTCGGCGGCCTGGGTGATTTGTCGCGGCGCTTGATTCGGAAGGTCGGATTGCCCAACGGCAGTCGGGACGCGCGGTAATCGCATTGCGCGGGATGAAATCGGGAATGAGCGGGATTTCATTCGTTCTGTTAAATCAGTAAAGCTAATCAAATACGATTTTTTCCGACCCGGATGAATGCGAAGCCGGGCCGGGGGAGTCGTTGTTTCACGAAGCATCGGGCGAGACCCGCGAGACAGCGGGCGACCGGTTCGCATTGACAGAAAAAAGACGGAGACACAATGAAACTGAGGTTTGGAGCAGTCGCGATGCTTGTCATCGCGCAGGGTGCGTACGCGCAGAGCAGCGTGACGCTGTTCGGTTTGATCGACAGCGGCATCTCGTACGTCAGCAACGAGGGCGGCGGGAAGAACGTCAAGTTCGACGACGGCATCTTCACGCCGAACCTGTTCGGCTTGCGCGGCACGGAGGATCTCGGCGGCGGATATCGCGCGACGTTCGCGCTCGTGAACCAGTTCTCGATGGCGAACGGCAGCATCGTCGGGACCGGAATCTTCGGGCGCAACGCATACGTGGGCATCGAGAGCGACCGGTTCGGCGGCATCAGGCTGGGAAATCAGTACGACTTCATGGTGGATTCCCTGTTTGCGAAGGGGAACGCGATCTCGATGGATCTCACGGGGCTGTACGGATTCAGGAATGGCCCGTTCCAGCGTCTCGCGCTGCCGGGCAATCCGACCGGCGCATTCGACTGGGACCGCACGGCAGGCAGCAAGCCGGTCGCGAATTCGGTCAAATACAGCACGCCGACGATTGCCGGGTTTTCCGGAGGCGTGATGTATGCGTTCGGCGGCGTGGCCGGTTCCGTCGGCGCGGACAATACCGTGAGCGCCGGGCTGAACTACGAAGTTGGGGCGTTCGGTATCGGTGCGGCCTATACGAACGAGAAGTATGGTCCGGCGCCGGGTACGCCGTCGACCAGTGTGCGCAACTGGGGCGTCGGGATGCACTACGACTTCGGCGCGGTCACCGCGAAGGCGCTGCTGACGACCGTACGCAATTCGTTCAACGACGCAGGCGTGTGGATGGCCGAAGCAGGCGGCGTGTGGCGCATCAGGCCGGACGTCTTTCTCGGCGCGAAGTACATGTACATGAAGGGCAACGAAGCCGTGAACGACAACCATGCGCATCAGGTCAGCGTCGCGTTTCAGTACCTGTTGTCGAAACGGACGATAGTTTACGTGTCCGCGGATTATCAACGCGCGAACAGCGGCGCGAACGCGCGGATCAACGGCGTGCTCGATCCGAACGGGGCGTCGAGCTCGGCGAGTCAGGCCGTCGCGCGCGTCGGGGTGCATACGATGTTTTGACGGGGCGCCGGGCGGAACTTGCGTCAAGGTCCGCCCCCGCACCGAACTACCTCGCGGCGGACGCTGCCTCCTTGGCCTTGTCCTGCTCCGCCGCGAGTGCCGCATCAGCCGCCTGCGCGCGCTGGATGGCCGGGCGCGCCAGCACGCGATCGATATAGGCGCGAATGCGCGGCGTCTCGGGCACGAGCTTGAACATCGTGGTCCAGTTCAGCGCGGAGCCCCACAGCACATCCGCGGCCGTGAAGCGCTCGCCCAGCAGCCAGGGCCCCTTTGCCAGTTGCGCATCGATCGCGTTGATGACGGCATCGAAGTCGCCGTACGGCGACGTCGAATAGGCCGCGGGCGGACGATTCATCGAGCGGTCGACGATGGCCGGCTCGAAGCATGAGCCATAGAACGTCATCCAGCGCAGGTACGGGCCGCGCAGTGAATCGCCGGGCGCCGGCGACAGGCCGGCTTCCGGATACAGTTCCGCCGCGTACATGTAGACGGCGGGCTGCTCGGTCACGATCACGTCGCCGTGACGCAGCGCGGGCACCTTGCCCATCGGGTTGAGGCGCAGATATTCGGCGTCGTGATGTTTGCCCGCGGAGAGGTCGAACGCGTGCAGTTCGTAATCGGCGCTCAGTTCCTCGAGCAGCATCCGCGCGCCGGCCGATCGGCTGCGCGGGGAGTGGTACAGGGTCAGGTGACGGTCTTGCGGCATCGCGGGCTCCGGTATGCGTTCGGGACAAATATGGAAATGTAGGACGGCCGCGCGGCTTCGTCTTGGAAAAATCCGCTGCGGCGGTGCATCATCATGCAGTCACCTCAACGGTTCGTCACCATGGCCGACTTGCGTAACGTGACCGAGACGCCCAAAGGCGTCGTCGGCCCGAAAGCCTTCAATCAGCGCTTCCGCCTGAATCGCTATTACCCGTGTGCCGAACTGGC
Source organism: Burkholderia sp. RF7-non_BP4 (assembly GCF_001521935.1). Taxonomy (NCBI): domain Bacteria; kingdom Pseudomonadati; phylum Pseudomonadota; class Betaproteobacteria; order Burkholderiales; family Burkholderiaceae; genus Burkholderia; species Burkholderia sp. RF7-non_BP4. Next base: position 394,714 of record NZ_LOTA01000053.1, on the reverse strand, counting down.
CGGGGTGCTGGATCACCACTGGATCGTCGAATGGGATCTGCGCGACCAGCCGCCGTACGTGCAGCGCACGCTGCCGTATCCGTGCGTGAATCTGGTGTTCGACCGGCGGCGGACGGGGATCTTCGGTGTGGTGTCGGGGGCGTTCGAGACGACGCTGGCCGGCGCCGGCAGGGTGATCGGCTTGCGGTTTCGGCCGGGGGCGTTCCGGGCGTTCTTCGGCAAGCCGGTGCATTTGTCGACCGACAAGGTGCTGCCGGTGTCGACGCTGCTCGATTGCGGCGATGCGGAAGCCGAGGACGCCGTGCTCGGTGCCGAGGATGATGCCGGGATGGTGGCTGCCGCGGAGGCGTTGCTGTTGCGGGTGCTGCCGCCGACCGATCCGCAGGTCGAGCGCATTCATGGCATCTTGCAGATGCTGCAGCAGGACCTCGGGCTGACGCAGGTGCGCGATCTGGCCGAGCGCGCAGGGTTGAGCGAGCGCACGCTGCAGCAGCTCTTTTCCAACCATGTGGGCGTGACGCCGAAGTGGGTGATCTGCCGTTATCGCCTGCATGAGGCCGCGGACAAACTCGCCGGCGGCGAGCCGGTCGATCTGGCGGAACTGGCTCATTCGTTGGGGTATTTCGACCAGGCGCATTTCACGCGCGATTTTCGGAAGCTGGTGGGGAAGGCGCCGGCGGAATATCGGCGGGAGGATGGTCGGGGATGAGGGTGCCGGCTCACGATCGGCGACCGCACCATGGGTCATTTCACACCGTGGATGCGTTGCCGGTCATTCCGCCCTATAGTGCTCGTCGTTGACCGATCTGCCAGAAAATCAGGAGTTCGTCGTGCCGCACAGGAAATCCAAGTTAGGTCGCTCGAAATTCGCGTGGGCCGTCGCCTTGGCGGTGATGCTGGCGCCAGTGGCGGCGCATGCACAGGCGGCGTCCGTCGACGGCTCGACGCGCAACGCGCCCGCTGTCGGTCAAGACACGTCGCACGTACGGCCGATTGTCGGCGACGATCCGGTTGCCATCCGGGATGCGCTGAAGAAGCAGCATTTCAGCGCCGCCGCACCTTCCTTGACTGCACGGGTTCGCGGCCTCGTCTCCAACGCGACCGACCGGCACGGCCCGAATCCCGACCTGGCGCCCATCAATCTCGATCGTGACGTGACATTCGTGGTGCCGGTGCGGTATGGGCTGAGGTATCAGTCGCAGCGGCACCTGTTGACGCTGGACGTCGACCTGTTCGACGCGGAGCGCGACGACCGGACGCGTATCCTGCTCAGAAAGGTCACGACGGGGCCACGAGGGCGAGGGCTCGTGATCGCACCCGAAGCGAAGGCAAAAGGATATATCCAGCAGGTCGACATCATCGAGCTCGAGTCCGGGCAAGGGAAGAAGAGCACGGTTCGCAGCCGCATGCGAATTTCGCCTGCCGTGTACGCCCAGGCGCATGGCGACTTCGCGCTCGTTTTATCGGGGCGCCTGGTTCGGCCTTACCTGACCGAACAAACCGAGCATGCCGATCCGAGCATCGAGGAGCCGACGGACATTACGACCCGGATCTCCAGGTTGCACATGGATCTCCAATCCATCTCGCTGGTGAGCCCGTCGACCGGGGTCGTGCTGTCGAAGAAGCTGAGTTTGTCGAAGTAGCGATTTTCTTGGGCGGGGTGGTGATGCCGATCGGATGCGGGGGTGTCCGGACCCTCACTCCACCGTCACCGATTTCGCAAGATTCCTCGGCTTATCGATATCCGTTCCCCTTGCCAACGCCGCGTGATAAGCCAGCAACTGCATCGGCACCGTATGCAGAATCGGCGAAAGCGGCCCGTAGTACTCGTTGAGCCGAATCACCTCGATCCCTTCACTCGGCACCAACCCGCAATCGACATCCGCGAACACGAAAAGCCTGCCGTTCCGCGCGCTGACCTCGTGCATGTTCGACCTGAGCTTTTCGAGCAACACGTCATTCGGCGCCACCGCGATCACCGGCATTTCATTACTGACCAACGCCAGCGGCCCATGCTTCAACTCCCCGGCAGGATAAGCCTCCGCGTGGATATACGAGATCTCCTTCATCTTCAGCGCGCCTTCGAGCGCGATCGGATAATGCATCCCGCGTCCGAGAAACAGCATGTTGTCGCGTCGCGCGAGCAGCTCCGACCAGCCCATGATCTGCGGCTCCAGCGCGAGCACCTTCGACATCGCATCGGGCAGATGCCGCAGCGCACGCAGATGCGCCTTCTCGTCGTCATCGCTCAACCGCCCGCGCACCTGCGCCAGTGACAAAGTCAGCAAGAACAACGCCACGAGCTGCGTCGTGAAAGCCTTCGTCGAAGCCACGCCGATCTCGATTCCCGCACGCGTGACGAACTGCAGCGCGCATTCGCGCATCAGCGCGCTCGTCGCGACGTTGCAGATCGCGAGCGTATGCATCATCCCGCGCTGCTTCGCGACATGCACGGCGCCGAGCACGTCGGCCGTCTCGCCGCTCTGCGACACCGCCACGACCAGCGTGCGCGGATTCGGGACGCTGTCGCGATAGCGAAACTCGCTCGCGATCTCGACGCTCGCCGGCAGCTTCGCGATGCTCTCGAACCAGTATTTCGCGGTCAGCGCCGCGTGATAGCTGCCGCCGCACGCGAGCAGCAACACCGAATCGACATCGTTGAACACGCGCCACGCGCCGTCGCCGAACAGCTCGGGCATGATCGATCCGACATCGAGCAACGTATCGGCTACCGCCTGCGGCTGCTCGAAGATTTCCTTCTGCATGTAGTAGCGATACGCGCCGAGGTCCGCCGCGCCACTGTGCGCGGCCACGCGCTGCACCGCGCGCTCGACGCGCTGTCCGGCCGCGTCGACGATCCAGTAGCGATGCAGCTGAATATCGGCGACGTCACCATTCTCGAGGTAGGCGATGCGATCGGTGATGCCCGACAACGCGATCGCATCCGACGCCAGGAAATTCTCGCCATCGCCGACGCCGACGACGAGCGGCATCCCGTCGCGCGCGCCGACGATCCGGTGCGGTTCGTCGCGGCACATCACCGCGATCGCATAGCTGCCGCGCAGCCGCGCGACCGCGCGGCGCACCGCGTCGAACAGGTCGCCGTCATACAGGTGGTCGATCAGATGCGCGATCGCTTCGCTGTCGGTCTGGCTCGCGAACACGTAACCGTGCGCCTGCAATTGCGCGCGCAGTTGATCGCAGTTCTCGATGATCCCGTTGTGCGACAGCGCGATGCGCGCGTTGTCGTCGCTCGGCGAGAAGTGCGGGTGCGCGTTGAGCGTGACGGGCGCGCCATGCGTTGCCCAGCGCGTATGCGCGATGCCGGTGTAGCCGGACAGCGCTTGCGCGGCGATCTCGCGCTGCAGGTTGGCGACGCGGTCGACGCTGCGCGCCCGTGCCAGCGCGCGGTCGCGATAGACCACGACGCCGCACGAGTCGTAACCGCGGTATTCGAGCCGCTTCAGCCCGTCGACGAGGTTCGGCAGGATGTCCCGCTGGGCAACCGCCCCGACAATTCCACACATATCGCGCTCCGTAAATGTCCTGTCTGGACCCGTGACAGCGATGGTAGAAGCGGTTGAATGGAATTAAATTTCAAAATACGACAAAAATTGAAATGGGCAATGGATCTGATATCGTGTTGAAATTAAATTTCACTCACTTGACCGGAAGGAGCCGCCGATGGCCGGCATCACGCTCGACGATCTCGACCTGCGCATTCTCGCGATCCTGCAGGACGACGCATCGGTGTCGAACCTGCAACTCGCCGAGCGCGCGCTGTCGTCGCCGCCGACGTGCATGCGCCGCGTGCGGCGGCTGACGGAAGCGGGCGTGATTCGTCGCCAGGTCGCGGTGCTCGACCCGGTCGCGATCGGCACGGCCGTCACGGCCTTGATCGAGATCAGCCTCGACCGGCAGACGGCGGAAGACTACGACGCGTTCGAGGCTTACGTGTGCGCGGAGCCGGCGGTTACGCAGTGCTATCGCGTGTCGCCGGGGCCGGATTTCGTGGTGGTGGCCGATCTGGCCGACGTCGCCGAATACGACGCGTTCGCGCGGCGGCTGTTCACCGGCGCATCGAACGTCCGCAACGTGCGGACGTTCTTCTCGACGCATCGCGCGAAGTTCGAGGCGAACGCGCGGGTCACGCATGCGATGCGCAAGCGCGGCGACGACTAGACCGCACGACACGCGTCGAACGGTGTACGCGCGATGTCAGAACGCGAACGTCTGCTGCCTCGGATGGCGTTCGCCGCGCGCGAACCCGGCGCCTTCGAGCGACAGCAACGCGCGCTTCCGTTCGATGCCGCCTGCATACCCGGTCAGGCTGCCGGACGCGCCGATCACGCGATGGCACGGCACCATGATCGACACGGGATTGCGGCCGACCGCGCCGCCGACGGCGCGCGCGGCACGCATCGGCAGCCCGACGCGTTCGGTGATGTCGCCATACGACACGAGTTCGCCGAACGGAATCGCGAGCAATTCCTTCCACACGCTGCGCTGAAACGCGGTGCCGCGCAGATGAATCGGCACCGAGAAGGTTTCGCGCGTGCCGGTGAAATATTCCGCGACTTCCTCGGCAACCTTGCGCGCGAGCGGCGACGCGTTGCGTGCATCCGCATCCGGTGCGACCGCCAGCGACGGATAGTATTTCTGGCCGACGAAGAAGAGGCCCGTCAGGGCATCGTCCTCGATACGGATGGCGATGTCGCCCAGCGGGCTCGGAATCAGATGAGCGGGAGTCATCGCGAAGCGTCTCCATGAAGGCGCCACACATGCAGTGCGGCATATGCGCGCCACGGCGCCCAGCGCGACGCATGCGGCGCGGATGATGCGATGCTGCGCGGACGCTCGGCGGCGGCGGCGGCGGCGGCGGCGGCGCGCGGTGCAAGCCACGCATCGTCCGCGGGGAACGCGTTCGGCCACGCCATCGCACGCATCGCGACATACTGCACCGCGCGTTCGTCGAAGCCGGGCAGCGCGCGCAACGCATCGAGCGTCGCGTCGAGCGGCGCCATCGGTTCGAGCGCGAGCGTGCCGTCGGCGACTGCACGCGCCAGCGACACGATCGTCCGCGCCGCGTCACGTGTCACACCGATGGCTTCGAGCGCCGCCGGCGGCGCCGTCGCCAGCGTCGCGGCGGAAGGCAGCGCATGCGTGAGCCCCGGCGGCGCGTGGTCCACCGGCGTGCCGAAGCGCTCGGCCACGCGCGCCAGCACCGCGCCTGCCTGTGTCTGCGCCAATCGTTCGCCCGCGATCGCACGCATCGCGATTTCGAGCCCGTCGAACGCGCCGGGCACGCGCAGGCCGGGCGAGCCGTCCGCGAGTTCGCCCAGATGCGCGTCGATCACGTCCGGGCGGCTGTCGAGATCGAACAGCCGCCGCACGCGCGCGATCACGGCCGGGACGACGGGCGTCAGCGCGGGCGACACCGTCACCGCGAGCGCGAACCGCTGCGGCACGTGCGTGACGGACAGCCAGCCCGTCACCTGAGCGTTGCCGTGCCCGTTCGGCAGCGCGACGACGCGCGCATAGCCGTGCGCATCGATGCGCTCGACGCCGTCGATCTGCCGCTGCGCGAGAAAGCGCATCAACTCGGGCCATGCGAACGGCGGCCGGTACGGTAGCGGGAAGGTCATGTCGCCATTGGCGGATGCGCCGGCGCCCTTGCGCAGGCGCAGCGGATTGAGGCCGTAGCGCTGGCGGAACAAATCGTTGAAGCGTCGCACGCTGCCGAACCCGGCAGTCGACGCAACCACGGCCAACGGCAGCGCGGTATCGGTCAAGAGGCGCTTGGCCATCAGCAGACGGTGCGTCTGCGCGAATTCGACCGGCGATACGCCGAATTGCGCGGCGAAGATTCGGCGCAGATGGCGCTCGGTCACGCCGACTCGCCGCGCGAGCGCATCGACGGAGTGTTCGTTCAGGAAACCGTCCTCGATCAGCGACGCGCCCGCGTCGGCGAGATTGCCGGACAGGTCGAGCAGCCCGTGGCCCGGCGCGAGCTCGGGCCGGCACCGCATGCACGGCCGAAAGCCGGCTTTCTCCGCGGCGGCGGCGGTCGGGTAATAGCTGCAGTTCCGCGCCTTCGGCGGCTTCACCGGGCAAACGGGGCGGCAATACACGCCCGTCGTCGACACACCGACGAAGAACCAGCCGTCGAAGCGGCGGTTCCGCGAAAGCAGGGCGTCGTAGCAGGTGTCCGGATCGAGGTGCATGAGACGACTGTAAACCATCCGCTCCGCCGATTCTGGCTGGAATCGGACATGTGTCTCGACGCGCCGGCTCGCGTCATGCCCCCGTTTCGAACGCAGGAAAGTCCCGAAAAAACGGTTAATGCCACTCTGCGGAACAGTCATCTCTTTTTGCGCGGCCGGATTTGAGATGACTCATCGAAATCCCCGACTGACATGGCACCGGGCCAAGCCCTATGCTTTGAAAAACGTTTTCCAGAACTCGACGGACGAGCGGCCGGGCCACGCAAGGGGCATGGCCGCCGTCCGCCCCGGCGCCCGTCGCCGGTCACGGACAGACACCATCCAGCGGCGCGACGGGCGCGGCCGCGCATCGGAGACACTCATGCAATCTGCCGTCGTCGGCGCGGTGCGCGCGGCCGCCAGCCGCTACCGCTGGACCGTCTGTGCGCTGCTGTTCTTCGCGACCGTCATCAACTACATGGATCGACAGATCCTCGGCCTGCTCGCGCCGATGCTCCAGCACGACATCGGCTGGAGCCAGGTGCAGTACGGCCGCATCGTGATGGCGTTTTCCGCGTTCTACGCGATCGGCCTGCTCGGCTTCGGGCGCATCGTCGACTGGCTCGGCACGCGCATCTCGTATGCGGTCGCGATGCTGGTGTGGAGCATCGCGGCGATGCTGCACGCGGCGGTCGGCTCCGTGATGGGCTTCGCGGCCGTGCGCGCGCTGCTCGGGATCGGCGAGGGCGGCAACTTCCCGGCCGCGATCAAGACGACGGCCGAATGGTTTCCGCGTCGCGAGCGCGCGCTCGCCACCGGCATCTTCAACTCGGGCGCGAACATCGGCGCGGTGTTCGCGCCGGCGATCATCCCGGCGATCGCGGTGGCCTACGGATGGCGCGCGGCGTTCGTGATCGTCGGCGCGATCGGCATCGTGTGGCTCGCGGTCTGGCTGGTGATGTATCGCACGGCCGACACGCGCGCGCTCGCCGCCGAATACGACGAGCCGCGCGACGAAGCCGAAGCGCTCGACGCGGCGAACGCGGATGCTGGTGCGCCGCGCTGGGGCGAACTGATCCGCAAGCGCGAGACGTGGGCGTTCCTGATCGGCAAGTTCCTGACCGACCCGGTGTGGTGGTTCTACCTGTTCTGGCTGCCGAAGTGGCTCAACGAGTCGCGCGGGATGGACATGCAGCATATCGGCCTGCCGCTCGTGTGCATCTATGCGCTGACGACGGTCGGCAGCATCGGCGGCGGCTGGCTGTCGTCGATGCTGTTGCGCGCGGGCTGGAGCGTGAACGGCGCGCGCAAGACGGCGATGCTGATCTGCGCCTGCTGCGTGCTGCCGATCGCGTTCGTGTCCCAGGTGCAGAGCCTGTGGATCGCGGTGCTGATCGTCGGCCTCGCGGCGGCCGCGCACCAGGGCTGGTCGGCGAACCTGTTCACGACGGCGTCCGACCTGTTCCCGCGCCGCGCGGTCGCGTCGGTGGTCGGCATCGGCGGGATGGCCGGTTCGATCGGCGGCGTGCTGTTCTCGGAAGTGATCGGCCAGGTGCTGCAACGCACGGGCCACTACTGGGTACTGTTCGCGATCGGCGCGCTGGCCTATCTGCTCGCGCTGGCGGTCATGCACATGCTCACACCGAAGATGAAGCCCGCGAAGCTCGACGCTTGATCGCATGCCGGAAAACGAACGCGCCGCCCCGGAGGCGGCGCGTTTTCATTTGCGATGGACGGAGGCGACGTGACGACGAAGAGGCGGCAGGCGGCGGACGCGCCCGCGCGCGTCAACCGGCCGCGGCCGTCGACGCACGCATGATCAGCCGCGGCTCGAACGTCGAATAGCTCGCGTCGGTGCGCCCGGCGAGCGCGTCGATCAGCTTCTGCATCGCGAGTTCGCCCATGTTCTCGCTCTGGATGTCGATGGTGGTCAGCGCGGGCGCCGCGTATGCGCCGTACGGCACGTTGTCGACGCCGGCGACGGACACGTCCTGCGGCAGCCGGAACCCGAGCGACGCGGCTTCCTTCATGAAGCCGAGCGCGATCAGGTCGTTGTAGCAGATCACGGCCTGCGGGCGGTGCGGCCCGAGCATCACGCGCGAGCATGCGCGCTCGCCGGCCTCGGCGGTCGGCGCATGCGCGTCGTGCACGTCGAGCGTGAGCCCCGCTTCGGCGAGACAGTCGCGCGCGCCCTGGATCCGTTCGTCGTTCACGCGCGCGGTGCCGAAACCGAGGTACGCGATGCGCGTATGGCCGAGATTGAGCAGGTGACGCGCGAGCATGTAGGTGGCGAGCCGGTTGTCGATGCCGACGCTCGGAATCGGCAGGCCGGGGCTGCGACGCAGCAGCACGAGCGGCTTGTGCAGGTCGAGCATCCAGCCGGCCTGGTCGTCGGGCATCCGCGTGCTGACGATCAGCCCGTCGACGCGTTGCGCGAGCGCCTCGATCAGCGAGCGTTCGCGCGCCTGGTTCTCTTCGGTATCGACGAGCAGCAGCGTGTAGTCGTGCTGGAGCGCGACGCGGTTCGCGCCCTTGACGACGTTCGTGAAGTGCGGGTTGCTGATGTCGAGGATCACGAGGCCGATGGTGCGCGTGCGCCCGGTGATCATCGAGCGCGCGAGCGGGTTCGAACGGTAGCCGAGCCGCTCGATCGCTTCCTTGAGCCGCGCTTCGACGGTCGGCGAAAAGCGCTGCGTGCCGTTCACGTACTTGGATACCGTCGCGACCGACACACCGGCTTCCGCCGCCACGTCGCGGATCGTCGGGGAAACTTTTTTCATCGGAAGGGTAACGTTTTCGTTCGATTGCACCGGATTGTGGCAGAAAAAGCCGGCGTCCGGCCGCCGACCGGTATCGGGAAAGTGCGGATGGCTGCGAGCGGATTCGACCATTGACGGTCGGCTTTCGTCCCGCGTATAGTTGGAAAACGTTTTCCGGTTCAGCCCGGTTTCGGGCGACGTCCAGGACACTTCAGAACAGATTCAAGGAGATTCGATGAACGCCACATCCACCGGCGCACGCAAGCCGTTCGGGCGCCTGCTGCTGACCGGCGCGGCCGGCAACCTTGGCCGTCAGGTGCGCGGCGCGCTGGCGAACTGGGCCGACGTCGTGCGCGTGAGCGACATCGCCGCGCTCGACGACGCGGCCCCGCATGAAGAAATCCGGGTCGTCGATCTGGCGGACCGGCCGGCGGTGATGGCGCTCGTCGACGGCGTCGACGCGATCGTCCACCTCGGCGGCATTTCGGTCGACGCGCCGTTCGACGATCTCGTCGATGCGAACATCACCGGCACGTACAACCTGTACGAAGCCGCGCGCAAGCACGGCGTGAAGCGCGTCGTGTTCGCGAGCTCGAACCATGCGATCGGTTTTCATCCGGTCACGGAAGTGCTCGACGCCGATTCGCCGCAGCGCCCGGACAGCCTGTATGGCGTGACGAAGTGCTTCGGCGAGTCGCTGTCGCGCTACTACTTCGACCGCTTCGGGATCGAGACGGTGTGCCTGCGGATCGGCTCGTCGTTCGAGGCGCCGAAGAATCCGCGCATGCTGGTGACGTTCCTCAGCTATCGCGACCTCATCGAGCTCGTGCGCTGCTCGCTGCTGACGAACCGCGTCGGGCACGCGATCGTCTACGGCGTGTCGGACAACCCGGTGAAATGGTGGGACAACACGAAGGCCGGCTTCCTCGGCTATCGGCCGCAGGACAGCTCCGAGCAGTTCGCCGGGCTGTTCCCGGTGACGGCGCCGACCGCCGAGTACGACGATCCCGCGCAGCGCTACCAGGGCGGCGGTTTCGTCGTCGGCGAGCCGATGGAGCGCAACGCGAAGTAAGCATCGCGGGCGCCGCCGGCGTCGCCGGTCAGCGCAGGATGTCCGTCGCCTTGTGCCGTTCGTCCACGCCGTCGATCAGGATCAACGGGCCGCTCGCGTGCCGCGCGCGCAGCGGCTGGATCCGCCGGTACGCGTCCGATTCGTACCACGTGCGCGCCGTATCGAGATCGGGAAACGCAATCGCGATCAGGTCGCCGCGCCACACGCCTTCGCGCACGTCGGGCCGCGCGCCGTGAATCACGAAATGACCATCGAACGGCGCGAGCGTGCCGTCGATGCGTTCGAGGTATTCGACGATGTCGTCGCACATTTCAACGTCGTGCAGGTGGGCGATGGCGTAGGCGGTCATGGCAGGCTCCGTGGCGTCGATCGGTGAAGCCATGATCGGAGCGCGGGCGGCGCGCGTCGATTACCTGTGACGTAAGCATCTTCATGTTGCCGTGCCCGACTGCGTGCCGCGCGCCGCACGTCACGGACATCGCGCGCGCGACCGACTCACGCGCGCTTGCGGATCGGCCGCGGGCGCGGCACAGCGGCCGGCGCCGATTCCGACTCCGCCGCTTCCTTGCACAGCTTGTCGAGCATGCGTTGCGCGGCGCCCGCGCAATCCTCGCCGGCGGGCTTGTTCGCGATCTCGTCGATCAGCGCCTGCAGGTTGCGCCGGTTCTGCGCGAGCCGCTGTTCGAGCAGCGCGATTTCGTCGACCTTGTGCCGCAACGCCTGCAGCAGTTCGTCGCGCGGCCACGCGCCGAGATCGGGCGGCAGCACCGCGCGGATCTCGTCGAGCGCGAAGCCCGCGCGCTGCGCGCGGTCGATGATCGCGAGCCGCGTCAGCGCTTCCGGCCCGTATTCCCGATAACCGTTCGCCTGCCGGCGCGCCGGCTCGAGCAGGCCGCTCGCTTCGTAGAAGCGGATGCGCGACGCCGCGATGCCGCTGGTTCGCGCCAACTCGCCGATCTTCATCGTTGTGCTCCGGAGGGGGCTTGACCTTGAAGCTGACTTTAAAGTTATGGTTGGGCATCGTCAATCGAGGATGTCCACCATGAACCTGTTTGCGCCCCTCACGCTGCCCAATGGCGCGGTGATCCCGAACCGGCTCGCCAAGGCCGCGATGGAAGAGAACATGGCCGATGCGGACCACGCGCCGTCCGACGCGTTGCTGCGCCTGTACCAGGCGTGGGCGGACGGCCGGGCGGGCCTGATCCTGACCGGCAACGTGATGGTGGACGGCCGCGCGATGACGGGGCCGAACGGTGTCGTGCTCGACAGCGATGCGCATCTCGACCGCTTCCGGCGCTGGGCGCAGGTCGCGCGCTCCGGCGGCGCGCACGCGTGGATGCAGATCAACCACCCGGGGCGCCAGATGCAGGCGGCGCTCGGCCAGACGACGCTCGCGCCGTCGGCCGTGCCGCTCGCGCTCGGCGCGCTGTCGAAGCAGTTCCCGGTGCCGAAGGAGATGACGGAAGCCGACATCGTCGACGTGCGGCGGCGCTTCGTGCGCACCGCGCAGCTCGCCGAGCAGAGCGGCTTCACCGGCGTGCAGATCCACGCGGCGCACGGCTATCTGCTGAGCCAGTTCCTGTCGCCGCTGACGAACCGCCGGCAGGACGCGTGGGGCGGCAGCATCGAGCACCGCGCGCGGCTGCTGCTCGACATCGTGCGCGAGGTGCGTGCGACCGTGTCGCCGGCGTTCGTCGTGTCGGTCAAGCTGAATTCGGCCGACTTCCAGCGCGGCGGCTTCAGCGCGGACGATGCGAAGCGCGTCGTCGAACTGCTGAATCCGCTCGGCGTCGACCTCGTCGAATTGTCGGGCGGCAGCTACGAAGTGCCGGCGATGCAGGGCGAGGCGCGCGACGGGCGCACGCTGGCCCGTGAAGCGTACTTCCTCGAATTCGCGCGGGACATCGCGGCCGTCGCGGCCATGCCGCTGATGGTCACGGGCGGGATCCGGCGCCGCGCGGTGGCCGAGCAGGTGGTCGCCAGCGGCGTGGCGATGGTCGGCATCGCGACCGCGCTGTCGATCGAGCCGAACCTGCCGCGCGACTGGCAGGCCGGCAAGGACAGCGCGCCGGCGCTGCAGCCGATCCGCTGGAAGAACAAGGCGCTGGGTGCGCTGGCGAACATGGCCGTCGTGAAGTTCCAGCTCGCGCGGTTGAGTGTCGGGCGGCGCACGCACCCGGGCGTGTCGCCGCTGCGCGCGCTGGTGTCGCAGCAACTCGCCGCGCAGTGCCAGACGCGGCGATACCGCAAGTGGATGGCGGGGCGGGCGGCGCGCTAGCCGCGAAGGCGCGGCGTCGGGCTGCCCGACGCCCGCTCACACCGGATACGCATCGTCGACCTTCAGGTTCGCGAGCCGGAACAGCGTGCGCAGCGTCTGCGGATGAATGTCGCGGTGCGCGGCGAGCGACGTCAGCATGAAGTCGAGGACCTTCGCGTAGCGCAACAGCACGAGGCAGCGCGCGAGATCCGCGTTGCCGCCGCGCATGCCTTCCGCGTAGTTGACCATCTGGGTCGACAGCGTGCGTGCCATCTCGAGTTCCATCTGCTGTTTTTCCGTCCATTCGGGCTGCGGCTGTTCGAGCAGTTTCGCGAGAAAGATCTGGAACGACGTATCGGATGAGTTGGGCAGCGCATCCATGAAGAGCCTCATCACTTGCGTGGATCGTTCGGGCGTGTCCGATGGAGGCCCCGATCCGGGTTCATGTCCGCGCCGAGCGGCGGCGCGATTGTCATCCGATGGGAATGCAGGTTCCGTACCAGCCCCGCGATCGAAGTGTTGAGCAATGTTGACGCGGGGCGCGGCGGCGGTCATCGCGTCCCGCCGATACTGGCTTTCACGAAAAATCGAGAAGGGCGTCCATACGCCGTGCGCGATCGCGAGGGGCAGTGCGGCAGGGGCCGGACGAATGAAATGCTTCATCGATGTAACGTAACGCCGGGCTGAAACGGGCCGTGTGTTTCGTCGACGAATCGGGGGAATTTCGTGTCGCGCGTATGCCGGTGCCGCTCCGGGCGTCGGCCCGAGGTCGGGACGGTCTCGCGCGGCGAGCCTCGGCGTCACCTGCCTCACGACGAACGCTCGCGACGCATGCGCCGGATGTTTCATATCCGAGACGTCTCGTTCGCCGCATGCCGGATGCGTGCGCAACCTGTGTCACGCGCGCCGCCCAACTGGCCCAGCGAATAACCGGAGAACTGTCCATGGGCAGCCGCGCCGTGTTTGCGAACAATCACCGCATCATCTCCGCGAGGTTCGACATGAGCGTCCACGCCTTCTTCTCGGCCAATCTGCTGCTGGCCTACACAGCCTATTTCGTCGGTACGGCCAGCCCCGGCCCGAGCAATCTCGCGATCATGTCGGTCGCCGCGAACCACGGCCGCAAGGCGGCGCTCGCGTTCGCGCTCGGCGTCATCTCGGGCTCGATGTTCTGGGCGACGGTGGCCGCGCTGGGGGTGTCGGCCGCGCTGCTCGCATGGTCGCAGCTGCTGGTCGCGATCAAGCTGTTCGGCGGCGTGTACCTGCTGTGGCTCGCGTTCAAGTCGGGCCGCACCGCGTGGTCGGCCAAGGCGGCGGCCACGCCGAAGGCGACCGCAGACCGGAAGCTGTCGCGCTTCTACGTGCGCGGCGCGATGCTGCATCTGACGAATCCGAAAGCGATCCTGGTGTGGGTGTCGATCGTCGCGTTGTCGTCGAACGGCGCGGGCGCGTCGCACGGCGCGGTCGTGCCGGGCTGCATCGCGATCGGATGCCTGGTGTTCGGCGGCTATGCGCTGGTGTTCTCGACGGACGGCGCACGCCGGCTGTACGTGCGCGGCCGCCGCGCGATGGAAGCGTGTCTCGCCGTGGTGTTCGGCGTAGCGGGGATCCGGTTGCTGGCGTCGAACGTTTGAAACGTGTGAAACGTGTGAGCGGACAGCCCGCACGCGTGCAACCAGACGAGCGATCCGCCGCGCGAACACGCGGCGGATCGGCGTCGGCGCTTCAGAAAATGAAGCCGGTGTTGACGAACTTCGAGTAGTGATCCGACACGATCGAATCGAGCAGCTGCTTGCTGCCGTCGGTCTGCTTCGCCGCGACCATCGAGCGGATCGAGAACGCGCGCAGCGCGTCGGTCACCGACAGCGTGCCTTCCGCCGAATCCTTGCGCCCCGCGAACGGGAACACGTCCGGCCCGCGCTGGCATTGGCAGTTGATGTTCACGCGGCACACCTGGTTCACGAGCGGATCGACGAGCGCGCCGATCTGCGCCGGATCGGAACCGAAGATGCTGACCTGCTGGCCGTGCTCCGACGTCGTCACGTAGTCGAGCGCGGTTTCCACGTCGTCGAACGGCGCGACCGGAATGATCGGGCCGAACTGTTCCTCGCGATACAGCTTCATCCCTTCGGACACCGGATACACGACGGCCGGGTAGAACAGCGTCTTGCTGAATTCGCCGCCCGAATGGTTGACGACCTGCGCACCGCTGGCCTTCGCGTCGTCGATCGCGTCGGTCATGTACGCGGTGCGATGCATGCCCGGCAGCGGCGTGATGCTGACGCCTTTCTCCCACGGCATGCCGATCTTCAGCTGTTCGAGCGCGGCGGTGAAGCGCTTCAGGAATTCGTCGACGATCGAGCGATGCACGAGCAGCATCTTCAGCGCGGTACAGCGCTGGCCGTTGAACGACAGCGCGCCGAGCAGGCATTCCTTCACGGTGAGATCGAGATCGGCGTCGGGCAGCACGATCGCCGCGTTCTTCGCATCGAGGCCGAGGATCGCGCGCAGGCGGTGCGACTTCGGATGCTGCTTCTTCAGGTGATCGGCGACCTTGCTCGAGCCGATCAGAGCGAGCACGTTGATCTTGCCCGACGCGAGCATGTGCGGCACGACCACCGCGCCCGGCGCGTAGATCGTGTTGATCACGCCTTTCGGGAACGCGTCGCGGAACGCCTCGAGCAGCGGCTCGAACAGCAGCGTGCCGTACTGCGGCGGCTTGAACACCACGGTGTTGCCCATCAGCAGCGCGGGGATCAGCGTCGCGAAGGTCTCGTTCAGCGGATAGTTGTACGGCCCCATGCACAGCACGACGCCGAGCGGCGTGCGGCGGATCTGGCCGATCGTGCCTTCCGCGATCACGAAGCGCGAGTTCGCGTTGTCGAGCTCCTTCAGCGCGTCGATCGTCTGCGTCATGTACGTGACGGTGCGGTCGAACTCCTTCTGCGAATCGGCGAGGCTCTTGCCGATCTCCCACATGATCAGGTTCACGACCAGCTCGCGCTGCGCGACCATCCGCTTGATGAAGTCCTGCATGCACGCGATGCGCTGCTCGACCTTCATCGTCGGCCACTCGCCGCGGCCCGAGTCGTACGCGCGCACCGCGGCGTCGAGCGCCGCATCGCTTTCCGTCTCGCCCATCACCGGATAGCTGCCGATCTCCATCTGCGCGACGCTGCCGTCCGGCTGGCGCACGCACACGGGCGACAGCACGGTCTTGGTCGCGCCGTCCCACGGGCGCAACTCGCCGTCGACCAGCGACACGCGCTGGTGGATCGGCGCGGCGAGCCGGAACTCGGCGGGGATGTCTTGATAGGCGGGAAACAGCTGCTGCAGGGAGGCGGAATCGGGCATGACGGTCTCGTTTGACGGGGTGTCCGGGAAGGACGGGCGATGCGGAATCCTGAGCTGAACGATCCTCGATCCTGAATCGGCATCATGACGCGCGGACGAAGCGACGTCACGTGGCGTCACGCGACGGCGTGGCCGAAACGCGGAATGGAACCAGTTCCATTTAAAAGGAACGCCGAACCGATTGCAAGATTTGCCGAATGCGATCGCACGCTGCGTAAGCGATTTGAAGGAATGTGTCCGAATGGCGGGTATAAGCGGCGTAGAGCGTGCGCAAACGTTTCACTTCGGCTGGATTGGGCGGATAATGGCCCGACGCGGCGAAGAAAAAATTGCCCCGGAACCTGAGAGAAAACATACGCAGTGAAGAAAAGAGAGAAGGTCCGCCGCGCTGCCGAAGCGAGGTCGGCTGCCCGGAGCGCCGGGTCGGGGTTGCCCGGCTCGGCGCGCACCGGACGCATGGGGGCGTTCAGCCATTGGGCGGCTTCGTTGCCCCCTGTCTTTTCCTTGCATTCCCATTTTGCAAAAAAGCGCGCGAATCATTCGTGCCGCTCCCGTGCATTCGCCATCGTCGACATTCAGTCGATCCGAGGCAAAGGCTCGCGGCACAGTCGGCTTCTAATATGTTCCGCCTTAGCTGAGTGAGCCCCTCGGCCCCGAATTGCAGACTGCCCGGTCCGACGGACGCGGTGCGGACATCTCGGAGGTCGTCGGGTGGACTCGCTCGCCGCGCACCTCGCAAGCCTTGCAGCTTCATCAGTCGCCCGACCGTACAGCGCGCGATTCTCCGTGCGGTTCAAACAGAGTGATGCCAGTACCGACAAGATTGATACCTGGTCAGCGATTGTTGTGCGGATTTTCGCGTTTCGATCAGGGCAAGTGGGAATTGAGATGGTCTAGATATTTTCGAGATATTGCGATTTGGCCTGTTTAAATTGACAGGTCTGCTTAACAAACGTCTCGCTGCCACCACAATTTGACACTCTTTAACTCACATCGAGAAGGTGAGAGGCAACTTCCGCGAGACAATGTGATGGTCCGTTGATCCGTAGTGCGCCGTGGCGCGAGTTGCGAGTAGACCAGAACCATGAACAAAAATAACTACCGACTGGTATTCAGTCGCGTCCGGGGCATGCTGATTGCCGTTGCAGAAACCGCTAGCGCGTCCGGCAACGCCCGCCGAGGCGAGGTCGCGTCAGCAACTCGGATAGCGCATGTGTTTGCACGATTTGCGCTGCGTCAAGCCGCATTTGCGGTACTGGTCGCAGCCGGCGCGACGCCCATATGGGCGAATGCGCAGATTGTCGGCGGCGGTGCGCACGCACCGTCGGTGATCCAGACGCAAAACGGCTTACCGCAAGTCAACATTAATAAGCCCGGAAATGCTGGCGTATCGTTAAATACGTATAACCAGTTCGACGTTTCAAAATCCGGCGCGATATTGAATAATTCGCCCACTATTGTTAATACGCAGCAAGCGGGCATGATCAACGGAAACCCGAATTTCGGGCCGAACGACGCTGCGCGGATCATCGTTAATCAAGTCAACAGCAATAATCCAAGTTCGATTCGCGGTTTCGTTGAGATCGCAGGGCAAAAAGCCGAACTGATCATCAGCAACCCGGCTGGGTTGCAAATCGACGGTGGCGGCTTCATTAATACGTCGCGCGCTGTTCTGACAACTGGCGTGCCGTATTACGGCGCGGACGGCTCGGTGGCCGGGTTCAACGTCAATCGCGGGCTCGTCACGGTATCCGGGTCCGGCTTGAATGCTGCAAATATCGATCAGGTCGACATCATCGCGCGTGCGGTTCAGGCGAATGCGGCCATTTATGCCAAAAATCTGAACGTAATCGCCGGTTCGAATCAAGTTAATCACGACACGCTCGCGGCGACGGCGATTCAGGGCGACGGCGCTGCCCCGGCGGTTGCGATCGATGTGGGTCAGCTCGGCGGTATGTATGCCAATCGCATCTTTCTGGTGAGTTCGGGGAGCGCTGTCGGTGTCCAGAATGCGGGCACGCTTTCGGCGGACGCGGCCGGTATGACACTCACGACCGACGGACGCTTGGTGCAGTCCGGCAAGATCAGCGCGCTTGGCAACGTCGCGGTGACGGCCGACGGCGGCATCGACAATAACGGCACGACTTACAGCCAGCAATCCGTGTCGATGACTACCGGCGCGGACATGACGAATACCGGCACGCTCGCTGCCCAACACAACGTCGGCATCAATGCCGGCTCGCTGAATTCGACGGGCGCAATCGGCGCGGGTGTCGACAGCAACGGCGCGGTCACACAAGCCGGTGACCTGCAAGTGACGACGACGGGCCAATTGACCGCGACCGGCCAAAACATCGCGGGCGGAAACACGACTTTGCGCGGCTACGGCGTCAATATGGCCGGCAGCAAGACGGCGACGAACGGCACGCTGGATGTGAACGCGACGGCGGGCGATATCAATCTGTCGAATGCGACGACCAGCGCACAGGGCGCATTGAGCGCGACCGCAGCGGGCGCGATCGTCAACGACCACGGCAGCCTGTCGAGTCAAAGCGGTGCCACGCTGACGGCGGGCAGTATGTCGAACCAAGGCGGCACGGTGTCGGCGCAAGGGCCGCTGTCCGTTCATACGTCCGGCTCGATTTCGAATCGGGCCGGCACGCTGGTGTCGCAGAACACCGCCGACGTGGAAGGCGGCGCGATCGACAATCAGCAAGGGATCATCCAGAGCGCCGGCCAGATGAAGGTGGTCGGCGCTTCGCTTCAGAATTCCGCCGGACGCGTCACGTCCCTGAACAGCGATGGTCTGTCCATCACGACGAGCGGCCAACTGTCGAATGCAGCGGGCACGACCGCGAACGGCGCGCAAGGCGGCGTGATCGGTGGCGAGGGTGCCGTTACGGTTCAGGCCGGCAGCATCGCAAACCAAGGATCGATCAGCGCCGCGACCGATTTGACCGTCGGTGCGCAGTCCATCGACAACGGTAGCGGTTCGCTGACGGCCGGTCAGAATGCATCGATCGATGCCGGCGCGCACCTGGCTAACGCAGCCGGCAGCATTTCTGCTGGCGCGTTGGCAAACGTTCGCGCAACCAATCTGGACAACAGTTCGGGTTCGATTCAGGGCAGCCAGTTGTCGCTGTCGGCAGCCGACCTCGCGAACCGCTCCGGCGTGATCACGCAGACCGGCACGAACCCGATCAACATCGCCGTTTCTGGCACGCTCGACAATAATTCGGGCACCGTGCAGACCAACAGCGCCGATTTCAGCCTCACGCCCGCGACGCTGATTAACGACCACGGCAAAATCGCGCACGCCGGCAGCGGTACGTTGACCATCGGGACCGGCGCATTGTCGAATAACGGCGGATCGATCGCGACCAATGGCGCGCTCGCGCTGACCGCCGCCGCTGTCTCGAACCAAGCAGGTACGTTGTCAGCGCAGCGGCAGGCTACGCTCGGCGTTCAATCGCTCGACAACAGCGCGTCCGGTTACATCGGCGCCAATAGCGTCACGATCCAATCGCAAGGCGCGATCAACAACAAAACGGGTTCCATCGAGTCGAACCACGCGTTGACGGTCTCGGCCGACAGCTTGGCGAACGACGGTGGTGCCGTTAAAGCGCTCGGCACGGATGCGTTGTCCGTCACGACGACGAACGCACTGACGAACACTGCAGGCGGCACGATCGGCGGAAACGGTGACGTGTCGGTTTCGGGCGGCACGGTCGACAATTCGAACGGTTCGTTGCTGGCGGCACAGTCGCTGTCCGTGCAATCGAACGGCCAGCTCGCCAATTCGGCCGGCCTGATTCAAGCGAACGGCAACCTCAAGGTTGCGGCGCAAGGTGCGGTGCGCAATAACGGCGGCCAAATCGAGGCGAACGGCGCAACCGCGACGCTCCAACTGTCCGGATCGAGCATCGACAATAGTGACGGGCGAATTGCAAATATCGGCACGGGCGCGACGACGATCGACGGCGGTACGTCGATCACGAACACCGACGCGTCCGGTAAAGCCGGTGCCGGCACGATCGGCGGCAACGGCGATGTGACGCTGACCGCGCAAACGCTCACCAACGCGCAAGGTGGTCAGACGCTGGCCGGCCACGACCTGACGTTGAACGTTGGCACCAACGCAAACAATTCCGGCGGCGTGCTGTCGGCCGCGAACAACTTGACGTTCAATGGTGCAAACGCGGCGCTCTCAAACCAAAACGGATCAGTGCGGGCAAACGGCGCGCTGTCATTGACTGCTGCATCGATTGACGACACGTCCGGCAAGATCGGCAATGACGCCGGCAGTGGCGGCAGCGTATCGATTCAGACCGGTGCGCTGTCGAATCAGGGCGGCGCGATCGGTAGCGATCAAGACCTGACGCTGAACACCGGCACGCTGTCGGGTGACGGTTCCATCGTCGCGGGTCGTAACGGCTCGATCACGCTCGGGAGCGACTACACGCAGACGGCTGCGAACAGGCTGCACGCGAACGGCAACCTGAATTTGACCACGTCAGGCAAGCTGACGAACCAGGGCGTGCTCGATGCCAACGGCGCGCTTACGGTGAGCGCGGCGAACGTCGACAATCAGAGCGGCGCGGATTTGAATTCCGCGAACACGACGGTCAACGCGAATGGCGGCACGATCGACAACGCGGGCCGGATTGAAGGCGATACGGTTACGACCAATAGCGCGACGTTGAACAACACGGGGACCGTGATCGGTGCCAACGTCACGGCGAACGCCAACACGATCACCAACACCGGGGCCGCCGCTGTCTTTGCCGCTGCCAATCAATTGAACCTGTACGCGACGAATCAATTGTCGAATACGGGCGGCGCGAACCTGTTCAGCGTCGGCGATATCAATATCGCGGCGAACGGTCAGCGCGATGCGAATGGCTTGCTCGCGAACCGTACGCAGAACGTGCTGAACGATCAGTCCACGATCGAAGCGCAGGGTAACGTTGAACTCGCGGCCGGTACGTTCACCAACACACGCCCCGCGCCCATCGTCACGACTGTAACGACCGGGACGACCACCTCGCACCAAACCAAGCGCCAGAAATACATCGTGTGCGCGACGATGAATGCGGACCCGAACGGCGGCTGCTCGCAGGCAATGTGGGTGAACGGCTATAAGACGGCGCTCACTTCGAGCTATAGCCCTTCGCAAGTTGTATCGGAATCGTCCGGACCGAACGCGACCGACAAGGTGCTGGTCGTGAACGTGAACGGCAAGCAGCAGACGATTTACTACAACACGCTGACGACCAACGCAGACGGGTCGGTGACGGTCAACTATTGGGACGCCTACGACCCGCACATCAACTACGTCCCGGATACGGAATACACGACGCGTAGCGACGGCCACAACGGCTATCAGCGTGTCGAAATCTGGCGTGATACCACGTCCACGACCCAGCAAGACATGGTAACGAGCCAGGCGCAGCAGGCGCAGCTCGTCGCGGGCGGCAGTATCACGATGGCGAACGTCGGCACGATCAATAACGACTACAGCGCCATCACGGCCGGCAAGTCGATTCAAATCGGCAGCACGCAGCAGAACGGTTCTGTCGGTAGCGGCAGTTATGGCGGCACGGTCGTGAACAACGTCGGTCGGACGCTGTATCAGTACCAGACCGACAACATCGTATCGATGTATGCGTGGAACGAGGACACGACACAGGATCGCGGCACGATCGTTGAGCCGACCGTTGTCCATACACCGGTTGCAATCGGCGGCACGGGTGGCACGATCATCGCGAATCAGTCGGTGTCGATCACCGGCCAGAGCGTCAATAACCAGAACGTCGCCGCGCAGAATTCGGCAACCGGTGCGACGGGTGGCACGCTCGGCAACAATTCGGCCAATCAGGGCGTGTCCGGTAGCACGTTGAACAAGGTCGGTGCGGCCAGCGGATCGACGACCGTTCCCGCACTGCAATCGGTCGCGGGCGCAACCGGTGCACTGTCGATCACGTTGCCGACCAGCGGCATGTACTCGATTCATCCCGCACCGGGACAACCCTATTTGATCGTCACCGATCCGCGGTTGACCAGCTACACGAATTTCATTTCGAGCGACTACATGCTCGGCCAGTTGAACCTGAACCCCGCGAGCATCGAGAAGCGTTTGGGCGACGGCATGTATGAACAACAGATGGTGCGCAACCAGATCACGCAGTTGACGGGCCGCACTTTCCTTCCGGGCTACGCGAACGCCGAAGACGAGTATCGCGCGTTGATGACGAACGGGGTGAACTACGCGAAGGACTTCGGCTTGGTGCCGGGTATGGCGCTGAGTGCCGCGCAAATGGATGCGCTGACGAGCGATATCGTGTGGCTCGTTGACCAGACCGTAACCCTGCCCGATGGCAGCACGACGCACGTGTTGGCCCCAGCTGTCTACATGGCACAAACGCATGCGAACGACCTGCAACCGACCGGTGCCTTGATCGCGGCCGATGACGTTGAAATTCATACGACGGGCACCACCACGAATACGGGTGTCATCAAGGGCGGTACGAAGACGGTCCTCACGGCGACCGATATCCTGAATCGCGGCGGCACGATTTCGAGCAGCGCTACGAACGGCACGACGGTCGTATCGGCGACTAATGACGTAGTGAACGCATCGGGGATGATCACCGGCAATCGCGTCGCCGTCAGCGCCGGCCGGGATATCGTCAACACGACGCTGGTAGACGCTACTGGCGTGAACGCTACATCCGGCGTTGGCAAGGTTAGTCAGACCCTTCTCGGTCAACAAGGCACTATCGCATCGACCGGCGCACTCACCTTGGATGCCGGCCGCGATTTGACGATTCACGGTGCGAATGTGTCGGCCGGCACGGATGCATTCGTAACGGCGGGGCGTGATATCAATGTCGATACAGTTCAGTCGACCACGAACCAATCGATGCACCTGAATGATCAGCGACATTGGGAAGAAGCCACGACGACGAACGTAGTTAGTGGCGTCAATGCAGGTAACAACCTGACAATGATCAGCGCGAACGACGCAACGTTCAAGGGCGCAACCGTATCGGCTGGCAACGATTTGCAGGTATCGGCCGGCGGGAACCTGACGGCGACGACGGTCACCGACCAACACCAGTTGAACAACGTTGCTGTCGATGGCCGTGCACGTAAGGAGGTCGACCACACCTACGACCAGACTGCGGTGGGCACAACCTTCTCGGCCGGGCACGATGCCGGGCTTGCGGCGATCAATATCAACGATGCAACCAAGGGCAACGTCGCGCTGACCGGTTCGACAGTCACGTCTGGAACAAATGAACTCACACCCGGCGGCGTGACGGTCAACGCAACCGGCAATGTCTCGATGAACGAAGGTCGCGAGGAGCACGACAGTTTCCGCGACGTGCAGACGAAGCGCGGCAGTTTCATCAGCGGTTCGACAACCGATGGAATGCAAAACACGCAAACCAATATCGGTGTCGGTAGTACCCTGTCCGGGGATACGGTCCAGGTGCACGCCGGTAAGGACTTGACCATTCAAGGCAGTAACGTTGTCGGCACGAATGATGTGAAGCTCGACGCGACGGGCAACGTGATCATCAAGACTTCGCAGGACACGCAGAACGCACAGAGCTACTACGAGAAACGCGACTACGGTTTCCTCTCGGGCCTGAATCCGTTGAACCAGCTCGACGGTGGTTTGCAGGGTTATTCGATCGGTGTGCGCAAGACCACAGATGCGCAGCAGGCAACGAGCGTGACGAACGTCGGAAGTATGGTTGGCTCGTTGAACGGCAATCTTTCGATTTCGTCCGGCAACGATTTGCACGTGACCGGTAGCACGTTGCACGCCGGAAACGATCTGAAGCTTGACGGCAAGACCGTGAAAATCGACGCGGCGCAGGACACTGGAACACAAAACGAACAGCAGTCGTTTAGCCAAACGGGCATTACCGCCGGTCTGAGTGGCACGATTGTTACGGCTGTCCAAACGGGCATCCAGATGTCGAAGGACGTTCAGCGCACGAAGGGCGACGCGCGTCTCGATGCGCTGGCGGCGGCGACGACTGGATTGGCAGCAAAGAATGCGTTCGATCAGACCGGGGGCGGTTCGGGTGTCGGCAATCTCGGCGTCAGCGTGTCGCTTGGTACAAGCCATAGCAACAGCAGTTCATCCGCGTCACACAGTACCGCTGTCGGCAGCACCGTTGCAGCCGGTCATAACGTGTCAATCACGGCGACAGGCGCAGGTGCAAATAGCAATATCGACGTGATCGGTAGCACGATCAGCGCCGGCAACGATGCAACGCTGAAGGCGGACGGCAAGATTAACCTTGAGGCCGCCCAGAACACGGACAGTCAGAGCAGTAAAAACAGCGGATCGAGTGCGGGTATCGGCGTGACCCTCGGCGTCGGCCAGCAAACCGGTTTGTCTTTCCAACTCGGCGTATCGGGTAATAGAGGAAATGGCAACGGCAGCGATACGACGTACACGAATACGCACGTCACGGCGGGTAACTCGCTGACGGTGGAATCCGGCGGTGATACGAACCTTATTGGCGCTGTCGCGTCCGGCAAGCAAGTCGTGGCCGATGTGGGCGGAAACCTGAATGTCCAGAGCCTGCAAGACCTGAGTAAATACGATTCGAAGCAACAGAGCGCGGGCGTGTCGATCAGCGTGTGTGTCCCGCCGATCTGCTACGGCACATCAAGTGCGTCGGCGAATTTCAGCCAAGACAAGATGCACAGCGACTACGCCGCTGTGGCGGAGCAATCGGGTATCAAGGCGGGTGACGGTGGATTCCAGGTCAACGTCAAGGGCAATACCGACCTCAAGGGCGGCGTGATCGCGAGTAGCGACAAGGCCGTACAAAATGGCGTGAACAGCCTGA
Organism: Burkholderia sp. RF7-non_BP4; assembly: GCF_001521935.1. Taxonomy (NCBI): domain Bacteria; kingdom Pseudomonadati; phylum Pseudomonadota; class Betaproteobacteria; order Burkholderiales; family Burkholderiaceae; genus Burkholderia; species Burkholderia sp. RF7-non_BP4. The sequence goes on along the minus strand of NZ_LOTA01000053.1, from coordinate 370,193 downwards.
CGACGGCGACGCTGACGACGAGCGATATCGAGAATCATGCATCTTACGACGCGTCGCAGGTTGGGCTTTCCGCCGGCTATGGCACCGGGGGTTTGAGCGTCCAGCCCCCTGTCGCCCTCGGCGCTTCCGGCGACGCAAGTGCCACTACGCGTAGCGGCATTAGCGGCGGATCGCTCACGGTTACCGATAGCGCCAAGCAACAGGAATTGACCGGCAAGACGGCCGATGAAACGGTCGCAAGCGTCAATCGCGATACGTCGAACACGGGTGGCGCGCTGGCACCGATTTTCGATAAGGACAAGATTGAAGCCGGATTCGATATTACGAGCCACTTCATCAACGAAGCCGGAACGTTTATCCAGAACCGCGCGGCCGAAGCGGACGCCGCGCAAAAGGCATTGGATGCAGAAAAGGCTAAACCAGCAGACCAGCAAGACGCGGCAAAGATTGCGCAGTTGACGCAGACACTCCAGGATGATTCAACGTGGCTGGAGGGCGGGACCGGACGCAGAGTATTGACGGCTATCACGATGGCAGCTGGTGGCAGCGTTACGGGTTCGGCTGGTGCTATGGTGCAGAGCGCAGCTGCGTACTATTTCCAGAGCCTTGCGACCGAACAAGTAAAAAGTATTGCTGACGCACTTGATAGTGAAACGGCCCGCGCGGCGTTGCAAGGTCTTGTCGGATGTGCCGGGGCAGCCGCAGGGGGTAGAAGCTGTGGCGCGGGTGCGGCTGGCGCGGCTGCGAGTGTGGTCCTGAACAACCTGCTGAATAGTCTGAACGGTACGCAGTCGTCGACGCTTACCGACAACGAAAAGCTTCAGCGCGAGCGGCTCGTTGAGTCGATCGTGGCCGGCGCGACCGCTGCTTTGGGCGGCGACGCCGCAGCGACTTCGGCCGCTGCTTTGATCGAGACCGAGAACAACGCGACGAACTTCGTGAAAGGCACGACGCCGCGCATGCAGAAAGTCGCGACAAGCGTCGCGGACGCTTTGAGAAAGCCGCGTGGAGCGCTCACGCGAGCGGACGTCGACGCACAGATTGCTGCACTGAATGCACTGGAGGCACAAGGGAATCTGTCGAATCAGGAGGCGTTGAATCTTAGCGCTCTCTGGATGGAGGTTATTCAACGTGCATCAGTTGAAAATCTGATGACACCTCAAGAGGTCATCGGTAGTAAGCAAGCAATGCAAGCGGCGCTCGCATCAATGATGTTCAGTGGCGGGGGGGATTCGCCAATTAGGGGAGGGAGGACGTCGGGGCCGCAATTGCCGAGCACCAGCGGCAGCCGTACTGGCTATCGTACTTCTGGCGATCAGGCAGATGCAACCACGGTACAAGGTCTTCGCGATCAGCTAACCCAAGATAATCTGAATGCCATCTCTGCCCAAGATGCGCGATTGGCCAAGGCAATAAATGGGGATGGCACTGGTAATCGGAATTTCTCGATTGGTACGGGAACCGCCGCTGATGCGGACAGACTCGGTAAAATTTGGGTTGGTGATGGGGCTCGCCCTATGACAGATGTTCCCGGCGGCTTAGTCAGTGCAGACGGGACCCGCACCTACAGGCCTCCACAAGCAAAGGATAGTTCCTTCGCGGTTACAGGCACACAGGCGAACTTTCAGCAATTCCAGAATGGACGGATGATCAGCAATGGTCATTTGAATATACATCAATGAAAGCGGAAATTAAATCGGTAGACCTGGGATCGGAAATTGGTGTATTTGAATATACTCCAGAATATCCCAATTCATTTTGCCTATGGATGACCTTCACTATCGGGCGAATTGGTGGCGTGGGCGGTGATTTATTTAGAATTAAAGTGTGCACGCCAGATTGGTTGAAGTTGAATGTCGGTAATATGTCGTGGGGGCGGCATATTCTGGTGGTGAATAATGGTTACAGGCCGCAGGAAATTATTGACTATGTTGGGGAATTTGTTTCGTCGATTGATGAAAAAGATTGGCCTGGATTGGCTGAAAAGATTTCCCGCGTAATGGAGTGGGAGTTTGAGGACTACGTTTAAGTTGCGTTGGTTTATGGTTTTGAAAAATGAAAAACTTTAGACGGCTGGCGGCTGTGCCATTCATTGCCTCCGTGTCGCTCGGGGTACACGCACAGCAGGCCCCCACGCCTGAAGATCGGGCTGCCGCCGCACGTGCGAACGCGGAGCAGGACCGGCAGGCACAGCAACAACGCGACGCGCAGCAACGTGACGCGACCGTGCGCGCCCCTTCCGTCCGATCGGACGTGCCGCACGCCGAAACCTATGCGCCGCTGCCGAACGAACAGCCGTGTTTCCGTATCGACCGCTTTGCGCTTGACGTACCGGATTCGCTGCCCGATGCCGCGAAGTCGGCCGGCGCTTCCGCACTGCCGATGGATCGCTTCGCCTTCGCGCGCGAATGGCTCGGCCACTACGCCGGCCAGTGTGTCGGCAAGCAAGGCGTCGATATGATCGTCAAGGCGTTGTCTCGGGAAATCTTGGCGCGCGGCTACATCACAACGCGCGTGTTGCTGCCGGAACAGGATTTGGCAACCGGCACGCTGAAGCTCGCACTGATTCCGGGCGTGATTCGACACGTCCGTTTCGCTGACGAGAAACTGCGCGGCACCTGGAAGACCGCATTCCCGACCGGCGACGGCGAAGTGCTGAACTTGCGCGACCTTGAGCAAGGTCTGGAGCAAATGAAGCGCGTCACCAGTCAGGACGTGTCGATGCAAATCGTTCCCGCTGACAAGCCGGGAGAAAGCGACGTTGTGCTGGACGTGAAGCGCGGTAAGCCGTGGACCGTCGTCGCATCGATCGACAATTCAGGCACACGCGCAACGGGCAAACTGCAGGGTAATCTGTCAGTCGGTATCGATAACCCGCTTGGCTTGAACGACATTCTCAATGTCGGCGTGAGTCAAGACCTCGAATTCGGCGACAAGCGCCTTGGGTCGCATGGTTGGAACGGTTTCTATTCGATTCCGTGGGGCTACTGGACCGCCACGATTGCGGCGTACACGAACACCTACTATCAACAGATTGCCGGCGTGAACCAGACGTTCGTTGCGAGCGGCAATTCGAAGACGCTGGATTTCAAACTGGCCCGCGTGCTGGCGCGCAGCCAGAACGACGTGCTCGGTGGGTACGTCCGACTGTCGCGCCGTTTCGGGGAAAGCTTCATTGAAGACACTGAAATCACGCAGCAGCGTCGCAACAACACGGTTATCGAACTTGGCCTGACCGATCGCCACTACTTCGACGGCGCGCAGTTCGACGGCACGCTCGCGTATCGTCAGGGCGTCGGCGGTCTCGGCGCACGGGACGACATACTCGCGGCCGGCGGCGGCCCAACCTACCGCTACAGAATGGCGGTGCTGGATGCGAACCTGTCGGTGCCGTTCGCGATCGCCAAGCAGCCATTCCGCTACGTGACGAGTGTTCACGGTCAGTACACGGGGAACACGCTGTACTACATCGATGACTTGACCATCGGCAGCCGATACACCGTGCGCGGCTTCGACGGCGAAACGATGTTGGCGGCAGCGCGTGGCCTGTACTGGCGTAACGAGCTGCAAATGCCGATCGGCCAGACGGGGCAGGCCGTGTATGTGGGGATGGACTATGGCCGCGTGTGGGGACCACAGCCGGTCGAGCTCGTCGGAACGCAGTTGGCAGGTGCAGTGATCGGCGTCAAGGGGAGTATCGGCACGCGCTTCGGCGCATACGGGTACGACCTGTTCGCCGGCACACCGGTCTACAAGCCGTCCGGCTTCCCAACCGCGCGCGTCACGGTGGGATTTCAACTCACGTCGCAATTCTAAGATCGCCGTATAGGGAATCCGTCATGCTTCGAAACGCACTATCGGTACTTGGCCTTTGCGTTTTATTCGCAGGCTGCGCATCGCACAGCGCGCAGAGCGTTGCCTACGATCCCGCCAACGATGCACGCATTCGTGTCTACTTTGGCACCGATACCCATTTTTACTTCAACACATCGTGCGAACCGAAGAAACACGCTTTTGATTTCGCGAGTCGCGGCACGGCTGTTGCCAAACCGCGCCTGCTTAATCTCGCCAACACGACAATCGGCATGCCGGTCCCGGAAGATGCTTACCGCTACTACGACGAATACGTGGTTAAGGCCAACGAGCCGTTGACGATCACGCTTGATACCGGAGGAACGTCGCAGACCGGAGGCGTGGTGTTTTCGACGCCACGAGAACACGCCGCCGGCACGTTCGTGCCGAAGGCAGGCAAAGACTACGAAGCTTTTGCTATTCATCCGTCCGGTTACCTTCGACTCGAGATTCGCAGGCTGATTGTCGAAGACGATCGCGTTCGGACAGAATCGATCGGCGTGAAGCATGCGCCACTCTGTGAAGACGCAGCGCCGTAAAATTGAATCCCTGCAATTGATGGAGATGGTTCTGGCGTAGGGTTTGCAGAAGACAGTGCATCGGCAAACCGGCTACCGGACCACGCGTAGCGTGCTGGACCGATCGTTTTTTCCAATCAGGGCAGGCGGCGCAATGAGCGCCGCCGGCGCGTTGCCCGATCGCGATGCGTGGGCTGCGCTCGTGCCACCGATAGGATCGGGAGCGGCGCTACACCGTCCCTGTTTCGCTACTCGACGTCCTCGTCATCCTCCGCGTCGCCGTCCTCCTCCCCCTCCCGCCCCGGCGCCGCATACGCGCTCGCCTGCTCCAGCAACCACGCACGGAACGATTCCAGCGGCTTGCTGTGACTGAACTCCGTCGGATACACGAGGTAGTACGCCGAATCGCCGACCGTCGCCGCGTCGCACGGCACGACGAGGCCGAGCTGCTGCAACTGTTCCTCGACGAAGAACTTCGGCACCAGCGCGATCCCGAGGCCGGCCGCGGCCGCGCTGATCAGCATCGTGTGCAGCTCGTAGCGCACACCCTGCATCGTGCGGATGTCCTCGACGCCATGCGTCTCGAACCACTGCGCCCAAGCGCCGGGACGCGTGGTCGAGTGCAGCAGCGGATACGCGAGCAGATCCTCCACGCGTTCGACCGGCCCGTCGAGCAGCGCGGGCGAGCAGATCGGCACGACTTCCTCGCCGAACAGGTAGTCGGACGACGTGCCCGGCCAGGTCGGCTTGCCGTAGTGGATCGCGGCCTCGAAGTGCGTGTCCTCGAACGAGAACAGGTCGGTGCGGCTGCCCATGTTCACGCGCACGTCCGGCGTGCGGTCGTAGAAACTCTTGATGCGCGGGATCAGCCAGTGCGACGCGAAGGTCGGCAGCACCGCGAGCTCCAGGTAGCCGCCGCCGCTGCCGTGCGCGATGATCGACAGCGTGTCGCGATCGAGCGCCTCCAGCGCGCGCCGCACCTGCGTGCCGTACAGCTTGCCGGCGCGCGTCAGCACGACGCGCTGCTTCACGCGCGCGAACAGCCGCACGCCGAGGCTTGCCTCGAGTGTCGCGATCTGCCGCGATACCGCGCTTTCGGTCAGGAACAGCTCCTTGGCCGCGTGCGTGAAGCTCTCGTGGCGCGCCGCGGCTTCGAAAGCCACGAGCGCACCCATGTTGGGGATCTTGAATTTGCGCATGATGCTCGTTTTGTCTGACGAACGGACCCGCCCGCGGCGGGCCGGAGGACGAATGCGGAGACGGCCGATAATTCCAAAAACTCATCACGTGTCAATTTAATCTCGCTTTACGCCCCGCTGCAACCCTTTGAATAATGCATCCCACGCAAGGCCAGGCGCCCGCTGGGCGGCCGGCCATTCGAGTTGCCGGCACGCTTTGCCGGCGGTCCCCCGAACACGAGAATCCTGATGCGCAATCCGAATATCGAGAGCCTGCTGACGAAGCTGCTGGGACAGGCGAAGACCGACGCCCTGTTCGCGACCCTGAACATGCCGGCCATCCTCGACGAATGGGAAACCGACGTCGTCACGCGCGCGGAAATCGCGCAGGCGATGAACATGGCGCTGTTCGAAGGGCTGCTCGAACGTTCGGCGAACGGCCGCGCATACACGGCCGACGCGATCGAAAACGGCGGCTCGGTCTACTTCGACCACGGCGCGCTGCGCACGGTGCGCTGGCCGCACACGGGCGCGCTGCCGCCGGGCGAAGCCGCGTTCACGCGCATCCTGCGTCCGCTCGGCTTCCGCCTGAACGGCCGTTATCCGCTCGACAAGCTCGGCATGACCGGCCGCGCATATGCGCATGAGGACGCGCCGGACGAGATCGCGCAGTTCTTCGTCAGCGAACTGCATCCGGAGCGCTTCTCCCGGGAATTCCAGCAGGCCGTGACGAACGTCGTGAGCTCGTCGCGCGATCCGCTGTCGCCGGCGGCCGTCGCGTTGCTGTGGGAGATCGAGCGCGAAGGCTGGCTGCCGCTCGACGCCGCGCATGCGCTGCTGCCGGAGATCGTCGGCGCGTTCGCGCGCCAGCACGACCTGCCGAGCGAACTCGATTACGAGACGCTGCTGCTCGAATCGGCCGAAATGGCGTGGATCGCGACCGAAGGCAACGCGTTCAACCACGCGACCGATCGCGTGACCGACGTGTTCAAGCTGTCCGACGACGAGAAGGCGAAGGGCCGGCCGATGAAGCCGGAAGTCGAGCGCTCGCGTTCGGGACGCGTGTTCCAGACCGCGTATCGCGCGGATATCGTCGAGCGCGAATTCCGCACGCGCGACGGCGGGACCGTGAAGCGCAACGTGCCCGGCTCGTTCTACGAATTCATCACGCGCCGCCGCACGTTCGACCAGGCGACGCGCCGCTGGGTGACGGACCTGCGTTTCGACGCGGGCAACGCGCAAGGCATCTTCAAGATGACGGCGAACGCGGCGAAGTAAGCGCGACGACGCATGCAGACGAACGGGCCGGCGGCTGATGACAGCCGCCGGCCCGTTTGCATTGGATGGGCGCCGCGATCGTCAGAACAGGTGCGTGACCAGATAGAACAGCACCAGCACGCCGAGCGGTACGCCGAGCAGCCATGCGATCAGATATTTGCCCATGTCGTGGTCCTCCGCGTGGCCGCGACGCAGGACGCATCGCGGCGGGGTGAGACGACCGGCGCGTCAAAGCTCGCGATCGAATTCCTTCAACTGCTTCTCGGCTTCGTCGCGCGCGATCCCGTAACGTTCCTGGATCCGGCCGGTCAGATACTCGCGGTTGCCTTCGGCGACCGCGAGATCGTCGTCGGTCAGCTTGCCCCACTTGGCCTTCAGCTTGCCGGTCAGCTGCTTCCATTGACCCTTGATCTTGTCTTCGTTCATGGTGTGCTCCTGGAGTAAGGGGAGAAAAGCGCGACGCTCGGCCGCGCGACAGCTCAGGCCTTCGCCTTCAGGCCGGATGCGTCGACGTGCTTCACGCCCTTGATCGAGCGCGTCACGGCGACGGCCTTCTTCACCGCAGCCTTCGACGGCAGCACGCCCGTCAGCGTGACGACGCCGTCGACCGTCTTCACGCCGACGTGGACGCTTTTCACGCCATCCGTGGTCGCGAGTTCGCTCTTCACCTTGGTCGTGATCCATGTATCGGTGACGGGCTGGTTCGATTCGGTCTTCATGCCGTCGTCGGTCGACGATGCCGCCTGTGCGTTCGTGAGCGGAGCGGCGCAAAGCAGGAACGCCGCGCTGACGGCGAGCAGCGCCGACAGGTTCGAGGTCTTGTTCATGGATGTGCTCCTTCGATTGGCGTGGTGGATGGGGAATCTGCGCAGGCGCGCCGCGCGTTACCGCGCGATCGGCGTGTCGTAGCCGGGCTCGCGCGGCGGCATGTCGGGGCGCGGCACGTCGGGCGGCAGCGGCACCGGCGGATCGGTGCCGGGCGACGGTTCGGGCGGATTGTCCGGGGCCGGCTCGGGGCGCGTCGGATCGGGTGTCTGATGGAGCTTCATCAGGTGATCCTCCTCTGCGGTATGAAAGGGCGGCGCGTGGGCGCCGATGCAGTACCAGCGTACCGGCGCGAATGCACGCGGACATCGCGCAAATTCACCGGATCGGCTAGTGCGTTTGCACGGGGACGGAACGAAGGAGCGGGAACGGGAAGTGCGTCGTGTGCGCCGTGATGCGCGCGAGGCGGGATGCCGGCGCGCCACCCGCGCCGCGCGCGGCTCGGCGGGATGGCGCACGCAGGCGGCGCGGCATGCGAATGTACTATTGCGCAGGGTGCATCCGCGCCTGTCGCCGGCATCGGCGCGCACGCGATCATCGCGTGCACGCGCCGGCGCGGACGCGACCGACCCGGCAACCCTGTCGACCACGTGGACCACCGACCCATGGACGAACGAGTCAACGAACAGGTGCTCAAGTCGCATACCGACCGGCGCCAGCTGCACCAGATCATCGCGGGGCTCACCGAGGGCGTGATCCTCATCGAACCCGACCAGCGCATCGTGTGGGCGAACGAGGCCGCGCTCGCGATGCACGGCGTCACCGAGCTCGACGCGCTCGGCGCGGACGTCACCGAGTATCGCGAGCGCTTCCGCCTGCGCTACCGGAACAACCATCCGGTGCGCGACGGCCACTATCCGATGGATCGCGTGATCGCGGGCGAGGAATTCAGCGACGTGACCGTCGAAGTCGAATCGGCCGCCGACGAGAACGTGAGCTGGGTTCACCGCATCCGCAGCCTCGTGCTGACGAACGCGGCCGGCGAGCCCGACTGCCTCGCGCTCGTGCTGCACGATGCGACCGAATGGGCGAGCGCCGAGGACCGCTTCGAGCGCACGTTCAACGCGAATCCGGCGCCGGCCGTGATCTGCCGGCTCGACGACCTGCGCTACGTGAAGGTCAATCAAGGCTTCCTCGAGATGACGGGGCATGCGCGCGACGACGTGCTCGGCCGCTCCGTCTACGAACTCGACGTGCTCGAACACGCCGAGCGGCGCGAACTCGCGATCGAGCGGCTGGGCGAGGGCGCGACGATCCCGCAGATGGAAGCCGTGCTCAAGCGTGCGGACGGCGGCACGAAAGCGGTGGTGGTTGCCGGGCAGCCGATCGACATGAACGGCGAGGCGTGCATGCTGTTCACGTTCATGGATCTCGAGCCGCGCAAGCAGGCCGAGCTCGCGCTGCGGCAGAGCGAAGAGCGTTTCGCGAAGGCGTTCCGGATGGCGCCGGTCGCGACCGCGATCGTCACGGCAGACCGCTTCGAGCTGCTCGACGTGAACGATGCCTTCGTCGCGATGGCCGGCCATGCGCGCGACGATCTGCTCGGCAAGTCCGCGGACGAGATCGGGCTGTGGGCCGAACGCGGCGCCCGGCAGTGCATCGACGGCCAGCTCGCGCGCGACGGCAACGTGCGCAACGCGGACGTGCAGATCCGCACGCGCGACGGCGACGTGCGCGATTGCGTCGTGTCGGCCGAACCGGTCGCGATTCACGGGCAGGATTGCCTGCTGATCGCGCTGCTCGACATCAGCGATCGCAAGCGCACCGAGATGGAACTCGTCTATGCGATCGAGACCGCAATGCAGGACGCGTCGTGGTTCAGCCGCACGTTGATCGAAAAACTGGCGAACGTGCGCCGCGCGAATGCGCCGGACGCGGGCGCGCAGCTGTCGGACCTCACCGCGCGCGAGCGCGACGTGTTCGACCTGCTGTGTCACGGCCTCGCCGACAAGGAGATCGCCGCCCGCCTCGGGCTCGCGCCGAACACGGTCCGCAATCACGTCGCGACGATCTACGCGAAGCTCGACGTGCATAGCCGCGGCGAGGCGATCGTATGGGCGCGCGAGCGCGGGATCGTCGGCGCATCCGACGCGAACGGCGCGCGAGGCGAGAAGGGCGCCGACAAGGGCGGCGCGAACGGCAAGGACTGACGCCGGGCGTCGGGCCATCGGTGCGAATGCACCATGCAGGCTGGTGCATCCGCATCTGCCGCGCACGGCGCGCGGCTGCGATCCTGTCCACTCGGCGGTGCGGCGCAGGCTGCCGTGCCGTCGGCTCTCTCCCCAACTCATCGCAGGAGACGACCATGGACAGGAATCGCATCGAAGGCAAACTCAAACAGGTGAAGGGTTCGGTCAAGGAAGCGCTCGGCAAGGTGACGGGCGACCGCGAGACGGAAGCGGAAGGCGTGGCGGAACAGCAGGCCGGCAAGATTCAGGAGAAGGCCGGCGAGGCGGCCGATGCGGTGCGCAAGCAGACGGGCACCGACAGGCATTGACCGGCCCGGCGCCGTCGACCGAATCGCGCAATGTGCGGTGCGTTGCCGCTGCCCGATACGGCGGTGATGCTCCATCGGCATTACCCGGCGCAGGCCCGCTGCAACGCGGCATGCGCGCATCCCGCTGACATTTCCTCTTCCCGGCCCGCCGTCGCGCGGGCCGCGTCGTCACTTGATGACAATTCCTCACAACATAGTTCCGATATTTCGTTTGCTGCACGCGTATTGGCTACCCACAATCGGTTCACCTCTTGCGCGCCGACAGGTTTCCCGGAGACGGAACCGCGGTGATCGACCGGCACGTGACGCGCCATCGGCGGCACGCCGGCGACGGAAAAATCACCGGCACGCGGGAGGTCGCCGGCGCGCGACGATCGCGCGTCGCATCCCGACCCACAGAAGAAGGATTGGCCGATGACGTTCCGCATTCGTTCGCTTTCCGGCGTTGCACTGACCGCCGCGATCCTCGCGTTCCAGACCGGCGCGGCCCACGCGCAGGAGACGGTCGTCAAGGTCGGCGTGGCCGTGCCGCTGACCGGCGGCGGCGCCGCATACGGCAAGGACATCGAGAACGGCGTGCGCATGGCCGTCGACGAGGCGAACGCCGCGCACACGACGATCGGCGGCAAGCCGGTGAAGTTCGTCGTCGCGTCGCAGGACGACCAGAGCGATCCGCGCATCGGCGTGCAGGCCGCGCAGCAGTTGACCGACGCGCAGGTGGCCGTCGTGATCGGCCACTTCAATTCCGGCACGACGCTACCCGCGTCGAAGCTCTACGCGAAGGCCGGCATTCCGATGATCACGCCGTCGGCGACCAATCCCGACATCACGCGCGCCGGCCTCGGCACCGTGTATCGCGTGATCGCGACCGACGCGCAGAACGCCGGCAACGCCGGTGCGTATGCGGCGAGCGTGACCAAGGCGAAGCGCATCGCGATCATCGACGACCGCACAGCGTTCGGCCAGGGCGAAGCCGACGAATTCGAAAAGGCCGCGAAGGCGAACGGCGGCACGATCGTCGCGCGCGAATTCACGAACGACAAGGCCGTCGACTTCAGCGCGCAGCTCACCAAGATCAAGAGCACGAATGCCGACCTGGTGTTCTTCGGCGGCCTCGACGCGCAGTCCGCGATGCTGGTCAAGCGCATGCGTCAGCTCGGCATCCGCGCGCAGTTCCTGGCCGGCGGCGGCGTGATGAACGCGAACTTCATCAAGCTCGCCGGCAACGCGGCCGAAGGCGCGGCCGTGTGGGAATACGGGCAGCCGCTCGCGCGTCTCGCGAAAGGCAAGCAGTTCGAAACGAAATTCAAGCAGAAGTACGGCGTCGACATGCTCGCATATGCGCCGTTCGCGTACGACGCGACGTGGATCGCGATCAACGCGATGCAGAAGGCGAACTCGACGAAGCCGGCCGATTTCAACGGCGCGCTGAAGGGCACGCGCTACGACGGCATCACCGGCACGATCGCGTTCACGAGCACGGGCGATCTGAAGAACCCGAGCTCGACGCTGTATGAAGTGAAGAATGCCGCGTGGCAGCCCGTCACCACGCAAACGGCGGACTGAATACCCGAACGCGCGCGGGCTTTCGCGGCGATGCAGGACGTGCTGAAATAGCCGAAGCGATCGGATGCGGTCGCGGCGCACGCCGGGGCGATTCGCCGGGTGGCCTGCTCGCACGACGCCGCGCGCGACGCGGCACGAACAACCTTCGGGCGCGGCCGGCCGGCGGCGCCTCATACGTGTAACTGGAGTCAGTCGTGAGTTCTCAAGTCGTCATCGTCGGCGGTGGTGTGATCGGCAGCTCGATCGCCTATTTCCTGCGCGCTACCGATCCGACGGTGTCCGTGACCGTCATCGAACGCGATCCCACCTATGCGAAGTCGTCGTCGGCGCTGTCGGCCGCGTCGATTCGCCAGCAGTTCTCGACGCCGCTGTCGATCGAGATGTCGCTGTTCGGGATCGACTTCCTGCGCACGATCGGCGAACGGCTCGAGGTCGACGGCACGCGGCCGTCGATCGATCTGCACGAAGGCGGTTACCTGTTTCTCGCGACGCCGGCGGGCGATGCGACGCTGCGCGAGAACCACGCGCTGCAGACCAAGCTCGGCGCCGATATCCGGTTGATGGATCGCGATGCGCTGCGCGCGAAGTTTCCGTGGCTGAACGTCGACGATCTCGTGTCGGGCGCGTATGGCGTGAGCGGCGAAGGGTGGTTCGACGGTTACGGGCTCGTGCAGGCGCTGCGCAAGAAGGCGCAGGCACTGGGCGCGCGGTATGTGCCGGCCGATGTGACCGGCGTCGTTCGCGACGGTCGCAAGGTCACGCACGTGGTGACGAACGGCGGCGAGCGCTACGCATGCGACACGCTCGTCAATGCGGCCGGCGCATGGACGCGCACGCTGTCGTCGATGATGGGCATCGACATTCCCGTGTATGCGCGGCGTCGCAGCATCTTCAACGTGTCGTCGCCGGCGAAGCTGACCGATTGCCCGCTGCTGATCGATCCGACGGGCGTGTATTTCCGGCCGGAGGGGCGCACGTACATCTGCGGGACGTCGCCGAGCCCGGATCGCGATCCCGACGACCTGCCGCTCGACGAGGTCGATCACGACCTGTTCGACGAGGTGATCTGGCCGACGCTCGCGAATCGTGTGCCGGAGTTCGAAGCGCTGCGCGTGGAGAACTGCTGGTCCGGGTACTACGAGTACAACGTGTTCGATCACAACGCGATCATCGGATATCACCCCGAACTCGACAACGTCGTGTTCGCGAACGGGTATAGCGGACACGGGCTGCAGCAAGGGCCCGCGACGGGGCGTGGCGTGAGCGAACTGATCCTGGGCGGGCGGTATGAATCGCTCGACCTGTCGTCGCTCGGCTGGGAGCGTGTGCTCGAAAACCGGCCGATCGTCGAAAAGAACGTCGTGTAGCGCGGCGTGACCGCCCGGTGTGGGGTGGGCGGGATTCTCCTTGTGTCTCGATCTGATTGGCCCGGCTTTGCCGGGCTTTTTTTCGGAGCGGGGATGCCGGATGCGCCGTTCCTGCGCGCGCAACTCACGCCAGCAGGCACGTGATCAGTTCGTGGGTCGTGCGTACCTCGTACTTCCTCAACAAGCTCGCACGATGAATATCGACCGTGCGCGGGCTGATGCTCAGTTCCTTGCCGATTTCCTTGCTGGTCAGGCCGTGAACCAGGAATGCCGCGACGTCGCGCTCGCGATCGGTCAACGTGCCGGCGACGTCGGGATGCTTCGCGTTCTCCGACAGGTCGGTGAAGGTCCAGATGGCCAGCTCGAAGGGCCGCTTCGAGTTGTAGCCGAAGCCGCATACGGTGACCCAGAAATGACTGCCGTCGACGCGACGCATGATGCGGTCGTCGCTGAACCCCGCATGTTTCGCGAGCAGCGGCGCGAGGCGGCGGCCCGTCGTCGCGAAGTCCTTCCGCTGCGGATACAGCTTCGCGAACGACTGGTCGACGATGTCGTCGCGGGTGGCCCGGAACAGTTGCAGCGCCTTCTCGTTGCAGTCGACCATGATGCGTTCTCTGGCGACGATGGCCGCGACGGGCAGATGCCTGAAGAGATCTTCGTAGTCGAGGCTTGGCATCGTGTCGGTCATGGTCGGCATCGTGTCGACGGGTCCGAACCGTATTCGGACCAAGGCTATCGGGCGGGTTTGCTCCTGCCGGATTGTAGCGGTAGCGCCTGCGGGCAACTCATCCGTGGCCCGTGCTCAAACGGCGCCTTCGACGCCGCGCTTCGCGGCCCGCGCGGCGCTCGCGGTCGCCGGACCGGCTTCCTCGAGTGCCGTCTTCGACGTTTCGGGCAGCGCCAGGCCGCCGATCATCGCGAAGATCGACACGGCGATCAGGTAGTACGCGGGCGACAGGTTGGTCCCCGTCGCGGCGATCAGCCACGTGGCGACGAGCGGCGCGGTACCGCCGAAGATCGTGTAGGCGAGGTTGTACGTGATCGCCGATGCCGTGTAGCGCGTTTTCGTCGCGAACACTTCCGACATCAGCGGCGCCGTCACCACGCCCGAGAACACCGCGCCGATCGCAAGCAGCGCGACGCCGAGCAACGATTGCGACAGCACGCCCGAGCCGCCCAGCGAGAACGCCGGATAAACCGACACGATGATGAAGATGCCGGTCGTGGCGATCGTCGCGCGGCGGCCGACGAGGTCGGAGAAGAAGCCGGCGACCGGGCACAGGGCCGCGGCGAAGAAGAGCGCGAGCACCGTCACGAGAAGCGACGTGCCGCGAGACAGGTGCCCGGCCACTTGAAGGTATGTCGCGAAATACGTCGTGAACGTGTAGAACGACAGCGCCGTCACGGACACGAACGCGCCGAGCTTCAGGATATTCCTCGACTGCGAATGCAGCGTTTCCATCAGCGGCGCATGCGCGATGTCGTGCTTGCCTTCGAGCGCCTGGAATGCGGGCGTTTCATTCAGGCTGACACGCAGGTAGACGCCGATTAGGCCGACCGGCGCCGCGATCAGGAACGGCACGCGCCAGCCCCATTCGACCATTGCCTGCGACGACAGCGACGATTCGAGCAGATAGGCCACCACTGCCGCGCAAGCGAACGACGAGAAGGTCGATACCGGCACGAAGCTGCCGAAGAAGGCGCGACGGCGGCGCGGTGCGTGTTCCATCACGTACGCGCATGCGCCGGCATATTCGCCGCCGGCCGAGAACCCCTGGACGCAGCGAATGATCGTGAGCAGCAACGGCGCCCAGTAGCCGATGCTCGCGTAGGTCGGCAGCAGGCCGATCAACGTCGTCGAGCCGGCCATCATCAGGATCGTCAGGGCAAGGGTGCGCTTGCGTCCGATCCGGTCGCCGATCACGCCGAAGACGAGGCCGCCCAGCGGGCGGAACGCGAAGGCCACCGCGAACACCGCGAACGTCTTCAGGAGCCCGATCGTGGGGTCTCCGCTGGGGAAGAATTCGCGCGTCAGGATGGTGGCGAGAAAGCCGTATGCGGCGAAATCGAACCATTCGACGAAATTGCCGATCGACGCTGCGGCGATCACGCGTCGTAGCGTGCGGGTATCGACGTCCTGGGTGGTCATGGTCGTGTCCTCTTCATGTGGGCGCTTGGATTCGCGCCGAAAACCATGGTAGGGACGCCAATTACCTAGGTCCATACGTGTCAATTACCTAGGTAATCGGGGGCGGGGGGCGGGGCCGCCGGCCATTGGAACGGGCAACCGGCGTGGCCGTTTTGACGGTGTTTCCGCCCCGCGAGCATGGCGCCGCGCGGCCGGTGAAGAGAATGGCGTCAGAACAGGAGTCCCAGAATCGTCGCCTTGACCGCGGCCTCGGTCTTGTTGGTCGCATTCAGCTTGCGCATTGCATTGACGAGGTGAAACTTCACGGTGCGCTCGTCGACATGCATGATCTTGCCGATCTCGACGTAGGTTTTCCCGGCGGCAGACCATTGCAGCGACTCCCGCTCGCGAGCGGTCAACTCGACGGCGTATTCGGGCGCGCGCTGCGCGAGCAGATGCATGCTCATCGCACAGTTGGCCGTGTTCGCGAGCCATGACATCTGGTATCCCTTTTGCTCGAGCTCACACTCGTCGATCGGCTCGCTCGACCGCACCATGGTCACGAGTCCAATCGCGCCGGTTCGGCTGACGGACGGCATGCACCAGCCGTGGCGCAAGCCGAAATGATCCGCCTCCTTCCAGAATTCGATGCTTTGAGTCTGGGTGTCGGCACGCCAGATCAATGGCATCAACTGGCTGAGCCCGTGTCGGACGGTCGGGTCGACGGCAAAGTAGTTTTGACTCACATAGCGCGTGACCCACGTCTCCGGATAATTGGACTGCAGCATGAACTGCGGATTGGTCACCGGGAACGGAATGCGCAGACCGAACGAACAGTACTCGAATCCAAGGGCGCGCACGTCCGCCGAAAACTCCAAAAACACGTCGGCCTCGGATTTTGCCGCGGCGTATCCATTCAGATACTTTTCTTTCCATGCATGCATATCGTTACCTTTGCGGTCAATCGTGCCCCAAGGAATCGTGTTGCCGGGGGCGTTGGCCGGTCCTTCAAAAGTCGTTCGGGGGTTGGTCTCACGCTTCGACGTATCGAGCGGCAAACATGACGTCGAATGCAAATTCTTATCGAATCGACTTCGAGATGGCGTAGGGACTTTCCGTTGATCGAATTTCGGGATCTTGCATGTGGGTAGGTATATATCTGGATCGTACAGAGCGTTTCAATTTCGGGAGTCGCAAATTCGAAAATCCTGGAATTGCTTCATGATCGATGCGTCATCGGGCAATTTCCGCTCGCAGTGACCGTGCGTGATGCAATGGCATTCCCCGGATGGTCTGTAATAATTGTAAATAACCTGTACGTGATCGCAGCGGATATTCAAGTCGTAACAGGAGCGCTACGAGCGTTGAAAGACCTTGTGGCCGGCTTCCGCTGCTAATCTTGTCAGACTATGCCGTGCGAATTTTAACAGGTGCCACGTTGTGAGAACGAACATGCCAAAAAAGCTGAATGACGGATATGTGCGATTGACCCTGCCCGCGTTCTACGCGCTGCGTTTCCGCCAACATATGTGTCAGCAAGCCCCGGATTTGCTACATGACTTATGGGGTGAGGGGATCAGCGCCGTCAATGCCGGCTACTACGAGCTGGTCTGCACCGAGACGCAACCCGCCGCGAGCGTCGGCTGCGTATGGTACGTGGCAGCGGGGCGGTCCGAAGTGAAGGTCGGGACGGACGACGTCAGCAGCAACGTCATGCTCCTCGACACGGACGGCGGCGATTATGGCGCGCGATACAGCCGGGCGTTGATCCAGAACTGGCTGTGCTCGGGAATGCGTCAACGCGAACTTGAATCGGCCATTGTTGCCGATCACTGATTTCGTGTTCAAGGTGCCTCGTTATTTCTCGGCGAGTAAATAATGATTCGCCGTTAATGTCTCGTGCCGCGCAACCGCCAGTTTCCGCCGATCGTCCTCATCGGCCTCGGCGAAGTTTCGATGGCGGCACGATTATCCATGCCGTGACACGGCACCACGCGAGCCGTTCATGACAGGCGTGCTCGCGATGTTCGTTCGCAAGCGCCCCGCTTCCCCTCGCCAGTTAAATCCGGAATCCGTTTTCCCGCCGGCGTGCTTCAGCCCACTCGGCGCGATGAGTCTCGTCCAAAGTGCGTGACCTGCCCATTCGGGCAGCTATGTTGTCACGGCAATTTCGGGTTCAATCGCGCTAACAATTCTGAGATGAGAGAGAGGGCTTTCAGATGTTGACTTTATTGTCGGGGCGAAGCGCTGATTTGAGTCGCGAGATGATGTATCGACTCGCGAAGTTTCGGCATAAGGTCTTCATACAGGAACTCGGATGGTCATTGCCGACTGACAATGGCATCGAATTTGACGATTTCGATCGCGCGGACACGCTTTACGTTGTCGCTTGCGATCGCAATAGTGAAATTGTCGGTTGCGGTCGATTGCTGCCGACCGACGAGCCCTATCTTCTCGGTAATGTTTTTTCGGATTTGATGGGCGACGCTTCTCTCCCACGAGCGCGCGATGTTTGGGAGTTGTCCCGCTTCGCGATGAGTATGCCGCGCGGCGAGTCGTTGACTGCCGAAGCATCGTGGCAAAACACGCGCGCGCTCATGTCCGAAATCGTCCGCGTCGCGCACGCACATGGCGCGAACCGTCTCATTGCATTTTCCGTGATCGGTAACGAACGGCTGCTGAAGCGCATGGGTGTCAATGTGCATCGCGCCGCGCCGCCCCAAATGATCGAAGGCAAGCCGACCCTGCCGTTCTGGATCGAGATCGATGAACAGACGCGTTCCGCGCTGGACCTCGACGGATCGGAGTACGGCCTGCCGCTCGACATGCCGCGCGGTCTGCGTGCGTCGCATGCGTTCGAGCAAGCCGTGTGATTGGGCGTGCATGCAGTGTTTCAAAAGGTGCGCATGAAGATGAACAGCTTTAACGATGTGGCTCGGCAAGTCCCGGTCCGCGAGAGGAATGTGAAATGACGCTTCGAGTGGTGGTAACCGGTATCGGCATTGTGTCTCCGCTGGGTTGCGGCAAGGAACTGGTGTGGCAGCGCCTGATCGGCGGGTCGTCGGGGCTTCGCCGGCTCGGTGACGAGATCGTCGGCGATCTGCCCGCCAAGGTCGGCGGGACCGTACCGTCGAAGGCCGACGATCCCGACGGCGGTTTCGATCCGGAGAGCTCGGTGCCGAACAAGGAGCTGAGGAAGATGGACCGCTTCATCCAGATGGCGATGGTTGCCGCGGACGAGGCGCTCGCGGAAGCGGGATGGGCGCCGCAGGCGGAAAGTCAGCGCGAGCGGACGGCCACCGTCGTCGCGTCGGGCATCGGCGGATTTCCGGGCCTGGCCGAGGCGGTGAGAATCGGCGAGACGCGCGGCGTGCGCCGGCTGTCGCCGTTCACCATTCCGTTCTTTCTGTCGAATCTGGCAGCCGGCCAGATTTCGATCAAGCATCAGTTTCGCGGGCCGATTGGCTGTCCCGTGACTGCCTGCGCGGCGAGCGTGCAGGCAATCGGCGATGCACTGCGCCTGATCCGGAACGGCGAGGCCGATGTCGTGCTGGCCGGCGGCGCGGAAGCGGCATTCGACAAGGTGAGCCTGGGCGGATTCGCTGCGGCGCGAGCGCTGTCGACCGGCTTCGGCGATCAGCCGATTCGCGCGTCGCGGCCGTTCGACCGCGAGCGGGACGGATTCGTCATGGGCGAGGGGGCCGCCATGCTGGTGGTCGAGTCTCTCGACCACGCCATCGCGCGTGGCGCCCGCCCGATCGCGGAGATCATCGGGTACGGAACCACGGCGGACGCCTACCACATGACCGCCGGGCCCGACGACGGATCCGGCGCCATGCGCGCGATGAAACTGGCCCTCGCGATGGGCGACATCGCCCCGGAGCAGGTCGACTACGTCAACGCGCATGCGACATCGACGCCGGTCGGCGACTCCGGAGAAATCGAGGCGCTGAAGACGGTCTTCGGCGTGGGCGCCGGCCCGGCGATTTCATCGACCAAGTCGGCGACCGGGCATTTGCTCGGGGCGGCCGGCGCGATCGAGGCGGCGTTCTCCATTCTCGCGCTGCGGGATGGCGTGCTGCCCGGAACGCTGAATCTCGAGCACCCCGACGAGGCTGCCGCCGGACTCGATCTGATCGGCCCCTCGGCCCGGCACGTTCCCGTCGAAATCGCGCTGTCCAACGGTTTCGGGTTCGGTGGCGTGAACGCGTCGGTGCTGTTCAAGCGATATCCGTCGGATCGCGCCGCAGGCGCGCATTGAGCAACGCGCACCGGCTTCGCGTGCGCGTCCGATTTCGCAAATACGTCGTGTCGTCCGTGTCCGGCGCTGTGCCATGGTTCGCCGCTTCTTCATCGACTCGATGATGACGGCGACGGCGAAGTCGCGTCACGTGCCATTCCGGTTCTGATCGTTATCCGAAGGACATTCTCCGTGTTAGACACCCTCATCGTTGGCGCTCGCTGCGCGGGCGCCACGCTCGCGATTCATCTGGCGCGCGCCGGCAAGCGCGTTCTGGCAATCGATGCGAGCAATCTCCCGAGCGACCAGCCATTGTCCACGCACTGGATTTCGCCTTACGGCATGGCGCTCCTCGACGAACTGGCGCTTGGCGACAAGGTTCGCCGTTTCGCGCCGCCGGTGCCCAGCATGATGTATGGGGGCGACGACGTGCTCGGCTGCATCGAGTATCCCGTCGGCGGAGGCTGCTCCTGTCCGCGTCGGATGGATCTCGATGCGCTGTTGCTGGAGGAGGCGCGGGCGGCGGGGGCTCAGGTCCGCACGCGGACCCGGCTGGTCGGTCTGTTGCGCGACGGCGAACGGGTGACGGGCGCCGTGGTGGAACATGACGGCGTGCGTGAAGAGATCCGGGCGCGGGTCGTGGTGGGCGCGGATGGCCAACACTCGACGATGGCGGACCTCGTCGGTGCCGAGGAGTACCACGGCTACGACGGCCCGCGTGCAATGTATTGGGCGTACTGGCCGCGGCCGGACTGGTTCGATACCGATCCGCGCTATCGCGGCGGAGCGATGAACTGCACCTTCGGCGACGACATCGTCTTCGTTTTTCCGACCAACCGAGACCTGCTGCTGATCGGGGTGGCGTTCCCGAAAATGGAGTTGCCGGAATGGAAGGGCCGTGTGCTCGAGAAGCTCACGGAGACACTGAAGGGCAACTGTCACACGGCGCCGCTGGTTGCCGACGCGCCCGCCAGCAAGGTGCTCGGCGCATTGAAGCTGCGCTTTTTCTTCCGTCAGGCCGCAGGGCCCGGCTGGGCCCTCGTGGGCGATGCGGGCCTCTTCATGGACCCGTCGCCGGGATTCGGCATTACCGACGCACTGCGCGATGCGCGCTCGCTCGCCCAGGCCATCGTCGAGGGCGACGAGCATGCGCTGGAGTGCTACTGGCGCCAGCGCGACGCGACCTCGATCGACCTGTTCGAATATTCGCGCGGCCGCGGCGCACTCGGCCACAACAATCCGCTCAGCCGGATCCTTTACCGCAAGCTTGCGAACGATCCGGAACTGCAGGCGCGTTTGCTCGCTTCGCAGAATCGCCAGTGCTCGCCGTTTGCCGTATTCGATCCGAGCGATATCAAGAAGTGGGCGGACGAGGCAATGGCCGGCGGCGAAACGGGCGTGATCCAGCCGTTGATCGACATGTCCCGGCGAGGCGAGGCGATTCGCGCCGAGATGGCGCGGCGCGTGCAGCTCGCGGAGGAGGCGCGCGCCCGGCGCTCCCGCGTGCGCGAGTCGGACGAGCTGGAATCGTTTGCCGCCGGCGTCGAGCGCGACGTATCAGTCGGGGAATCCATTTGAACGCGCGCAACAGCGGTGCGTGGTCGTTGCGGCCACGCGATTTCAAGCCACGGCGCGGCACGTTCGCCAATCGCCGGCCCTGCATCGCATCAATCGAGGAGAGAGGCCATGACCATCGCAGCCACGTTGGACAGTGACGTCGCATTGTCGCGGCTCAAGCTGCCACGGCACTTCCACCGGATCAGCGCCGTTGCCACGATCCTCTATCTGGCGCACGCGCTCGCGTTCTTCCTGATTCCGGCCGCAGTGGCGTTCGCCGTCGTCGATATCCCGATGTCGACGCCGGTCCGAATTGCGCTGGCCATCGTCCTGGGTGTGATCGGCGGACATGGCATGCATTTGCTGACTTTCGTCGGACACGAGGGGATGCACACGAACCTGCATCGCAACAAGTACGTGAGCGCCGCGCTGGCGCTCATCTGCTCGTCGCTGGTGCCGGGTTTCCTGATCGTGGGCTTCAGCATGACGCACTGGAAGCACCATCGCTTCACCGGTCAGGACATCGATCCGGATGTCCAGATCTATTCGCAGTACAGAACCTTCTGGTCTCGCTTCTTTCTCGCGCGTTCCAAGGGCGTGCGGATCTACACGCGGAACGCCGCGCGCATGGCGGCAGGTTTGCCGTGGCCGGAGAACACGCGGTTGCCGTTCAGCCAGCGCGAAATGCGCTGGATCTCGCGGATCAACATCGCGCTGAGCCTGTGCGCGATAACGGCCTACGGATTCATCTGGCATCGCTCGCTGTGGCTCGGTTTCACGGTCATGCTGATTCCGTATATCGGGGTGTACGTATTCAGCACCATCCGCGCATACATCGAACACACGGATACCGTGCCGGGGCGATATCGCGACAGTCGCAGCTACACGTCGCCGATCTATACGGCGCTGTTCTTCGGCAGCAACTTCCACCTTGAACACCACCAGTATCCGGCCGTCCCGTGCTACCGGTTGCCCGCGCTTCACACGTACCTGGCGTCGCACGGGCTGTTCGAGGCGGAAGGCGCGCCGGTCGAGCCGTCCTTCCTGGGCGCGCTTCGTTATACGACCGGCCGCTTTCAGTATCCCTGCGTGAATTTGCAGTCCGCGTCGGACGAATTTCTCGAGCAGATGGCGGACGGCCGTCTCGATCGCGAAGCGGCCGGAGCCGACGCCCGGGACGACGACCGGATGGTCGCCGTCGCGCGCAGATAGAACCGATCACGAACGCACACGGCGACTCGAGCTCGCGTCGGTGTGCCACCGCCGCCCATGTAGCAAAGTGAGGAATCAATGTTTATCCAGAATGCGTGGTACGCAGCAGCACTTTCAGCGGAAGTCCAGAGGGAGCCCTTTGCCCGGACGATTCTGAACCAGAAGATCGTCATGTACCGTACGCAGGCGAATCAGATCGTCGCGCTCGAGGATCGGTGCCCGCACCGGCAGGTTCCGCTATCGCGGGGGCGCGTGGTCGGCGACGAACTCCAGTGCTGGTATCACGGGCTCCGGTACGACTGCTCCGGCGCGTGCGTCAGCATTCCGAGCCAGACCGTGATCCCGAAGGGCGCACGCGTGCGGTCGTTTCCCGCCGTCGAGAAATACGGCTTCATCTGGCTGTGGACCGGCGAGCCCGACAAGGCCGACGAGGCGGCGATCCCCAACCATTGGGTCTGTTCGGCGCCCGAGCTTGCCGGGAAGATGAGCTATTGCACGATCGCGTGCAGCTACCTGTTCGGCATCGACAACATCCTCGACATCTCGCACGCCGCCTTCGTGCATGCGAAGACGCTCGGCTCGCTCGACATCGTCGAGACGCCGCCCGAAATCGTGATCAACGACGATGAAGTCCGCGTGCGGCGCTACCTGCGCCGCGAGAAGACGCCGCCGCTCTACACCCATATCCTGAAGCTCGACTACATCGACCGCTTCCAGGAGGTGCTCTACTGGCCCATCGGCAACACGCGGGTCGAAACGAGGGCTCACGCCTGCGACGATTCGAGCGGCCAGGTCTTCCACGTCTATACGACGACGATCTTCACGCCCGCCACGGATACCACGACGCATGTGTTCGTGGGCATGCATCGCGATTTCGACGTCGACAACGAGCGGTTCACCGAGTTCACCGCGAAGGAAGTGTTCGCCACCGTGATGGAGGACAAGGATGTCGCGGAGAGCTTGCAGGCGAACTGGAGCCCCACGGCGCCGATGATCGACATCCAGCTCGATCGCCCGGCGTTCGCCGCGCGGCGGATATTGGAGCGAATGGGTGCGAACGCATCCATTCGAGCGGCCGTATGACGCCCGTCGGGACGGAGCGCGTGCCGCACGCGGAAGAGGAAACGACGATGATCGAGAAGGAAGCGACGATGCGTCACCAAGGACAGTCCAGCCTTTATGTCGGCGAGTTGCTCGGCGAACTCGGAATGTCGGCGCAGGACGAAGTCGGCTTGCTGCATCCCATGACGTTCGGAGAGATCGTCGGTCGCGACCGCGTCGAGCGTCTTGCGATGGCCGCCGCCGGCATCTTTTCCGAAGTCGAGTCGAAAAACGCCTGGAGCGGTGCGGACATCGGCGGGCGCGAATGGCTCGGCCTCTTCCAGGGCCGCCGGATTCGCGGCGTGACAGTGGCGCGCCGGTCGGGTACACGCATCCAGGTCGACATCTTCCTCGGCTCGTTTCCCGCACCGGTGCGCCGGGCGCTGTATGACGCGAGCCGGGATCTCGTCGACGCAGACGCGTGGGTGCTGCCCCCGGGAATCGAAACCGCGTTGCCGCCGATACCTGCCGACGAAGTGCTGGACGCCAAGTTGCCGTTCCCCATCGTCGACGAGATGTTTCTGACGAGCCCGGTGGCCTGCAAACCGATTCGCGGCCGTGACGACGTCGAGCGCGTGTGCGGCCATTCGATGGCGGTCTACGGCGGACGTGCGAGCGGGCCGCGTCTGTCGGCAAACGCCACGACGCTGAGCCTCTGGACGGGCGAGGTCGGCGGGCTGCCGCTGGAAGTGGCGAACGTCATCTACTGGGAAGACGAGCGCACGGTCAAGGGCATGGCAATGGCGATGCGCCCGTGGCCGGTCGTCGCGCTGTTTCAGGCGCGGATGCAGGCGCGAACGCTCCCGTTTCTCGATCGGTCGTATTTCGAATCGGAATCCGAATCGAATGACGACGTGATGCACGTTCAGCTTCGCGAGGGTTAAGTCCATGAACGGACCCAGCGTGTCCGCCGCGCAGGCGCAGCCGAGCTCGATTTCGCCGTGGCCGGTGTTCTGGATCGCCAGTGTTGCGGTGTTTCTCGTCTCGATCGACGTGACCGTGCTGTATGCGGCATTTCCCGCTTTGCGACGGGCGTTTCCCGATACCGACTCTGCCGGCCTGTCGTGGGTTCTGAACGCGTACACGCTCGTCTTCGCCGCGTTGCTCGTGCCCGCGGGCCGCCTCGCCGACCTGCGCGGACGCAAGCGCACGTTCCTGCTTGGACTCGCCATGTTCCTGGGAGGATCTTTCGGCTGCGGGATCGCCACGCAGGTCGAGATGCTCTGGGCAATGCGTGCGGTGCAAGGCGCGGGGGCGGCGCTGTTGTTGCCTGCATCGCTGTCGATCCTGCTCGCGGCGTTTCCGGTCGGCAAGCGGTCCGTGGCCGTGAGCTTGTGGGGCGCGGTCAGCGGGGTGGCCGGGGCATTGGGCCCAAGCGTCGGCTCGTTCATGGTGGATCGCTTCGGCTGGCCCTGGGCGTTCTTTCTCAACCTGCCGTTTGGCGCAATCGCGCTATGGCAGGGATGGCGCATGCTCGACGAGTCGCGTGATCCCGAGCGCGGTGCACCGCTCGATCTGGTTGGCGTCGTCCTGCTGATCCTCGGCGTCGGTTCCATCGCGGTCGGTCTGGTGCGATCCGAGGCGGTCGGCTGGACTTCGCCGGAAGTCGCATTCGCGATCGCAGGCGGGATGGGCATGCTGGCGGCATTCGTTGCATGGGCTCGCACGGTACGGTCGCCGGCAATCGATCTTTCGCTGTTTCGGGATCGGACTTACTGCTACATCAATCTGGCTTCGCTGTGCTTCGCGATCGGCTTTGCGATGATGTTCTTTCAGACGTTCCTGTTCACCACGGGAGTCTGGTCGTATTCGCTGACGCGTGCGGGACTGGCCGGCAGCCCCGGGCCGCTGCTGGTCGTTCCGACGGCGATCGTGTGCGGACGGTTCGCGGCGCGCGCGGGGCACCGGGTTCTGCTGGTGACGGGCAGCCTGATCTCGACGGCAGCGAGCATATGGTTCGCGCTGGTGCCTGGGGTCAATCCGGATTATGTGCATGCGTGGCTGCCGGGCGCGCTCCTCACGGGGCTGGGGGTCGGCATGGTCATGCCTTCGCTGTCTGCGGCGGCCGTCGCGCATCTGCCGCCGGCGCGATTCGGTGTCGGCTCGGCCGTCAACCAGGCGATACGCCAGGTGGGATCCGTGTTCGGCGTGGCGCTGACGGTCGCCATCACCGGTAACGCGATAACGCGCCTCGCCGAATTCCACACGCTCTGTTATCTGCAGATCGCGCTCGGCCTGGCTACCGCGATCCTGTGCGCGCCGGTGGATACGCGACCTCGAGCGCTTGCATCCGCGGTGGCACGCTGAGGGGCGCGGATCGGCCGGCAACGGTTCGCGTACAAAGCTTTCACAAAAACAACATCGATTATCCGAGGGCCTCATGATGACCGGTAGTATTTTCCCCTCCGCTGCGACAGCGGAGCGCTCGTCCCTGCTCGACATTCTTCGAGAGCGTGCCGAGCAAACGCCGGAGCGGATCGCATTTCATTTTCTTCGCGACGGCGAGGACGATGTCGTGAGCTGGTCGTACGGGCAGTTCGCTGCCGCTGCCGTCCATGTGCGGGACATGGTTCTGCAGCACCCGCTGCACGACCGGCGCGTATTGCTTCTGCTCGAACCCGGTCTGGGTTACGTCGCGGCGCTGTTCGGGATTCTGCTGGCGGGTGCCACCGCGGTACCCTCGTTTCCACCGGCCGGCGCGCGCGCGGTGGCCCGCTTCGCATCGATCTGTCGCGACGCTCACCCGGACGTGGTCATCGCCGGCAAGCTTCATCGCTCACTGCAGCCACAGCTCGACGAGCTCTACGGCGGTCAGCGTGCCGCGCCGGCGTTGCTGACGCTCGACGAAAGCGCGTTCCACGAAATCGAAGCATCGGCATATGGCGTCGGGGGCTCGCTGGAGTGGCGTGTCGACCTGGACCGGCCGGCGCTGCTTCAGTACACGTCCGGATCGACGGGCGAGCCCAAGGGCGTAGTCGTCACGCACGAGAATCTCGTCAGCAATTGCGCGGTGATCGCCGAACGGATCGGGCCCGATCGCGACCGTGTCGGATGCACGTGGCTGCCGCCGTATCACGACATGGGACTGATGGGCGCGCTGCTGCTCGCGGTGTTCAGCGGTTTTCCGCTCGTGATCCTGTCGCCGCAGCATTTCGTCCAGCGGCCGTATCGCTGGCTCAAGGCGATCAGCGACTATCGCGTGACCACCAGCGTCGCGCCGAATTTCGCGTTCGACCTGTGCGTCGACAACATCAGCGAGGAAGAGGCGGACACGCTCGATCTCGGCTCGCTGCAACACGTATTTTGCGGCGCGGAGCCGGTGAGCCACGCGACGCTCGAACGTTTTTTCACGCGCTTCGGCCGGTATGGCTTCGAGCGCCGCGCCGTGGTGCCCTGCTATGGCATGGCCGAGGCGACGCTCTATGTATCCGGCAAGGTGGGGCGTTCGCCGATCACCCTGATCGACGTCGACAAGGAGGCACTTGCTCACGGCAGGTGCGAGCTGCACGCGACGGAATCCGATGTGCGCGGGCGTACCACGCTGGTCGGGTGCGGACCGGTGGCAGTCGGGCATCGGCTGCTGATCGTCGATCCTGAGACGAAGCGCGTACAGCCGGACCGGACCATCGGTGAAATCTGGTTCAGTGGCCCGAACGTCGCCGCGGGCTATCTGAACCGCGGCGACAGCGCCGACGTTTTCGCGGCCACGCCCGCTGACGGAGATGGCGAGGGCGGATCCGTGCGCTACCTCCGCACGGGCGATCTCGGCTTTCTGAACGACGGCGAGCTGTTCGTGACCGGGCGGATCAAGGACATCGTGATTGTCGCCGGGCGCAATCTCTATCCGAACGACATCGAGGGATCGGTGCAATCGGCGCACGACGCGATTCGCACGAACGGCGTGGTGGCGTTCTCGATCGACGGCGGTCCTTCGGAGTCGCTCGTCATCGTTGCGGAACTCAAGCGCTCGCGCCGGCTGAATACCGAGCAAATGCGCGAGGTGCGCGCGGCGATCACGTTGGCGGTCACGCGAGACCACGGGGTGTCGCCGGCGGTGGTGCACCTGGGACCGACCGGCTCGATTCCGCTCACGACCAGCGGCAAGGTGCGTCGGCAAGCGTGCAAGCAGGCGTTTCAGCAAGGTCGCTTGAGCGTGCTCGAGGCACGCACGTAAGGCGTCCGCCAACACTTCATTTTCACATTCCATTTCTTCGGAGCCAGTCATGGCTGAAGCGGATTCCCTGGCTTCGCGAACACCGGCAACCGCCGTTGTCGCGGAAGCCGACACCGACGTGCGCGCACGCCGGCTTGCTTATCTGACCGTGGGCATTCCCGCGCTCGGTTTCGCGCTGGCGATCGCCTACACGTGGATATGCGGCATGCGCGCAACAGACTTCGTGCTGCTGGCGGTGATGTATTTCTCGACCGCGATCGGCGTCGAAACCGGCATGCATCGATATTTTTCGCACCGCTCGTTCAAGGGGCGACCGATCGTCACCGTGATGCTCGGCGTACTCGGCAGCATGGCCGCCCAGGGGCCGATCCTGTTCTGGGCCGCCACGCACCGGATGCATCACGCCTTCACCGATCAGGACGGCGATCCGCATTCACCGCGCCCGCGCGCGAACCGGCACGGCAAACCGAGCCGGCTCGCGGGCCTTTGGCACGGTCACGTGGGCTGGCTGTTCACCGTGCGACGCGAGAACTGGAGTGCGTATGCCGCGGACCTGCTGCGCGACCGCCTGATCGTCAATCTCAATCTTCGATACGCGTGGTGGGTGATGCTCGGCCTCGCCATCCCCGCGCTCGCGGGTGCGCTGCTCGCGCCGGCCGGGCAGGCCTTGTCCGGGGCCGTCGGCGGCTTCCTGTGGGGCGGGCTCGCGCGGATCTTCCTGCTCGATCAGTCGACGTGGGCGGTCAATTCCCTGTGCCACACCATCGGCACTCGTCCGCACGCGACGCGCGACCACAGTCGCAATCTGGGCCTGCTCGCCATCGTTTCGGTGGGCGGCGCGTGGCACAACAACCATCACGCGCAGCCGGCCTTCGCCAACAACGATCACGCGTTCTGGCAACTCGATCCCTCCGCCTGGATCATCCGCCTGCTCGACGCGCTGGGGCTCGTCACGGAGGTGCGCTACGCCCCGAAGCGCCGCGCGGCGGCTCACTCAACTTCGCCGTAATCCTGTTAGCGTTTGGAGAATCCTATGAATTCGTCGATTCAGGTTGCACCCGGCGTGACTGCCGCCGGCGGGCTCTCGGCCGCCGACGGTCAGATCCCCGGTGTTTCGCCGCTAAAGGGCAGTGGGGCGCGCATCAAGCGCTATACCGCCCTGGCCGTGATGCTGGTGCCGCTCGCCGGCTTTGCGCTGGCGGCACGCCAACTCGTGCTGGGGGACTTCACCGTCACCGATCTGGTGCTGTTCGGGGTGTTCTATTTTCTGCACATGGGCGGGATCACGATGGGCTTCCATCGGTACCTCGCTCACAAGACGTTCCGGACTTCGAAGTGGTTCGAGGGACTGCTGCTGATCTGCGGGTCGATGGCGGCCCAAGGCCCGATCATGTTCTGGGTGACGACGCATCGTCGTCATCATCTGTACAGCGACCAGCAAGGCGATCCGCATTCGCCGAACCTGGTCGGACAGGGGCTGTTCGCCAAGCTGCGCGGCCTCTGGTATGCGCACATGCCGTGGATGCTGGCCGCGGACGTATCGGGCTGGACGTTCTTCGCCCCCGATGTGTTGCGTGATCGCCGTCTGTTTTTCTATCACCGTACCTACGTCTGGTGGATCGTGCTCGGTCTCGTGCTGCCGGCCGGGATCGGCGGCGCCATTGCCGGCTCCTGGCACGGCGCGTGGAACGGCCTGCTGTTCGGCGGGTTCGCGCGGATTTTCCTGGCCAACCAGGCTGCCTGGTGCGTGGGTTCGGTGTGCCACATGTTCGGTGGACGGCCGTTCAAGACAGACGACAACAGCGCGAACAACTGGACGGTCGCCGTGTTCACGTTCGGCGAAGGCCTGCAGAACAACCACCACGCGTTCCCGGCGTCGTATCGCCACTCGGTGAAGTGGTACGAGCCGGATCTCAGCGCGTGGGTGTTGTGGACGCTCGGCAAGCTGGGCGTCGTGTGGGACCTGCGCCAACCCGGGCCTGCCGCAATCCGCAAGCTCGCCAAGCAGCCGTATTGAAGAAGGTTTGCCGTCGTCATTTCGTTCATTTCCCTCGTATAGAAGGATTTTTCATCATGTCTCAAGCTGGAATTCTGGGTGGTCTGTTCGGCCGCAAGAAGGCGGTGGCCGCCGATATCGGCCCCCTCACCGAAGCGTCGATTCGAAGCTGGCTGATCGACCGGCTCGCCAGGCAGTTGAAGGTCGACCGGGCTGCCATCGACCCCGCGAAGCGCTTCGACGAATACGGCCTCGATTCGATCGTCGCGGTGCAGGTGTCGGGCGATCTGGAGAAGGTCGTCGAGCAGCGGCTGTCGCCGGCGCTGCTGTTCGAACACAACAGCATCGACGAACTGGCGCGCCACCTGTCGACCGAGCTCGGCTTGCAGGCTGCATAAGCGGGAGATCGACATGACAAGCAAATACACCTTCCCGAGCGCGCCGCCCGCGCGTTTCGACGAATTCCTGCAGAAGTCGAAAGCGCTCGAGGGCGTGCGGCTCACCGACGCGATTCCAAAGTCGTTGTACGAGCCGCGTGCGTGGCGCGGCGTTCTCGGTTTCGTGGTGAGCTATGCCGCGTACATCGGTGCGCTGGTCGGCATCGCGTACGCACCGCATTGGCTGTTCTACGTTCCGCTGTGGCTGCTCGCAGGTCTGGGCGGCTGGGGGCTGCACTGCATCGCGCACGATTGCGGGCACAACTCGTTCTCCCGCTCTCGATGGTTCAACCTGGCGATCGGTCATTTGTCGCTTCTGCCGCTGCTGTATCCGTTCCATGCGTGGCGCCATACGCACAACCTGCATCACGCGAACACCAACAACCTCGAACTCGACACGGACTGGCGGCCCATTCCCGCGCCGCTTTACGATCGCATGTCGTTCCTGAAGCGTCTCGAGTACGCCGGTACGCGCAAGTGGCTGTTCTGGGCGGGCACGGTCAGCTACTGGAAGGAGTCGGGATTCCGTCCGGGCTTCTATCCGAAGCGCGAGATGCGGCGCGACGTGAAACGCTCGATTGCGTTCGTGCTGATCGCATCGGCGCTTTACTTCCCGACGCTGATCTACTTCACGGGCATCACGGGCCTGTTCCTGTACTTCGTCGTGCCGTGGCTCATGATTCACGCGTGGTTCAGCGCGACGACGCTGATGCACCACACGTCGGACGACATCCCGTTCCTGCCGTCGCAGCACTGGACGCCGAACGCCAGTCGCCTGCTCGTGACGACCGACTACCGGTATCCGAAGTGGCTGCATTTCATGACGCACAACATTTCGGTGCATACGGCGCACCACGTCGCGCCGATCGTGCCGTTCTACAACTTGCCGAAGGCCCAGGCGGCGCTCAAGGAGGCGTTCCCCGGCATGATCCGCGAAAAGGATTTCACGTTCGGCGATCTTTGGCACGTCATTCGTCATTGCCATTTCTACGACACCGAGTCGGGCTACTACCGGAGCCTGTCCCGGGAAGCCGTGCCCGTCGGCGCGCGCACGGCGGCGGAGGGCCGGTGATGGTGTCCGTGAACCATACGGAAGTCTCGCCGATCGCTCGGCGGAAGCCGAATGCGCCATCGTTGCGCGTGCGGCTCCGCCGTCGCGCGTTCGGGATGCTGAATGCCGTCGCGCCGCGCCTCGCCGGAAGGCGGGCGGCCGACGCGTTCGGCTTCACGCGCGGCTACGGGCTCCCTGTCAGCGATCGGGTGCCGCTCGGCGCCACCGAGACGCCGATCGAGGGCAATGCGGATATCGACCACGCCTATTACTGGGAGGGCGGGGCGTCGCGCGTGCTGCTCGTGCACGGCTGGGGCACCGACAGCAGCAGCATGCTGAGCTTCGTGAAGCCGATGCAGAACCTGGGCTTCTCGGTGGCGTCATTCGACGCGCCTGCTCACGGTCGTTCGCCGGGCAAGCATACGACGATGACGCAGTTCACCCGCGCGACCGGCGCGGTGCTCGATGCGATCGAAGGCGCGCACGTGGTGATCGCGCATTCGCTCGGTTCGATCGCGGCGGTTTCCGCGCTGGCGGAACGCTCGCGCCGCGCATCGTTGCGCTGCATCGTGCTGATCGCCCCGACGTGCGGGTTGACCGAGGTGCTGGAGCGCTGGGCGAGCCGCGACATGGCGTTCCAGCGCCCGGTGGTCGAGCGCATTTTTGCGGAGCTGCATCGACGCAACGGCGTACCGGTCAGCCACTGGGACATTCTCGCGCGCGGCGCGTCGCTCGACGTTCCGGTGCTGGTCGTGCACGATCCGGCCGATTCGGTGGTGCCGTACTGCGAGGCGCAGCGGGTAGTGGCCGGCCTGCAGGATGCGACGCTGTGGCCGGCCCCGGGCGCGGGGCATGGGCGAATCCTGTCGGACGCGAGGGTACGCGAGCAGGTGCGCGAGTTTGTGATGCGACAGACGTCGAATTTGGGAGAGTTGGCGAGATGAGCACGACTGCGGTGGAGATGCGCACGTTGATGTGTCTGGTGTGCGGCTGGATCTATTCGGAAGAACGGGGCGCGCCGGACGACGGCATCGCGCCGGGAACGCGCTGGGAAGACATTCCGGCCAAATGGAAATGTCCGGAGTGCGGCGTCGGCAAGGAAGATTTCGAAATGGTGTCGATCTGACGTGATGGAGAGGCGCGCGTCGCCTTTCCTCGTGTCCGACGGCACAATCGCAGTGGTTACGCGTGCCGGGCAGGCGAAGCGGCATCCCTTCCCGGCAGGCGACTCGTGCGGCGGCGGTGCCATCCGTTCCGCCGGAACCCACCTTTGAATGGAGTGTGGAAATGGTTGCACGACAGGTAGTGATCTGCAGTCCCGTCAGAACGCCCATCGGCGCGTTCGGCGGCACGTTGAAGGACGTTGCTGCGACGGCGCTCGGCGCAGTCGCGGTCCGCGAGGCGGTACGTCGCAGCAACGTCGATCCGGCGGAATTGGCGGCGGTCGTGATGGGCAACGTCATTCAGGCAGGAAACAGGATGAACCCCGCGCGTCAAGCAGCCATCGGGGGCGGCGTGCCGGTGGCCGTGCCTGCGCTTACGGTGAATCGCGTGTGTGGCTCGGGTGCCCAGGCCATCGTGAATGCGGCGCAGGAGATCTGGCTTGGATTCGGCTCGGTCGCGGTGGCGGGCGGCATGGAAAACATGGACCGCGCGCCGTATCTGCTGGAAAGCGGGCGATGGGGCCACCGGATGGGGAATGCCGGGATCGTCGACAGCATGCTCGGGGACGGCCTCGTCGACGCGTTTTCCAACCAGCATTCCGGATGGCACACGGAGGACCTCGTTGCAGCGATGGGGATCACGCGCGCGCAGCAGGACCGGTGGGCGGAGCGTTCGCAGCAGCGCTTCGCGCAGGCGCAAGGACGCGGGGCATTCGACCCGGAGCTTGTCGCGGTCGAAATCGAGGGGCGGAAACAGACTGTCAAATTCGAGCGCGACGAGCAGCCGCGGCCTGACACGACGGTCGATTCGCTCTCCAGACTGAAGCCCGCGTTTCGCTCCGACGGCACCATCACTGCGGGCAACGCGCCCGGATTGAACAGCGGTGCGGCGGCAATGATCGTGGCGGATCGGCAGTATGCCGACGCGCGTGGAATCGAGCCGCTCGCAACGCTCGTTTCCTATGGGGTGGGGGCGGTGGAGCCGGGCATGTTCGGACTCGGGCCGGTACCGGCCGTCAAGATGGCGCTCGCCCGCGCCGGGTGGTCGTTGAAGGACGTCGAGCGTTTCGAGATCAATGAGGCGTTTGCCGCCGTGCCGATCGCGGTCATGCGGGAACTCGGCATCGACGAGGAGCTGGTGAATGTCGAAGGCGGCGCGATTGCGCACGGTCATGCGATCGGCGCAACCGGTGCCGTTTTGACGACCCGCCTTGCGCACTCGATGCGCCGCGATGGCGTGAAACGCGGGATGGTGACGTTGTGCATCGGCGGCGGCCAGGGTATCGCCATCGCCCTGGAATCCGTCTAACGGCGTTCTGATGCCGGGGCGGCGGCAACCGCCCCGGCTCGCGTCAATCAAGGAGAAGATATGGACCAGCGTTCAGCACTGGAAGATACGAACCCTCGTGCGGCGACCGGATATACGGCAGCCGAGACTGCGCTTTGGCGCAAGTGGCTGTCCCATTTCGGCGCCGAGCGCGTGCAAGACCTGGACCTCGGCGTGCTGGAGGCGATCGCGGGTTATGTCGGGAAGGGCGTATCGCCTCCGAATGAATAGAGCGCGATTCGGAGCCGCCGAGGAAGCGGCTCGCCTTTCCGGCAACACGTCGACGCTCGGCTAAGCGGTGACGCCGTCGTTCAGGCACACGAGCGCGATCGACCTGACGCCAGCCGGACAATCGGTCCGCCCCGGAACTGGCTTCGGTACCATCCTCTCTCATTCAACGAACCGTCGCCTCGACACAAGCGTCCCCGCCAGCTTCCCGGCGCCCGGTCGCCGGAATCGCGGCCGGCGCGCGCGCCCCCGGCACCCTGAATACGGCGCCCCTGCGGACCAGGTACAGCGTGACGAAGCTGACCATCACCGCGAGCCATTTCGCGGCAATATTGCCGACCAGTCCCGCCGCCAGATGCACGATGCCCGCGGTCAGCAGCGAGCCGAACCCGCAACTCGCCGCGAACAGCAGCGCTTCGCGGACCTGCCGGCGGCCGATCGTGGTCGAGCGGAACACGAAGCGGCGCGAAAGCACGTAATTCACGCCACCCCCGACCAGGTACGCGACCGACGCCGATATCCCGGCATCGATCTGCATGGCCGAGGCCAGCGCGAGGAACAGTGCCCAGTCGACGACGAGCGACACGGCGCTCACGACGAAGTAGCCGGAAAACATCATGTCCGCCCCCACTGAACGGTGCGGGTGGGGACCGCGCGCAACCCCGATGCGCCGGCTTGCGGTTCGGTGCCGCTCTCGTGATACTCCGCGTCCTCGTTGACGGCCCAGACGTCGCGAAGCTTGTGCCCGGCGACGATGTTCTCGACGGTCAGCATGGCGGTCATCATTGCATGGTCCTGATTGTTGTACTTGTGCATGCCGTTGCGACCGACGAGATGCAGGTTCGGATAGTGCTCGGCCAGATCCGAACGGATCTCGTCGACGATGTCGCGGTAATCGTCGTCGTACACGGGGTACGCTTTCGGTTGACGAACGACGCGCGAACCGCGAATCTGGTCGCGCGTCGCCAGGCCGATCTTCTCGAGTTCACCGATCGCGAGTTCGGTCATGTCGGCATCGCTGCTTTCCCACATCGAATCGCCGTCGAAGCAGAAGTATTCGAGTCCCAGGCAGCCACCCGTCGCCGCGTCGGGCACCATCTCGGGCGACCACGATGCGAAATTCTGGATTCGCCCGACCTTGACGGACGGGTCGTGGATGTAGATCCAGTTGTCCGTGAAGGTGGCGGGCCGGTCGAGTATCAGCGCGACCGTGATGAAGTCCCGATACTGCAGTCTCGACGCGGCAGCCGCGGATGACGGACGGGGCGAAATCGCGCGAAGCGTTTCGCGCAGCGGCGCGGTGCACACCACATCGCGAGCGCTGATGCGATTCGTCTGTCCGTCCTGGCCGACGGTTTCGACGAGCCAGCGCCGCGTGAGGCCGTCGTACTGCATTGCGCCGGCCGCCTGTCCCATCATCAGCTGTCCGCCCTGATCCTGGAATTTCCGGGCGGCGGCTTCCCACAACATGCCGGGGCCGCGGCGCGGGTAATGGAAGGATTCGATCAGTGTCTTGACGCTGGACTTGCCCGAGCGGATGCCGAGCGAGCGCTTTACCGCGCTCACGATGGCGGTGGACAGGCTCAGGCCCTTGATGCGCTGCGCGGCCCAGTCGGCCGATATCTCGTCGCACGACATGCCCCAGACCTTTTCGGTGTACGTCTTGAAGAAGATGGAAAACAGTCGTTCTCCGAATTGATTGGCGACCCATTGATGAAAGGACTTCGGGTTTGGACAGGGCTTGACGCGGGCTGCGAGGTACGAAAGCACGCAGCGCGTGCTTTCGATGATGCCGAGATTCAGCAAGGCCTCGATGCCGTCGAGCGGGTATCGATAGAATTTGTTCCGGTAGAAGATGCGCGAGCTGCGCGGTCGCTCGATGAAGTCGTCCGGGAGCAGTTCGTGCCACAGTGCGACAACGTCCGCCGACTTGGAGAAGAAGCGGTGTCCTCCGATGTCGAAGCAGTGGCCGTCGAACTGTTCGGTGCGACTGATGCCGCCGACATACCGAGGATCTTTCTCGATGACTGCGACCGACAGGTCGGTCTGCCTGGTCAGCAGATAGGCGGCGGTGAGGCCGCCGGGTCCGGCGCCGATGATGAGTACGTCGACTGATTGATCCATGTTGTCACCCCGAGTTTCAAGTCGCTGGTCCATTGACTGTCGTATCGGCCGCTCCAGCCGGGCGGCAAACTGCCATGTCGAATCGATGATTCGGATATCCCGTTCAGACGTCGCGCACTTGCGCGTGGCGAGGCGGGGAAGCGCCGCCTCGGGTGGTCGATCGTGCGGGTATCGCGTTCGTCCGGTCGAGTGGTTGAATGCGCACGGACGATGCATCCGGAGTTGCGGCAGTCGTCCTGATGCTGCGGCAGTCGTACAGCCAGACCGTGTTTTCGGGTTCGGGCGACCACGCGTAGCCCGTTGCCAACTCCGGGTAGTGCCGATGCGACACGATGAAATCCAGCACGGGGTCTGCACAGATGTGCCGGATGCCCGCTCGGTCGAGCGGTACGTATTCGTACCTGGACACGAACACGGTCGACTTTCTGTCGGTGTCGTGCCCGTCGCGCGGTCGTGCGGCGCGCGGGTCTTGCTTGATCAGTTCGACCCGTCGCACCGCCTCGAAGGTAGTCCGGCGATGGAAGATCAGACCCGCGGCCTGCGTCGACGAGTAGTAGCTCGACGTCTTCATCATCAGCCACGGATAGACGACTTCGTCCGCCGGTCCGTCCCAATAGACGATGGCGCCGCGCGCGACCGTACCTTCGAACGGCGTGAAGTCGACGCGATCGGCGCCGGCTTCCAGGATCCTGGCTGCTTCCGACCGCTGGTCGATATTGACGAGTCCGTATGCGGCGAATGCGGCCAATATCACCGGCAAGCCGATGGCCGCGATTCGTTTGCGCGACAGATTGAGCACGGCGAGCACCGCGGCCAGCGTGATGACCAGGTGTGTGTGAATCAGCGTTTCGAGCCACGGAATGTCGAACATCACGCTGCCGGTCGGATACGCGACGCGACCGACCTGATACGCGCACTGGTATATGACCCAGATCGTCGCGGCAGCGAGGGTCGTCCCGATCCACATCCGGCGAAGCGCAGGAGTGAGGTCGGCAAGCCGCGCGCCGGGAGCGGCGGGCGCCCGGCGACGGGCTGCCGCGTGGAGCGTCGCGGCAACCGCCAGTGCGATGAATCCGCCGCCGACGTCGAGCAGGAGCCAGCAGATCGCGAGCAGCCAGATCAGGGTCGGCCGTGTGTGGCGTTCGCGTCGCACGAGCAAAATGGCCGCGGGCCATTGCATCAACGTCAGCAGCCACAGCGTGCGCCACGGCTGCATCTGTATCCAGATCGCGTCC
Source organism: Burkholderia sp. RF7-non_BP4 (assembly GCF_001521935.1). Lineage (NCBI taxonomy): Bacteria > Pseudomonadati > Pseudomonadota > Betaproteobacteria > Burkholderiales > Burkholderiaceae > Burkholderia > Burkholderia sp. RF7-non_BP4. Next base: position 333,139 of record NZ_LOTA01000053.1, on the reverse strand, counting down.
TGTCCGGCCAGGTCCGCGATCGTGGTCAGCGCGATGCCGGCAATGCCGATCAGCGTGAGATTCGACCACAGCGCACGGTGATCCTGCGCCTGATTCGCGCATAGTGCCGCGGGAAGTGCGATAGCCCAGCACACCTTGTTCCATTCAGTGAGCGACCACAACGTCGGGAACAGGAATGGCACGTTGTATCGCGCGATCGACCGCCATTCCGGATCGAACGGATAGAGGTGGAACACCTTGAGCGGCGGCATCTCGACGACGGCGAAAGTCATGAGCGCGAGCGGCAATAGCCGCCACCACTTCACGCGTGGCGTCCGGCCGAGGACGACGAAGACGAGCGACGCGCCGCCGATCAGCGGGTGAATGGCGGTTGCGACGATCGTCAGCACGATGGCAATGCGATGACGGCCTTCGAGCATCGACGCAATCGCCCACAGGCCGAGTGCTTCGGCGGGAAGCCGGGCGGTGAGAAATCCTTCGTCATACGAAAAGACCAGGCCGGCGCCGTAATCGGACGGCATGCAGGCGACCAGGAACATCGCAAGCCAGTGCCACGGGGCGGGCAGCAGTTTCTTCGCCAGGCGCCACATGCCGCTCCACCAGAGCGCCTGGATCGCGATCAGGCACGCGAGATTGCTGGCGCGGAGCCCGAATGCCGAGATCAGCGTCGCGAAGATCCGACCGTAAATCGTCCAGTTGTCCTGAGAACCGAATTCAAAGAACAGATCGTGCGAGAAATGCTCGGGATGCGCGTTATACAGCGCCTGCGCGGTGTACAGGATCGCGTCGTGCCGAATGCCTGTATAAGGATGCGTTATCAGGAACAGAACGGCCAACGAAAGCGCAAGTGCGATGACCGAACAAGGGCTTTTCTCAGTCCGATTCATGATCGAGTGGAAGACTTTTATCGACGACATTTCGTGAGCCGGCGCTTCGTATGCGACGAAACGGACCATGAGGTCCCGGCTTCGCGGGCGGCGGCGCGGCGTACCCTGACGGCCCGAGAGCCTTCAGGCGAGATGCAGAGGGCCGCTCAGGGCGCGCGTTTCGCCATGCCGCCCATCGTCGGCGGTACGCAGACGCGCATGCCGGTGAAGAGAGAGGCGGTATGGGGCGGTCGTGCGTGTGCAGGCGTCCGCGGGTTCCGAGCGGGCGCGGATGCTTGCGGGAATGCCCGGCTTGCGCAGCGGATCGGCCGCGGTGCGATCGTTGCCGCGTCGCTGTTCATCCCCGGCGACGCCGCGATCGAGATCGTGGTGCTTGTTTTCATTGTGTCCCCCGATGCGTCCTGCACCGAAAAAGCGTCTTACCGGTGTGCCGGACGCGGACTTTTCGAAATATTTGATTGAGCGCCGGGACGGCTGTCCGGCGCCTTCGGCGTGAACGCACGGAGCGTGCCACGCCCGCCGGCGCGTGCGTTCGGACCGATGAGGCGACGTCGATGCAGGCCGGGATACCGGTCGTCGCGGGAAATGTGTCGGTCTTGAAACGGTCGGGAACCGTCGGATCGGGTCGATCGTCCATCGCGACGCGACTGATCACCGGCCGCGAAGACCGGATGATCGGTTTCAGCCGTGAAGCAGCGGCAGGCGAGCGGATGGCGGGATCGTTGCTGCGCAAGGGGCGCATGCGTGCCGGACAGCTCGTCACGCTGCGCCGGCGACGCCCATGGCGGGAATCGGCGGTCTAGTCGAACCGTGTGCGCATCGGGTGCGACCCGGGCATCCGGAACGCACATCAGGTTGCAGATCTGAAACGTCGCGGCAACTCGCCGGGCGCCATCAGGGTTGCGGTCGGCGTCACGTGCCCGACGCGTCCGCCGGAACGGATCGAGAACAGTTCAGGTATCCCCCGCGCGTTCGATGCGGCCGCATGCATTCGCCCGGGACAGTCGGCATCTGCCTCTCCCAATTGATGACCAAACCGCAAGACCTAGTGCATAGATATCGTTTGCCGCGGCGTTAATGACTATCGACAATCGTGGCTCGAATTCCCGCCGTTGCGCCAGAAGCGCCTTGGCGGGCGGCCCTGTCGGCTATCCCGGCCGTCGCCGCCACCCAGCTCACGACGACATGTACGCGTTCACGCCCTCATTCCAGAATCCCGCCGGTTCGCCGATCCGCGAGCTGTTCAAGTACCTCTCCGAACCGGGGATGATTTCGTTCGCCGGCGGCTACCCGGCCAGCGACCTGTTCGACGTCGACGGCCTGAACACGGCTGCCGAACGCGCGTACGCGCAGCCGGTCCGCTGCCTGCAATACGGCCCGACCGACGGCCTGGCCGAACTGAAGCAGCAACTGATCGCGTTGATGGCGCGCCGCAACGTGACGTGCACGCCGGCCGAACTGCTCGTCACGACCGGCTCGCAACAGGGCCTCGATCTACTGCTGCGCGTGATGGTCGCCCCGGGCGACGTCGTGCTGACCGAACAACCGGCGTATCCGGCGACGCTGTCGGCGATGCGTCTGCAACAGGCGCGCATCGTGACGATTCCCGTCGACGGCGATGGCCTCGACGTCGACCGCCTCGCCTCGCAACTTGCATCCGGCGCGATCGTGCAGCCGAAGCTGCTCTATACGGTGCCGACCTTCGCGAATCCGACCGGTGCGACGCTCGCGCGCGAACGCCGCCTGAAGCTGCTGCGTCTCGCGGTGCAATACCGTTTCTTGATCGTCGAGGACGATCCCTACGGCGATCTGCGTTTCGCGGGCGAACCGGTGCCGTCGATGCTCGCGCTCGCGAACGAAGTCGAAGGCGCACGCGACTGGATCGTGCACTTCGCGAGCCTGTCGAAAATCGTCGCGCCGGGGCTGCGCGTGGGATGGACGATCGCGCCGGCCGAAATCGCGCGGCGCTGCGTGATCGCGAAGCAGACGGTCGACCTGTGCAGCGCGCCGTGGACGCAAGCCACCGCCGCCGAGTATCTCGCCGACGGCGCGCTCGAGCGTCATCTGCCGCGCATCACGGCGGCCTACCAGCGCAAGTGCGATGCGATGTGCGACGCGCTGCGCGATGGCTTCGGCGATGCGATCGCGTTCCATCGTCCCGAAGGCGGGATGTTCGTGTGGGCGCGGATCGGCGCGGTGTCGTCGGACGTGCTGCTGCAACAGGCGATCGCGAACAAGGTCGTCTTCGTGCCGGGCAAGGCGTTCTTTGCCGACAACGTCGACGCCGCTTCGCTGCGGCTGTCGTTCGCCGCGCCCGACGTCGACGCGATCCGGGAAGGCGTGGCGCGCCTCGTGCGCGCGTATGGTGCGGCGCTGGCCGCGTGAGGAGGAGAGACACATGAGCATCGTCGTCAACGACACCGCATGGATGGACGAAGCGCCGCGCATGGCCGCTATCCGTCCCGTCGAACACAAGTCGTCGCAGATCAGCGCGGGGCCGCAATACGTCGCCGACGTGCTCGGCCGCTTCGGCGCGGATTCGACCGACACGCGCGACGCCGCACCGGTCGTCCTCGGCTACAACTGAACCGCACGGCGGGGGCCCGCAACGGGATCCCGCCGCCGAAACGGTTAAGCTGGCGCGATCGAACCACGCAGGATCGCCGGGGCATCATGTCCGACATCGAATCGCTCACGCAAACGTACGACCGCCTCTGGTCGTGCCTGGAATCCGGCGTCGGCGCACAGCGCTCGCCGTTCACCATGGTGCAGGCCGCGACGCTCGGCCTCGACGGCGCGCCCAAGGTGCGCACGATCGTGCTGCGGCAGGCGAGCCGCGCCGATCGTCGGCTGTCGTTCCACACCGATGCGCGCTCGGAGAAGGTCGTGGAGCTGCGCCGCGATCCGCGTATCGCGATCGTCGCGAGCGATCTCGATTCGCTCGTGCAGATTCGCGCGGAAGGCGTTGCGACGATTTGCGACGACGAAGCGCAACGTCGCGCGGTCTGGCAATCGAACCGTCCGCATACGCTGCTGCTGTATCGCGCACCGCTGCGCCCCGGCACGCCGATCGAATCGCCGAAAGACGCGCATGTCACCGCAAGCCCGGGCACGGCGACCACCGACGACGGTTACCGGAACTTCTGCCTGCTCCACGTCGCGGTGACGCGCATCGACTGGCTCGACCTCGCCCGCGACGGCCATCGTCGCGCGGTGTTCGACATGAACGACGACGGCTACGAGGGGCGCTGGATCGCACCCTGACGGCGTCGGTCGCGCCCCCGCTACAAACGCGTACAAACCAGACACATCCGGGATACGTCAGACCTTTCAAATAGGCAACGCCGCGCAACCGGCGCACGCCCGGATGAAAGCGAAAGCGCGCTCCGCCGCGCGGCATGTTCACTTTCCATTTCACGAAAGGAGATGCCGAACGATGTCTTCCACACAGTTTTCCCCGATGCGTCGCCACCTGCTGGCCACTTCCGTGGCCGCCGGCGTATCCGCGATGCTGCCCACCGCGCTGCATGCGGCCACCGGCGGCGACGGCATACGTCCGTTCACCGCCCATATCCCCGATGAAGCGCTGGCCGATCTGCGCCGCCGCATTGCCGCGACGCGCTGGCCGGGCCGCGAGACCGTCGCCGACGAATCGCAGGGCGTGCGGCTCGCGCGCATGCAGGCGCTGCTGCGCTATTGGGGCACCGACTACGACTGGCGCAAGGGCGAGGCGCGCCTGAACGGTTTCCCGATGTTCATCACCGAAATCGACGGGCTCGACATTCACTTCATCCACGTGCGCTCGCGGCACGCGAACGCGATGCCGATGATCATGACGCACGGCTGGCCGGGTTCGATCTTCGAGCTGCTGAAGGCGATCGGCCCGCTGACGGATCCGACCGCACACGGTGCGAGTGCCGACGATGCGTTCCACGTCGTCGTGCCGTCGCTGCCGGGTTTCGGTTTTTCGGGCCGTCCGACGAAGACGGGCTGGGGCTCCGACCACATCGCGCGCGCATGGGGCGAGCTGATGGCGCGCCTCGGCTATACGCGCTTCGTGTCGCAGGGCGGCGACTGCGGCTCGGTGATCTCGCACCGGATGGCGATGCAGCGCGTGCAGGGCCTGGCCGGGATTCACGTGAACATGCCGGCGACGGTGCCGCCCGACATCGCGACGCTGCTCCAGACCGACGCGCCGGCACCGGCGTCGCTGTCGCCGAAGGAGAAGGCCGCGTACGAGAAGCTCGCGACGTTCTATCGCGACAACTGCGGCTACTCGGCGATGATGGTCACGCGCCCGCAGACGGTCGGCTATGCGCTCGCCGATTCGCCGTCGGGTCAGGCCGCGTGGATGTACGACAAGATCTCGCAGTGGACCTACAGCGGCGGCGTGCCCGAACGCTCGATCCCGCGCGACGAGATTCTCGACGATATTTCGTTGTACTGGCTGACCGACACGGCGACGTCCGCCGCGCAGATCTACTGGGAGGATCACTCGAACAACTTCAACGCGGTGGACATCTCGCTGCCGGCGGCGATCACGGTGTTCCCCGGCGAGATCTACCAGGCGCCGCGCAGCTGGGCCGAGCGCAGCTATCACAACCTGATCTACTTCAACGAAGTCGACAAGGGCGGGCATTTCGCGGCATGGGAGGAGCCGGAACTGTTTGCTCGCGAAGTGCGTGCCGGGTTCCGGCCGTTGCGTCGCGCGTAAGCGGGACTTGACGGAAGAACGCGGGCCGGTCGCGATGCCGGCCCGCGTGACGCGTTGCGCACGGCCGACCGCGAACGCCCGTTTACGCCGCCAATTTTGAATCGCTGTATGTCGTGCCCGAACCTGGATACGTTGGGATACAAAGCATCCGGATGGTTCGGATATAAAACCGGTGAAGCGATTCACACGGGCGGCGCGATGTCAGGCGCCGCCGCCGTGAACAGCGATTCCAGAGCGCCCGCACGTGCCGCGGGCCACTTCGTTAGTGATCGACAATGGAGAACGCGTCATGCCTGATACCGTGAACACCCGCCGCCGCCTGATTCTGGGCACGACACTCGCAAGCCTGAGCCTCGCCGACCTCGGGTTCGGTTCGCTGGCACGCGCGCAGTCGGCGCCCGATGCGTCGACGCCGAAGCGCACGGCCGGCGCGGCCTCGCTCGGCAAGATCCACCAGATCGACGCCGGTGTGCTGAACGTCGGGTATGCGGATATCGGACCGAAGAACGGCCCCGTCGTGTTCCTGCTGCATGGCTGGCCGTACGACATCTACAGCTACGCGGAAGTCGCGCCGCTGCTCACGGCGGCCGGCTATCGCGTGATCGTGCCGTACCTGCGCGGCTACGGATCGACGACGTTCCGCTCGGCCGACACCGTGCGGAACGGCCAGCAGGCGGTGACGGCCGTCGACATCGTCGCGCTGATGGATGCGCTGAAGATCGATCGCGCGGTGTTCGGCGGCTACGACTGGGGCGCGCGCACGGCCGACATCATCGCGGCACTGTGGCCGCAGCGCGTGAAGGCGCTGGTCTCGGTGAGCGGCTACCTGATCGGCAGCCAGGAGGCGAACCGCAAGCCGCTGCCGCCGCAGGCGGAATTCCAGTGGTGGTATCAGTTCTACTTCACGACCGAGCGCGGCGCGCTCGGCTACGCGGCGAATCGCGACGCGTTCAACAAGCTGATCTGGCGGCTCGCGTCGCCGAAGTGGCAGTTCTCCGACGAGACCTACGCGCGCAGCGCCGCATCGTTCCAGAACCCCGACCACGTGGCCGTCGTGATCCACAACTATCGCTGGCGCCTCGGGCTCGCGCAGGGCGAAGCCCAATACGACGACATCGAGCGGCGGCTCGCCGCCGGCCCGGCCATCACCGTGCCGACGATCACGATGGAGGGCGACGCGAACGGCGCGCCGCATCCGGAGCCTGCCGCGTATGCGAAGAAGTTCACGGGCAAGTATCAGCACCGGACCATCACGGGCGGCATCGGCCACAACCTGCCGCAGGAAGCGCCGCAGGCATTCGCCGATGCGATCCTGCAAGTGGAGCACCTGTGATGCGGGCCGGCACGATCGTATCGCGCCGCGGCGCGCGCCGTGCGCTGGTCGCGGGCGCGCTGCTGGCGGGCGCGTGGTTGGCGAGCGGTCCGGCCGCGTTCGCGGAGCAGCCGAAGCCGGCGGCGTCGCCGATCTACGGCGTGACGATCCCGCCCGGCTACCGGAAGTGGGAAATGGTCGCGCCGGCCGAGGAGGCTGCGCCGCTCGACGAACTGCGCGTGGTCCTCGGCAATCCCGTCGCGATCCGCGCGCTCGAACAGTCGACGCTGCCGTTTCCGGACGGCACGATCCTCGTGAAGCTCGCGTACAAACGCAAGCAGTCCGACGAATTCGCGCCGGCGACGGTGCCCGGCCAGGCGACGACCGTGCAGGTGATGGTCAAGGATTCGCGCCGTTATGCGTCGACGGGCGGCTGGGGTTTCGGGCGCTTCATCAACGGCGTGCCCGCCGATATCGGTCAGCACCAGACCTGCTTCGCGTGTCATCAGGCGCGCGTGAAGAATCACGATTTCGTGTTCACGCGGCTTGCGCCCTGATGTGAGCTGACGGGACCGGTTTGACGGAAAGGCGTGCCGCGCGAGGCACGCCTTTTTTCACGTTGGGATGCGGGCGCAGGCGCGCGGTGTGCGGGTTACCGGATTTGTATCGCACTGTATCGGGAACTGCTGCGGAAACATCGGATTGCAGAACGCCCCTGTTTCGGAAACATGCCGGATACGTGAGCGGGTTCTACTGTCGACATGCAGCAAACGTTCGGTGCGAGACGGTCGCAACGGACGCCGAGTGATCGATACCCCCAACTTCCGCCAAGGAGAAATCTCATGAAAGCCGCTCGAATCCTCGCAGTCGCCGTGCTCGCTTCGATCCCCGCATTGTCGTTCGCCGATACCGGCCACGGCCTCACGCGTGCCGACGTGCGCGCCGACCTCATCCGGCTCGAGAAGGCCGGCTACAACCCGGCCGGCAGTGACGCGCGTTACCCGGACGATATCGCCGCCGCGCAGAACGCCGTGGCCGCCGCGCAGCGGGTCGCGCGCTCCGACCAGAACGGCCCGTCGAAGTCGCAGGACGACAACGTGGCTGCCGCGTCCGCGCCTGCCGCCGCGCGCTACGCCGCGGCCGACCAGCGCGCCGCGCGCAACGCGCGGACGGACGCCGACGACCTGTACGCACATTCGTGATGCATTGCCGCGCCTGCCGCACGCGGGCGCGGCCGCATCGGCAACACTTCAGATGAACGACACGACGGAAAGGAGCATGAAGATGATCGGTTTGACGAAACGGGTTCTGGTGTCCGCGGCGGTGCTCGGCGGGCTGTTCGGTGCGGTCGCGGCGCAGGCCGCGCCGAAGGAAGACCTGAAAGGCACGAACGTCGTGCTGGTGCACGGCGCATTCGCCGACGGGTCGAGCTGGAACCGCGTGATTCCGCTGCTCGAAGCGCGCGGCCTGCACGTGGTGTCGGTGCAGAACCCGCTGAGCTCGCTCGCCGACGACGCGGCCGCGACGAAGCGCGCGATCGACGAACAGAAGGGCCCCGTCGTGCTGGTCGGCCATTCGTGGGCGGGTGTCGTGATCAGCGACGCCGGCAACGACGACAAGGTGAAGTCGCTCGTCTACGTCGCTGCATTCGCGCCGGACAACGGCCAGTCGATCGCCGACGCCACGCAGGGGTTGCCGGCACCGTCGTGGGCCGGCGAGCTGCGCAAGGACGGCGGCGGCTTCGCGACGCTGTCGGACAAGGCGATCGCGCAGGATTTCGCGCCGGATCTGCCGCCCGCGCAGCAGCGCGTCGTCGCGGCGACGCAAGGGCCGTGGTACGGTGGCTGCATTTCGGAGAAGGTCGCGCAGGCCGCGTGGCATGCGAAGCCGTCGTCGTTCGTCGTCGCGACGCAGGACCGCATGATCGATCCGAAGTTGCAGGAGGCGATGGCGAAGCGGATCGGCGCGACGGTCACGCGCGTGAACGGCAGCCACGTCGCGATGCTGAGCCAGCCGAAGGCCGTGGCCGACGCGATCATCGCGGCCGCGGAACGTGCGAAGCAGGATGCGCAGTGAGTGAATGCGGCGCCGCGTGGCGGATGACGTGGCGCCGTCGGTGATTGTGATGTCCTTTCACGAGGAGAAGTCATGACGCAGCAACTCTGGCAACTGTCGGCGACTGAAATTGCGAAGCGTGTGCGGCAGCGTGAAGTCTCCGCGCGGGAAGTGGCGGATGCCACACTGGCGCGCCTCGAAGCGGTGAACCCGGCGATCAATGCGGTGGTCGAGCATCGTCCCGACGAGGTGCGGCGGCAGGCCGACGACGTCGATCGCGCGATCGCCCGCGGCGACGATCCGGGCCCGCTCGCCGGCGTGCCCGTGACGGTGAAGATCAACGTCGACGTCGCGACGTTCGCGACGACCAACGGCACGCGGTTGCAGGAAAACCTGATCGCGAGCGCCGACAGCCCGTCGGTGTCGAACCTGAGAAAGGCCGGCGCCGTGCTGCTCGGCCGCACCAATTCGCCGACGTTCGCGCTGCGCTGGTTCACGTCGAACCTCGTGCACGGCCATACGTACAATCCGCGCAACCGTTCGCTGACGCCGGGTGGTTCGAGCGGCGGCGCGGCGGCTGCCGTGGCCGCCGGGATCGGCCCGATCGCGCTCGGCACCGACATCGGCGGCTCGGTGCGCTATCCGGCCTATGCGTGCGGCGTGCATGGCATCCGGCCGTCGCTCGGGCGCGTGCCGGCATTCAATGCGTCAGGGCCGGAGCGTGCGATCGGCGCGCAACTGATGTCGACGACGGGGCCGATCGCACGCACGATCGACGATCTCGCGTTGGCGCTGCGTGCATTCGCCGCGCCGGACCCGCGCGACCCGTGGTACGTGCCGGTGCCGATCGACGGCCGCGCGGTGCCGAAGCGCGCGGCGCTATGCGTGCGTCCGCGCGGTCTGGAGGTCGTGCCCGAGGTCGAGGCCGCGCTGCGCGATGCCGCGCGACGGCTCGTCGACGCGGGCTGGACCGTCGACGAAATCGACGATACGCCGCCGATGCGCGAGGCCGCGCTGTTGCAGGAGCAGCTCTGGCTCGGCGACGGATTCGATGCGCTGGCGAACGCGGTGGCGAGCGACGGCGACCCGGGCGCGGCCGCGGTGATCGCCGCCGTGCGCGGCAAGGTGCGCGATCTGCCGGCCGACGTGATCAGCCGCGCGCTCGTGCGGCGTACGACGCTGACGCGGCAATGGCGGCTCTTTCTCGACGAATATGCGGTGTTGTTGTTGCCGGTGTCGTCCGAGCTGCCGTTTCCCGACGATCTCGATCGGCAAGGGCCGGAAGGGTTCGAGCGCGTCTGGGAAGCGCAGCTCACGCTGCGGGCGCTGCCGGCGATGGGGCTGCCGGGGCTCGCGGTGACGACCGGGATCGTCAACGACGTGCCGGTGGGCGTGCAAGTGGTCGCCACGCATCATCGCGAGGATCTGTGTCTGCTCGCGGGGCGCGACATCGAGGCGCGCGGCGCGCCGATCGTGCCGGTCGATCCGGTACGTTGATGCGGCGACGGGTGGCGTGCATCGACGATGCGCCACGCCCGTCGGCTGTCGTTCATCGATCCATCGTTCCATCGAAGCGCGCCATTCGACCCGGCGCGCGATTCCATTTCGGATTCCGTCACAACGACAACGCGCGGCGCGCGTCGCATGCTGCATCGTTCCCGACCTCGCAGTCGCCGATCCTTTCAAGAACCTTCGATGCACGACATCGAACGGCCATCGCTCCACATCCTCCGCACGAAGCCGCACGAACCCTCGCCGATAGCGCGCGTCTGCTATTGCATTTCACGCGCCGCTGATTAGGAAATGAATTTTTATTGGTTCTGCTTCCCCGACCGCGCTCGCATAGTGGGGCTGACGGCTATAGACAGCAGGCAAGCTGCACCGGCCGCATTCCCGGCGTTTTTGATCATACGAATCTGCGAGAACAAGGAAGCGTGATGACGTTTGCATTGGAAGAACGAACCGCCGCCCAGCAGGCGCTCGAAGACGCCCGCGCGGCGGCCGCATCGGCGGGCACGCCGTACGCCGGTGGCGTGGCGCCGGAAGTCGCGTGGGCGCTGTTTTCCGTCGGCGACGCGTTGCTGGTCGACGTGCGCACCGCGGAAGAACGGAAATTCGTCGGCCACGTGCCGGAGTCGCTGCACGTGCCGTGGGCGACCGGCACGAGCCTGACGCGCAACCCGCGCTTCGTGCGCGAACTCGAGGCGAAGACCGGCAAGGATGCGGTGGTGCTGTTGCTCTGCCGCAGCGGCAACCGGTCCGCGCAGGCGGCCGAAGCGGCGGCCAAGGGCGGCTTCACGCAGGTATTCAACGTGCTCGAGGGGTTCGAGGGCGACCTCGACGAACAGCAGCATCGCGGCGGCCGCAACGGCTGGCGCCATCGCGGCCTGCCGTGGGCGCAGGACTGAGTCACGGCCGATACGGGGAGAAGTCAGCATGGCCGCATTCGATATCGACGGCATCGTCCAGTCGCTCCAGACCGTGCGCCGCGCGTGGCGCGAGAAGCAGCGGCGCTCGCTCGAACCGGGCGGGCGCGACCTGCCGGCGCGCGAGGCGCTTGCGCAGATCATCGGCGCGCTGAAGGGCGTGCTGTTCCCGATGCGGCTCGGGCCGCCCGACCTGCGGCAGGAGAGCGAAAACCTCCATGTGGCCCACGCGCTCGACGCGGCGCTGAATGCGCTGCTCGCGCAGGTGACGCTCGAGCTGCGCTACGCGGCGCGGCAACGCAACGCCGACGCGCAGATCGACGAGGCGGCCGCCACCGCCGTTCAGGCCTTCGCGGCACGGCTGCCCGACATCCGTCGGCTGCTCGACAGCGACGTGCTGGCCGCATTTCATGGCGATCCGGCGGCGGGCAGTGTCGACGAAGTGCTGCTGTGCTACCCCGGCATCCTCGCGATGATCCACCACCGGCTCGCGCACGAGCTGTACCGGCTCGGGCTGCCGCTGCTCGCGCGCATCATCGCCGAGCAGGCGCATGCGGAAACCGGCATCGACATTCATCCGGGCGCCCGGATCGGCGCCGGCTTCTTCATCGACCACGGCACGGGCGTCGTGATCGGCGAGACCGCGATCATCGGCGAGCGCGTGCGCGTGTATCAGGCCGTCACGCTCGGCGCGAAGCGCTTCCCGCGCGATGCGGCCGGCCATCTGGAGAAAGGGCTCGCGCGTCATCCGATCGTCGAGGACGACGTCGTGATCTATGCGGGCGCAACGATCCTCGGCCGCGTGACGATCGGCCGCGGCGCGGTGATCGGCGGCAACGTGTGGCTCACGCAGGACGTGCCGGCGGGCGCGAACATCACGCAGGCCGTGCTGCGCAGCGAGGCGAATGCCGCGCCGCACGCGCGAATCGAGCCGGCCGAGCCGGTATCCGACGCGCAGGTGACGACATGAGCGACCTGATCCAGCACTTCGGGGCCAACGTGCGCAAGCTGCGCGAAGCGCGTACGTGGTCGCAGGAGCAGCTCGCCGAACACGCGGGGCTGAACCGTTCGTACGTCGGCGAGATCGAGCGCGGCGAGGCCATTGCATCGATCGTCACCGCCGACAAGATCGCGCGCGCGTTCGAGGTGTCGATCTCGACGCTGCTGCCCGGCGTGTACGTCACCTGACGCATCCCGCCTCCCTTCCCGTTCGGTTGTGCCGTGTGACGGCTATAGCATGTTGAGCCGGCAGGTGCGTGCTTCCGATAATCACCAAGCGTCATAAGCAATCCCGTTTTTCATCTTAAGAACCCGGAGCCACACATGTCGACCGTTGCAAGCGGCACGGCCGCGCTGAGCGATCACGCCGCCCGCCAACTAGCGAACGCTACCAAGACCGTCCCGCAGCTTTCCACGATTACGCCGCGCTGGCTGACCCATCTGCTGCAGTGGGTGCCGGTCGAGGCCGGCATCTATCGCCTGAACCAGGTGAAGAACCCGGAAGCCGTGCGCGCCGCGTGCACGCAGCTCGAGGACGAAAGCGTGCTGCCGCAGACTTTCGTGCCGTACGAGGAACAGCCGCGCGAGTATTTCCTGAACGCGGTGAGCACGGTGCTCGACGTGCATACGCGGATCTCCGATCTCTACAGCAGTCCTCATGACCAGATCAAGGAACAGCTGCGCCTGACGATCGAGACGATCAAGGAGCTGCAGGAAAGCCAGCTGATCAACAACCCGGACTACGGGCTGCTCGCGAACGTGACCGACGAACAGCGGATTTTCCCGCTGACGGGCGCGCCGACGCCGGACGACCTCGACGAACTGCTGACCAAGGTATGGAAGGAACCGGCGTTCTTCCTCACGCACCCGCTCGCGATCGCCGCGTTCGGCCGCGAATGCACGCGGCGAGGCGTGCCGCCGCCGACGGTCAGCCTGTTCGGCTCGCAGTTCCTCACGTGGCGCGGCATTCCGCTGATCCCGTCGGACAAGGTGCCCGTCGCGGACGGCAAGACCAAGATCCTGCTGCTGCGCGTCGGCGACAAGCGCCAGGGTGTCGTCGGCCTCTATCAGCCGGGCGTCGCAGGCGAGCAGGGGCCGGGCCTGTCGGTGCGCTTCATGGGGATCAACAACCAGGCGATCGCGTCGTACCTGATCTCGCTGTACTGCTCGCTCGCGGTCCATTCGCCGGATGCGCTGGCTGTCCTCGATGACGTCGAAATCGCCAAGTACCATGACTATCCCGACACCTACCGTTAATCCCGGCTCGGCCGGCAGCGACGCGCTCGCGTTGCCGCACGCGCCGCTGCCGGCCGGCCTGCCCGACCCGGCGGCGCTCGCGCGGCTCGCGTCCGAGTTCTTCGCGACGCCGCCCGGGCAGGCCACCGCGCCCGGGCTGTCGGCGGGCAGCGGGGCGGTCGGCGGTGTGCCGTCGGCGTTGCCGGCGGCCGCGCCGATCCTCGCGTCGGCGAGCAATCCCGCGCCGGGCGGCTCGCCGCTCGCGGGGCCGGGCGGCACGGGCACCGGCGTGCCGGGCTTCGCGCTGCCGCAAGGCAAGGCGCCCGGCGCGAACCTCGCGCCGTCCGCGCCGACGCACGTGCTGTCGCTCGGCAATCGCGTGCCCGCGCTCGCGCCGCATGCGGCCGCGCAGAACGGGCTGCCCGACAACGCGGTGTCGATCGCGCCCGCGTTCGAACCGCGCGTCGGCGGCGCGGCGCTCGGCGTGCCGCAGGCGAATGCGGCGGTATCGGAGGGCGCGGTGAAGGCTGCGCCGGCCGCGTCGCCGTATTACTTCACCGACGGCTCGCTGCAGGGCTGGCAGGCGACGCCGCAGGACATCGTCGTGCCGTCGAACGGCCTCGCCTCGCCGGAAGCGTTCGGCCTGCCGGGCGACGATGCGCTGCGTGACCTGCTCGCCGTGCAGCGCGACGTGCCGGTGTCGCGTGCATCGGGCGCGGACGTGCCGCGTTACTTCATCGACGATGCGCATGCCGCCGAGCCGCAGGGCAACCTGCATCGCGGCGCGCACCCGCCGTTCGACGTGAACGCGATCCGCCGCGATTTCCCGATCCTGCAGGAACGCGTGAACGGCAAGCAGCTGGTCTGGTTCGACAATGCCGCGACGACGCACAAGCCGCAGGCCGTGATCGATCGTCTTGCCTATTTCTATGCGCACGAAAACTCGAACATCCACCGCGCCGCGCATGCACTGGCGGGCCGCGCGACGGATGCATACGAGCATGCGCGGGACACCGTGCGGCGCTTCATCGGCGCCGCTTCGCCGGACGAGATCGTGTTCGTGCGCGGCACCACCGAGGCGATCAACCTGATCGCGAAGACATGGGGCGTGCAGAACGTCGGCGAAGGCGACGAGATCGTCGTGTCGCATCTCGAGCATCACGCGAACATCGTGCCGTGGCAGCAGCTCGCGGCGCTCAAGGGCGCGAAGCTGCGCGTGATTCCGGTCGACGATTCGGGGCAGGTGCTGCTCGACGAATACCGGAAGCTGCTCAACGACCGCACGAAGATCGTGTCCGTCACGCAGGTGTCGAATGCGCTCGGCACGGTCGTGCCGGTGAAGGAGATCGTCGAGCTCGCGCATCGCGCGGGCGCGAAGGCGCTCGTCGACGGTGCGCAGTCGATCTCGCACATGCGCGTCGACGTGCAGGCGCTGGATGCGGATTTCTTCGTGTTCTCCGGACACAAGATCTACGGTCCGACCGGCATCGGCGTCGTGTACGGCAAGCGCGCGATCCTCGACGACATGCCGCCGTGGCAGGGCGGCGGCAACATGATCGCGGACGTGACGTTCGAGCGCACGGTATTCCAGCCGCCGCCGAACCGGTTCGAAGCCGGCACCGGCAACATCGCGGACGCGGTGGGGCTGGGGGCCGCGCTCGACTACGTGAGCCGCGTGGGCATCGAGAACATCGCGCGCTACGAGCACGACCTGCTCGCGTATGCGACGAGCGTGCTCGCGCCGGTGCCGGGCGTGCGGCTCGTGGGCACCGCGCGCGACAAGGCGAGCGTGCTGTCGTTCGTGCTGAAGGGCTATGAGACCGAGGAGGTCGGGCAGGCGCTGAACGAAGAGGGCATTGCGGTGCGCTCCGGCCATCATTGCGCGCAGCCGATCCTGCGACGCTTCGGGCTCGAGGCGACGGTACGGCCGTCGCTCGCGTTCTACAACACGTGCGATGAAGTCGACGCGCTCGTGAGCGTCGTGAGAAGGCTGGCGGCGCGGCGCTGAGACACGCGGCATGCGAAAAGGCCGCTTGCGACTCCCGGCAACGGGGTGTCGCAAGCGGCTTTTTTGTGGCGATGCCGGCGCGTGACGGCGCTCAGCGCCCGGCCAGCATCCGCCCGCCGAGCCCCATCAGCAGCAGCCCGGCCGTCGTGTCGAGCACGGCCTTGCGCCGGATCAGCAGCCGGCGCACCGACGGGTGCGACGCGAGCAGCGCCATGGTGCAGTACCACGCGCCCGAAATTCCGATCGACAACACGACGACCGCGAGATCGAGCCACGCAGGCGCATGGGCCGGCACCATCAACGCGAAGATACTGCCGTAGAACGCGACGGATTTCGGGTTCGTCATGCTGACCACGTAGCCCTTCTTCGCGGCATGCCAGTCGGAGGACGCGGCCGGCGCGGAAACCGCGGGCGGCTTGCGCGCGGTCAGCACCATTTTCAGGCCGAGCCAGATCAGGTACGTGGCGCCGGCGAGCCGCAGCGCGGTGTGCACCCAGGCGACGTGGGTCACGAGCAGGCTGAGGCCGGCGATCGCGATCGCCGCCCAGGTGCCCGATGCGGCGGCGAGGCCGAGCCCGGTCATCACGCCGGCGCGGCGTTGCGCGACCGCGGTCGACGTGACGATCACGAAGTTCGGGCCCGGGCTGGCCACGCTCAGGAACAGGACGCCGGCGAGCGGCAAAAGGGTGGCGAGGGTGGTCGACATGGCTTGGGCGGCAAAGCGACGGAAGGGGCGTTCATCTTACCGCGGGCGCGACTTACCGGTCGCCGCACGGCTGCTTCCGCGATTGTTGAGCGTATTGGAAAGGTCCAATCCGGAAGCAGCAATAGGTGCCGCGAATATGACCGATTATTCTCCCGAGCGCTATACCGGCAAGCCGACACGAATGCTGTCGGACTGCTTACAAAATCAATCGCTCAGGGAGGCCTTTCATGAAACGCATCGTCGTATCCGGTGGTGTCGGCGCGGTATTCGTCTTGACAGCGGCGTCGTCCGCATTTGCGCAGAGTTCCGTCACGTTGTATGGCCTCGTCGATACGGCGATCCGTTATCAGACGAACGCCGGCCCCGACGGCAAGGACCTGATCGGAATGACGGTCGGCCCCGAAACGCACAGCCGTTGGGGCTTGCGCGGCAGCGAGGACCTCGGCGGCGGCCTGTCGGCGATCTTTCGTCTCGAGAACGGCTTCGAGCTCGGCGACGGCAAGCTGCACGTCGCGAACACGCTGTTCAGCCGGCAGGCATACGTCGGCCTGTCGAGCGACCGGTACGGCTCGCTGACCTTCGGCAACCAGTACGCCCCGCTGTACGACACGATGGGCGACGTGTTCGATCCGATGACCGTCGGCGACTACTGGCAGGACAGCTGGGCGTACAACGGCATCGGCAATTACCTGACCGTGCCGAACTCGGTGAAGTACAAGTTCTCGTACAACGGCTTCAGCATCGATGCGATCTACGGGCTCGGCAATCATGCCGGCGCGATGGGCCTCGACAGCACGTACGGTGTCGAGCTGACCTATGCGCAAGGACCCGCGTCGATCAACGCCGGCTACCAGCAGACCTCGGTGTCGTCCGTGAACGGCAGTGCGGTCAACGGCGCGAAGGTGAACTTCCTGCACGTGAGCGGCGCATATCAGGTCACGCCGACCGTGCGCCTGCTGGCCGGCTGGCTGCACGGTCAGGACAAGACGGGCACGACGGACTTCAACATGCAGCAGGCCGGTGCGCCCACGCTCGCCGGCGGCAGCCCGAATCGTATCGACGATACGTTCTACGTCGGTGCGAACTGGCAGGCCACCGCGCCGCTGCTGATCACGGTGGCCGGCTATTACGGCCACGCGCGCAACGCGGAGCGGCTCGACGGCACGCTCGGCTCCGGGATCAATTACTCGGCGACCATGCTGGCCGAATATGCGCTGTCGAAGCACACGGAGGTATACGGCACGGTCGATTTCGCACGCGGCAACGGCGCGTTCGGGGCCGACTACCCGGGCGCCACCAACCGGCTCACCGGCAAGGTCGACCAGATCGGCAGGACCAACAACGTCGGGGCCGCGATCGGCCTGCGCCAGATGTTCTGACGACGGCGCGCGGGGCGGACGCGTACGAAAAAACGCGTGGCGACCGGTGCCGCCACGCGTCGTGGATCGAAGCGCGCGGTCGCCCGGCTTGGGCGTGCGCGCTTGCCGGCGTCAGAAATCGAACCCCGGACCGCCTGCGCCCGGACCACCCGGCACCGCAGTCGGCGCCGCATCCTTCGGCGCTTCGAACACGGTCGCATCGGTCGTCAGCAACAGCCCCGCGACCGACGCCGCGTTCTGCAGCGCGGTGCGCGTGACCTTGGTCGGATCGAGCACGCCCGATTCGACGAGGTCGCCGTATTCACCGGTCTGCGCGTTGTAGCCGAAGTTGCCCGAGCCCTCCGCGACTTTCGCGACGACCACGCTCGCTTCCTCGCCCGCGTTCGTGACGATCTGGCGCAGCGGTTCCTCGAGCGCGCGCAGCACGATCTTGATGCCCGCGTCCTGGTCGGCGTTCGCGCCCTTGAGTGCGCGGATCGCCTGCCGCACGCGAATCAGCGCGACGCCGCCGCCCGGCACGATGCCTTCCTCGACAGCCGCGCGCGTCGCGTGCAGCGCATCGTCGACACGATCCTTCTTCTCCTTCACCTCGATCTCGGTCGCGCCGCCGACCTTGATCACCGCGACGCCGCCCGCGAGCTTGGCCACGCGTTCCTGCAGCTTTTCACGGTCGTAGTCGGAGGTCGCTTCCTCGATCTGCACGCGGATCTGCCTCACGCGCGCCTCGATGTTCTTCGCATCGCCCGCGCCGTCGATCACGGTCGTGTTTTCCTTGCCGACCTCGATGCGCTTCGCCTGGCCGAGCTCGGCGAGCGTCGCCTTCTCGAGCGTGAGGCCCGTCTCCTCGGCGACGACCTGGCCGCCGGTCAGGATCGCGATGTCTTCCAGCAGCGCCTTGCGACGATCTCCGAAGCCCGGCGCCTTGACCGCGACCGTCTTCAGGATGCCGCGGATGTTGTTCACGACCAGCGTCGCGAGCGCTTCGCCTTCGACGTCTTCCGCGATGATCAGCAGCGGCCGGCCCGACTTCGCGACCTGTTCGAGCACCGGCAGCAGGTCGCGGATGTTCGAGATCTTCTTGTCGTGCAGCAGGATGTACGGGTTCTCGATTTCGGCGATCTGCTTGTCGGCGTTGTTGATGAAATACGGCGACAGGTAGCCGCGATCGAACTGCAATCCTTCGACGACGTCGAGCTCGTCGGCGAGCGACTTGCCGTCCTCCACGGTGATCACGCCTTCCTTGCCGACACGGTCGATCGCCTCGGCGATGCGCTGGCCGATCGATTCCTCGCCGTTCGCGGAGATCGTCGCGACCTGCGCGATTTCCTTGCTGGTGGTGGTCGGCTTGCTGATCTTCTTCAGCTCGTCGACGGCCGATGCCACCGCCTTGTCGATCCCACGCTTCAGGTCGAGCGGATTGAGCCCGGCCGCGACGTATTTCTGGCCTTCGCGCACGATCGCCTGCGCGAGCACGGTGGCCGTCGTCGTGCCGTCGCCGGCCGCGTCGCTGGTGCGCGACGCGACTTCCTTCACGAGCTGCGCGCCGACGTTCTGCAGCTTGTCCGCGAGTTCGATTTCCTTTGCGACCGACACGCCGTCCTTCGTGACGACGGGTGCGCCGAAGCTGCGTTCGAGCACGACGTTGCGGCCTTTCGGCCCGAGCGTGACCTTCACCGCATTGGCGAGGATGTTGACGCCTTCGGTCAGCTTCGCACGGGCGACGTCGCTGAAAATGATTTCCTTCGCTGCCATGATTGCACTCCGTTATTGACTGACGACCGCGACGATGTCTTCCTCGCGCAGTACGAGGAATTCGTTGCCGTCCACCTTGACGGCCTGGCCTGCGTACTTGCCGAACAGCACGCGTTCGCCGACCTGCAGGTCGGGCACGATGCGCTGGCCGTCCGCGTCCTTGCGGCCGGGGCCGACGGCGATCACTTCGCCCTGGTCGGGCTTTTCCGCGGCGCTGTCGGGGATCACGATGCCCGAGGCGGTGGTGGTTTCCTGGTCGAGTCGCTTCACGATGACCCGGTCGTGCAAGGGGCGTAGGCTCATCTGTCCGTCCTGTTCTGTTACGTCGAAATTGGCTGGCACTCTTTGATGGAGAGTGCTGACGAGTATAAAAACGCGGGACGGCGCGATCCAATAACGGATTCCGAAATGTATTTGCGTGGATGCGCTATGGGAGCGTCGACGACGCGGAGGAGTGCGGTACGCGGATGCGGGTACCGGCGCGGAAGAGTGCGATGTAGAGACGGCAGCGAGGAGACGGCGGCGTGCGCCGCCTTCATCCGTTACGACGCGACGCGAATCACGACCTTGCCGAAATGCTGGCCCGACTGCAGGTATGCATACGCTTGCGGCGCCTCGTCGAAACCGAACACGCGATCGACCACCGGCTTGATCCGTTTCGCATCGACGAGCCGCACGACGTCGTCGAGCATCGCGCGGCTGCCGACCATGAGGCCATGCAGTTTCCGAATGCCGCCGATCAGCGACAGCAGCCCGAGTTCGGGGCCGCCGAAGCTGCTGAGGCCGCCGATGACCGATACGATGCCGCCCAGCTTCGTCGCGGCGACCGAGCGCGCGAGCGTATCGCGTCCGCCGACTTCGATGACGAGGTCCGCGCCCGCACCGTCGGTGAGCCGCAGCACTTCATGCTGCCATTCGGGCGTCGTGCGGTAGTTGATCGTTGCGTCCGCACCGAGTGCGCGGGCGCGTTCGAGCTTGGCATCGCTCGACGAGGTCACGATCGTGCGCAGTCCGGCCGCATGCGCAAGCTGCAGCGCGATGATCGATACACCGCCCGTGCCGAGCAGCACGACCGTCGCGCCCGGTCTCAGCCCGCCGTCGACGAACAGCGCATTCCACGCGGTGATGCCCGCGCACGACAGCGTTGCCGCTTCGTCGTAGTCGAGATGCGCAGGAATCCCGACGAGCGCGGTTTCGTCGGAGACGAAGCGTTCGGCGAGCACGCCGTCGAAATGCGAGCCGGGCGACCCCGAGACTTTCTGCGGCGTGGGCGGCCCGTCGATCCAGTGCGGGAAATACGTGTTGATCACGCGATCGCCCGGCTTGAACCGCGTGACGTCGCGGCCGGTTTCGACGACTTCGCCGGCGCCGTCGGCGACAGGAATCAGCGCGTCCTTGCCGATGCCGAGATAGTCGCCGCGCGCGAACATCAGGTCGCGGTAGTTCAGTCCTGCCGAGTGGATTTTCACGACGACGTCGGTCGGCCCGACCGGGCGAAGCGTCGCATCGATGCGCCGGAGCCCGGCAATGCCGTCCCCCGGTTTGATTTGCCATGCGTGCATGTCGGCTCCTTTTTCGAGATGGACCGGACTATCATAGTGTTGCGCAACGGGACACATTGGCGAGAATTCGGCCAACGATTGTCGCCGGCACGGACGCAAACCTGTCATTCCATCGGAGCGGAACTGCATGGACGAGCGATTGAGAGGCATCGTCGAATTCGTCGACGTCGTGGAGTCGGGCAGCTTCGCGGCGGCGGCGCTGCGCCTCGGCATGACGCGCTCGGCCGTGGCGAAGATCGTCGCGCGGCTCGAACAGCGGCTCGGCGCGCGGCTCTTGCAGCGCACGACGCGCCAGCTCGGCCTGACCGACGAAGGGCTCGTCTATTACGAGCAGTGCCGGCGGTTGCTGGCCGAACTCGGCGAGACGGAGGCCGCGCTCGACGCGGGCCGGCGCGAGCCGACCGGGCGCGTGCGGATCAGCGTGCCCGTGCTGTTCGGCCGGCAATGCGTGGCGCCCGTCGTGCGGCGCCTCGTCGAGCGTCATCCGCGGCTTGAAATCGACGTGTCGTTCAGCGATCGCCTGGCCGACCTGGTCAACGACGGCTTCGACATCGCGGTGCGCATCGGCGAGCTTGCGGATACGAGCACGCTCGTCGGGCGGCGGCTTGGCGTACAGAGGATGGGCATTTGCGCATCGCCGGCGTATCTCGAACGTCATGGCCGGCCGACGGGATCCGACGAGCTCGCGTCGCACGTCGGCATCGCGTATTCGCGCGGCGGGCAGCCGACGCCGTGGCGGATCATCGGCGCGGACGGCGCGGTGCACGACCATCGCCCGGCCGGCCGCCTGCGATTCGACGACCTGCAGGCGATCGCCGACGCGGCGGCAGCCGGCGCGGGCCTCGCGTGGCTGCCGTGCTGGCTGATGGCGCCGTACGTGCGCGATGGCCGCCTCACGCTCGTGATGGACAGCGACAGCGTGTCGGGCGCCGAAGTGTTCGCGGTGCGCCCGGCGTCGCGCAACGTGCCGATGAAGGTGCGCGTCGTCGTCGATGCGCTCGTTGACGAGATTCCGCGCATGCTGGCGTCGGACGACGCGGACGACGCGGACGACGCGGACGGCGAGCGCGTGCCGCCGCGCAGCGTTCACGTTACGTAGCCACGCCGCACGACATGGCCGCCGCCATCGCGTTCCTGCTGTTCGACGATGCGGCGGTCGTCATGGGGCAGGTGCTCGCGGTGGACGGCGGCGGCAGCCTCGGCGGACGCGGCTGATGCAACGCAAGCATTGCGACGCGAGCCGTAAAACAAGGACCGGCGTGCATATTCCCCCTTCCCGTTAGCATGTGACGAATCCGACTTTGGGCGCCGCGCGGGCGCCGCTAAGATCGCCGATCCGTAATCGAGCGTTCGACAAAATGAAAAAGTCCGCGTCGCCGTTGCATGCCTTCCGTTTCCGTGTCGTCTGCGCCGCGATTGCCGGCGCGTTGTCGCTCGCGTCGTGCGGGGGCGTCGACAGCGATGCGCCGTCGCAGTCCGCCGCGACACCACCGCAGGCCGCGAAACGCCCGAACATCCTGTACATCATGGCCGACGATCTCGGCTATTCCGACATTCACGCATTCGGCGGCGAGATCAGTACACCGAACCTCGACGCGCTCGTCGCGTCGGGCCGCATCCTGTCGAACCACCACACGGGCACCGTATGCGCGATCACGCGCGCGATGCTGATTTCCGGAACCGATCACCACCTCGTCGGCGAAGGCACGATGGGCGTGCCGACCGACGAGCGGCGCGGGTTGCCGGGCTACGAGGGCTACCTGAACGATCGCGCGCTATCGTTCGCACAACTGCTGAAGGACGCCGGCTATCACACTTATATCGCGGGCAAGTGGCACATCGGTTCGGGGGTCGTCGGCAGTGCGACGGGCAGCGGACAGACACCGGACCAGTGGGGCTTCGAGCGCAGCTACGTGCTGCTCGCCGGCGCGGCGACGAACCACTTCGCGCACGAACCGGCCGGCTCGTCGAACTACACGGAGGACGGCAGCTACGTGCAGCCGGGCCAGCCCGGACAACCGGGCGGCGCGGGCGGCAATCCGGCCGTGTTCTATTCGACCGACTTCTATACGCAGAAGCTGATCTCGTACATCGATTCGAACAAGCGGGACGGCAAGCCGTTCTTCGCGTACGCGGCCTACACGTCGCCGCACTGGCCGCTGCAGGTGCCGGACCCGTGGCTGCACAAATATGCGGGCGTATACGACGCCGGCTACGACGCGATCCGCAACGCGCGGATCGCGCGACAGAAGGCGCTCGGCCTGATCCCGACCGACTTCAAGCCATTTGACGGCCTTCCGGAAACGACGTCGGCATCGCCGGCCACGGCGAACAACGGCACCGCGAAGGCGAAGTACATCAGCGCCGTGCATTCGGCCGCCGACGGCTACAGCGACTACGGCACCGGCAAGGTCGACAAGCTGTGGTCGAGCCTGAGCCCGGCCGAGCGCCGTGCGCAGGCGCGCTACATGGAGATCTATGCGGGGATGGTCGAGAACCTCGACTACAACATCGGCCTCTTGATCCAGCACTTGAAGGATATCGGCGAATACGACAACACGTTCATCATGTTCCAGTCGGACAACGGCGCGGAAGGCTGGCCGATCGACTCCGGCGCGGACCCGACGGCGACCGACACCGCGAACGGGCAGGACCCGGTCTATTCGACGCTCGGCACCGACAACGGCAAGCAGAACGCGCAACGGCTGCAATACGGGCTGCGCTGGGCCGAAGTGAGCGCGACGCCGTTCCGGCTCACGAAGGGCTATTCGGCCGAAGGCGGCGTGTCGACGCCGACGATCGTGCGGCTGCCGGGGCAGACGCGGCAGTTGCCGACGCTGCGTGCGTTCACGCACGTGACCGACAACACGGCGACGTTCCTCGCGGTCGCGGGCGTCACGCCGCCGTCGCAGCCGGCGCCGCCGCTCGTGAACACGTTGACGGGCGTCGATCAGAACAAGGGCAAGGTCGTCTACAACAACCGCTACGTCTATCCGGTGACGGGGCAGTCGCTGCTGCCGGTGCTCACCGGCTCGGCGACGGGCGAAGTGCATACGACGCCGTTCGGCGACGAAGCGTACGGCCGAGCGTACCTGCGCAGCGCCGACGGCCGCTGGAAGGCGTTGTGGACCGAGCCGCCGCTCGGGCCGCTCGATGGTCACTGGCAGCTGTACGACCTCGCGGCGGACCGCGGCGAGACGACTGACGTGTCCGCGCAAAACCCGTCGGTGATCGGCACGCTCGTCGACCAATGGAAGACCTACATGAGCAACGTCGGCGGGGTGGAACCGCTGCGTCCGCGCGGCTACTACTGAGGACGGCACGATGCAGTTCCGCTTCCGGACACTCGCCGCGGCGCTCGCGGCCACGCTGTTCGCGGCTGCGTTCGCCGTCGGCTATGCGAGCCCGTCGGCGTTACCCGGCGGCGCCTTCGACGACGCGAATCGCGGCCGCACGCTCGCGCCGCTCGGCTCGGAACGGCAGTGCGAGCGCTACTCGGGGTTGCCGGCGAAGTGGCGCGACGACCCGAAGGCCGGGATGGTGCACCTGAGCGGCGGCGCGTTCGTGTTCGGCAGCACGCGCGGCTATGCGGACGAGCGTCCGGCCGGTGACGGCAAGACCCGTGTCGGCGGATTCTGGATCGACCAGACCGACGTGACGATCGCGCAGTTCGCCGCGTTCGTGCAGGCGACCGGTTACGTGACCGAGGCCGAGCAGCAAGGCGGCGCGGCGGTGTTTCATGTGCCGACGCGCGACGAGTTGAACGCGCGTGATCTTGCGTGGTGGACGTGGGTGAAGGGCGCATCGTGGCGGCAGCCGCGCGGCCCCGGCAGCAGCGTCGACGGGCTCGGCAACCTGCCCGTCACGCTCGTCACGCAGCGCGACGCGCTCGCGTATGCGCGCTGGCTCGGGCGCGACCTGCCGACCGAAGCCGAATGGGAATACGCGGGCAAGGCCGGTCGCGACGACGCATCGCTCGACGCGGCGCCGCGCGACGCGCAGGGCAAGCCGACCGCGAACTACTGGCAGGGCGCGTTCCCGGTGCTCGATACGGCCGAGGACGGCCACGCGGGGCTGGCGCCGGTCGGCTGCTACGCGGCGAACGGCTTCCGCCTGTACGACATGATCGGCAACGCATGGGAATGGACCAAGGACGCATACACGGGCCCGCATCAGTCGCACACGAACGGCGACACGGCGGCTGTCGCACCGCCGACGCGCCGGCACGACACGCCGATGGTGATCAAGGGTGGCTCGTTCCTGTGCTCGCGCGATTACTGCGTGCGCTATCGCGCGTCGTCGCGCGAACAGCAGGAAGCGGATCTCGGTGCATCGCATATCGGGTTCCGCACGATTCTGAGGGATGCGTCATGAAGCGGGTGATGTATCGCGTTGCCGCGTCGCTGATCGTTGTATGCGGTGTCGCCCATTCGGGCTGGATTGTTGCGGCCGAAACCGTCACGTCGACGATCCGCGTCGGCGTGACGCGCGGCGTGCACGCGGACATCCTCGACGAGGTGAAACGCGTCGCGGCCAGGCGCGGGCTGGGTGTCGACGTCGTCGAATTCGACGACGCGTCGCGCATCGATTCCGCGCTCGCGGACGGCAAGATCGATGCGGCGAGCTTCGAGGACGCGCAGCGCCTTGCCTCGACGCGCACGGCGAAAGGCTATGCACTGACCGCTGTCGCGCCGACCGTCACGTTGCCGATGGCGCTCTATTCGCGCAAGCTAAGGAGTCTGAATGATTTGCAACGCGGTGCGACGGTCGCGATCCCGGCCGATCCGCGCGGAATGACACGTGCGCTCGTGCTGCTGCAGAACGACACGCTCGTGACGCTGCGCGAAAAGGCCGGCCTGCATGCGACGCTGCGCGACGTGACGGGCAACCGGCTTGCGCTGAAATTCGTGGCCCTGCACCGTGACCGGCTGCATGCGGCGCTCGACTCGGCCGCGTTCGTCGCGATGGACAGCGAGGACGCCGCGCGCGCGGGGCTGCAGCCGGCGCGCGACAGCATCAATCTCGAGGATGCACGCTCGCCGTATGCGAACGTGCTGACCGTGCGCGACGCCGACCGCACGAAGCCGTGGGTCGCTCAACTCGTCGCCGCGTATCACTCGGACGACGTCGCACATTTCATCCTGACGCGCTACCAGGACTCGGTGCGACGGCCGTGGTAGACGACTATCGTCTCGCGTGCAATGCGTGCGGACGCTGCTGCAACGGCGCGCGCCGCGTGCCTTACACTTGCCGCTCTTTCAACCGTCTCCGATGGAGCGCGCATGTACGCCTCGACCTTCATTTTCCGCGCAGGGCAATTCGACGACGAGTTTCACCGGCTCGACCGCCAGATCGCCGACATGGCGCGCGCGACGCCCGGCTACCTCGGCGAGGAGACGTGGGAGAACACCGAGGCGGGGCTGATCCAGAACGTTTACTACTGGGAATCGGAGGCGGCGCTGCAGCAGTTGATTCGGCATCCCGCGCATCTGGAAGCGAAGGCGAAGCAGGCGCGCTGGCTGGACGGCTATCGCGTGGTGATCTCGCAGGTGTTGCGCGAGTATGGCGACGGCAAGCTCGCGCAGCCGCGTGCGGGGCAGCCGGCGTAAGCCGATCGCCGAACGGGCGCTTCAGGCGCCGTGCGTGATCCGCCCGGCATTCCCACACCACCTCAAAGCGCCTCGACCAGCAACCGGTTGCTCTTCTCGCAATACTCGTGACACGCAGCCCGCGCCGCGATCGACGCGCCGTGCACGAACTTCGGCGCATCCGCCCGCCGCGACATCGACACGACGATCGACGGCGGCGACGGCTGCAGCGGTAGCTCGACGACCTCGCCGCTGGCGATCAACGCATCGACGAACAGCACCGGAATCGCCGCCACGCCGAAGCCGTCGCGCACGAGCTGCACGATCACCGAGATCGACGGCGAGCCGGTGATGCGCGTCTCCGACAGCGGCACGCCATGCGCGTGCGCGAGCGTGCGCACGATGTCCTCGAGCGCACGGTGGGGCGCGGTGCCGCGCCCGTAAGTCAGGATCGGCTGGCGCAGCACCTGCCGCGCCAGCCCCGTGCGCGCGGTCGGGAGCAGCCCGGCACGCGCGATCCAGCGCACCGGATAGTTCGCGAGCGCGTCGCAGACGACCGATGCCTCGTCGCTGCCCTCCACGCGAATGATCAGATCAAGCTCGCCGGCCATCAGCCGGCGCTGCAGCACGACGCTGACGTCGACGGTCAGGTCGATCTCCAGTTGCGGATAGTCGGCGGCGAGGCGCCGCAGGTAATGCGGCAGCCAGCTGTGCACGACCGTCTCGATCACGCCGAGCCGCAGCTTGCCGCGCAGCGCGCTTTCGCCGGCTGCGGCGGCCTGCAGTTCGTGCGTCGCCTCGACGACGGCCTTCGCATAGCCGAGCAGATATTCGCCGTTCGGCGTGAGCCGGAACTCGCGGCTGTCGCGATCGACGAGCACGGTCTGCAATTCATCCTCGAGCGCCTTCAGGCGCTGCGAGATCGCGGCCGGCGTCGCGTGCAGCGCGGCGGCCGTCGTGCGGAAGTTGCGCAGCTTCGCGAGCGTGACGAAGGTTTCGAGGAAACGCGTGTTCATGGCGGTCGGCAAGTCGTTGGGCGCGCAGCTTGCCCCGCTGAAAAAATGAACGGGACCGGGGAAAACCCCGAGATCCGTTAAGGAATTCTATACACACGGCGCAAAAAAACTCGTTGGCGACAAAATTTTTTCTTTTCTATTCTTCGCCGTATCCGCTGACGCAACCGTCATCCAACGACAGACCGATCCGCCAACGACCATCATGACACCTTCCGAATTCCGCCAGTCCGTACGCAACGGCGCGTTCCGCAGCCCGACGGCCGGCCAGTGCGGCCCGTTCGCGCAAGCGAACCTCGCGATCCTGCCGAACGCGTACGCGCACGATTTCCTGCGCTTCTGCCAGGCGAATCCGAAGGCGTGCCCGCTGCTGGGCGTCGGCGAACCGGGCGCGTTCCGGCTCGACGTGCTCGGCGAGGATCTCGACATCCGCACCGACGTGCCGAGCTACAACGTATACCGCGACGGCCGCCTGACCGAGCGGGTCGAATCGCTCGAGGCGCTGTGGCGCGACGATTTCGTCGTATTCGCGATCGGCTGCTCGTTCTCGTTCGAGGACATGCTGGCGCGTGAAGGGATCGGGCTGCGCCACATCGAGGAGGGTCGCAACGTGCCGATGTATCGCACGTCGATTCCGAATCGCCGCGCGGGGATCTTCGGCGGGCAACTGGTCGTGTCGATGCGGCCGCTGCGCGGCGCCGACGCGATCCGCGCGGTGCAGATCACGAGCCGGTTTCCGGGCGTGCATGGCGCGCCGGTCCATATCGGCCATCCGCGTGAACTCGGCATCGCCGATCTCGGCGCCCCCGATTTCGGCGACGCCGTGACGGTGCGCGACGACGAGCTGCCGGTGTTCTGGGCGTGCGGCGTGACGCCGCAAACCGCGCTGATGGAAGCGAAGCTGCCGCTCGCGATCGCGCATACGCCCGGCTACATGCTGATGACCGACATCACGAACGCGTCGCTGGCCGTGTTCTGACCCGGTCGGAGCGGCGGCCCGCGCGGTCGCTGATCCGGCCCCGACGCGGCGGCGCGCCGCCGCCGCAGACGATCCGCCCGCCCGGAGGGCGGCGCGCAGCCGCGGCCCGACGATCGCGAGCACGACGCACTACGCACCACACACCACACGCACGGTTTCGACCGCACATTTCGACAGGAGCTTCACCATGGAAAGCAAGACCCTCGCGGCGCCCGCCGCCGACCCCGCGGGCCCCGCGCGCAACGGCCTGTTCGGATGGTATGCGGACGCGCAACCGCGCGAGCGCCGCGCGTTCTGGAGCTGCAAGGTCGGCTACATGCTCGACGGGATGGACACGCAGATGCTGTCGTTCGTGATCCCGACGCTCGTCGCGACCTGGGGCATCTCGCTCGCGGACGCCGGCTTCATCGGCACGATGACGCTGCTCGCGTCGGCGCTCGGCGGCTGGATCGCCGGGATCCTGTCCGACCGGATCGGCCGCGTGCGCACGCTGCAACTGACCGTGCTGTGGTTCGCGGTGTTCACCGCGCTGTGCGGGCTCGCGCAGAACTACCACCAGCTGCTCGCGGCGCGCGCGCTGATGGGCTTCGGCTTCGGCGGCGAATGGACGGCCGGCGCGGTGCTGATCGGCGAAGTGATCCGCGCGCGCGATCGCGGCAAGGCCGTCGGCCTCGTGCAGTCGGGCTGGGCGATCGGCTGGGGGCTGTCGGCGCTGCTGTATGCGCTGCTGTTCTCGGTGCTGCCGGCCGAGCAGGCATGGCGCGCGCTGTTCCTCGTCGGCCTCGCGCCCGCGCTGCTGGTGGTCGTGATCCGCCGCTACGTGAAGGAGCCCGACGTCTACGAGAAGGAGAAGGCCTCGCAGGCGAAGGTGGCCGACGCGCCGCGTCTCACCGAAATCTTCGCGCCGAAGCTGCTGTCGACGACGCTGCGCGCGGCGCTGCTGACGACCGGCGCGCAAGGCGGCTACTACGCGATCACGACCTGGCTGCCGACGTTCCTGAAGACCGAGCGGCACCTGACCGTAATGGGCACCGGCGGCTATCTCGCGATGATCATCTTCGGCTCGTGGGTTGGCTACCTGACGAGCGCATACCTGACCGACCGCCTCGGCCGCAAGCCGAACTTCATCCTGTTCGCGCTCGGCTCGATGGTGATCGCATTTTCGTACACGTCGCTGAACCTGACCAACGCGTCGATGCTGTGGCTCGGTTTCCCGCTCGGTTTCTTCGCGTCGGGCATCTTCTCCGGGATGGGCGCGTTCCTCACCGAACTGTTCCCGACCCGCGTGCGCGGCTCGGGGCAAGGCTTCTGCTACAACGTCGGCCGCGCGATCGGCGCACTGTTTCCGTTCCTGATCGGCGCGCTGTCGAAGCAGTACGGGCTCGGCATGAGCATCGGCATCTTCGCGGTCGCCGCGTACGGCGTGGTGATCGTCGCCGCGCTGACGCTGCCCGAAACGCGCGGCCGCGAACTCGACGCCGCCTGAGCGTGCATCCGCCCGCCGCCTTTTTACCGCTCCCCTTTCATCGAAGCCCTCACGCGGCGCGCGACGCGCGCCGTGCGGCGGCGCTCGTCCTTCGCTTCAACGACGCATCGAGTTCATCGCCATGACTGACCGACAACCTTCCCCCGTTTCCTCCGACGCCGCGCGCTGGCAATTCTGGATCGACCGCGGCGGCACCTTCACCGACATCGTCGCGCGCCGGCCCGACGGCTCGCTCGTCACGCACAAGCTGCTGTCTGAGAATCCCGAGCAGTATCGCGATGCGGCCGTGGCCGGCATCCGCCATCTGCTCGGCCTCGCCGACGGCGAGCCGATCACGCCCGAACGCGTCGACATGGTGAAGATGGGCACGACGGTCGCGACCAACGCGTTGCTCGAACGCAAGGGCGAACGCACCGCGCTCGCGACGACGCGCGGCTTTCGCGACGTGCTGCGCATCGCGTACCAGAACCGCCCGCGCCTGTTCGATCTCGACATCGTGTTGCCCGATGCGCTGTACGAGACCGTCGTCGAAATCGACGAGCGGGTCGGTGCGCACGGCGACATCGTCGTGCCGCTCGACGTGCAACGCGCGGAAGCAGCGTTGCGCCGCGTATTCGACTCGGGTGTGCAGGCGCTGGCCATCGTGCTGATCCACGGCTATCGCTACACCGCGCACGAACGCGCGCTGGCGGACCTCGCGCGCCGGATCGGCTTCACGCAGGTGTCGGTGTCGCACGAGGTGTCGCCGCTGATGAAGATGGTGTCGCGCGGCGACACGACCGTGGTCGACGCGTACCTGTCGCCGATCCTGCGCCGCTACGTCGAGCAGGTCGCGCACGAGATGCCCGGCGTGAACCTGCAGTTCATGCAGAGCAGCGGCGGCCTGACGCGCGCCGATGCGTTCCAGGGCAAGGACGCGATCCTGTCCGGCCCGGCCGGCGGCATCGTCGGAATGGTGCGCGCCGCGCGCGCGGCCGGCTTCGAGCGCGTGATCGGCTTCGACATGGGCGGCACCTCGACCGACGTATCGCACTACAACGGCGAATTCGAGCGCGTGTTCGAGACGCAGGTGGCCGGCGTGCGGATGCGCGCGCCGATGATGAGCATCCACACGGTCGCGGCCGGCGGCGGCTCGGTGCTCGGCTTCGACGGCGCGCGGCTGCGCGTCGGGCCCGAATCGGCCGGCGCGAACCCGGGGCCGGCCGCATATCGGCGCGGCGGCCCGCTGACGGTGACCGACTGCAACGTGATGCTCGGCAAGATCCAGCCCGATCACTTCCCGCGCGTATTCGGCCCGCACGCGGACGAACCGCTCGACCGCGACGGCGTGGCCGCGAAGTTCGCGGCGCTCGCCGACGAGATCCAGGCGGCGACCGGGCGGCGCGACACGCCCGAGGCGCTGGCCGAAGGGTTCCTGGAAATCGCGATCGGCAGCATGGCGAACGCGATCAAGAAGATCTCGGTGCAGCGCGGCCACGACGTGTCGCGCTACGTGCTGACGACGTTCGGCGGCGCGGGCGGCCAGCACGCGTGCGGCGTGGCCGACGCGCTCGGGATGACGCAGGTGTTCGCGCATCCGCTCGCGGGCGTGCTGTCCGCCTACGGGATGGGGCTTGCCGACCAGACCGCGATGCGCGAGCGCGCGGTGGAGGCCGTGTTGTCCGACGAATCGTTGCCGGCGCTGAATGCCGCGCTCGACCGGCTGACCGACGAGGCGGTCGGCGCGCTGCTCGAACAGGGCGTGCCGCCGGCGCGCATCGCGACCGAGCGCCGCGTGCACCTGCGCTACCAGGGCACGGATTCCGCGCTCGACGTGCCGGCCGGCAGCGTCGCGGCGATGCAGCAGGCGTTCGAAACCGCGTACCGGCAACGCTACGCGTTCCTGATGCCCGGCACGCCGCTGGTCGCCGAACTCGCATCGGTCGAGGCGATCGGCCGCTCCGATGCACCGGTCGAAATCGCACCGCTCGAGCCGCGCGACGAGGGCGCGGCGCCGCACGCGCACAGCGCCGTGCGTTTCTATTCGGGTGGCGAATGGCACGACGCGGCGCTGTACGTGCGCGACACGCTGCTCGCCGGCGACGCGATCGACGGCCCCGCGATCGTCGCGGAGAAGAACGGCACGACCGTCGTCGAACCCGGCTGGCGCGCGCGGATGACCGCGCAGGGCAACCTCGTGCTGACGCGCACCACGCCGCTGCCGACGCGCCGCTCGCTCGGCACCGACGCCGACCCGGTACGGCTCGAGATCTTCAACAACCTGTTCATGTCGATCGCCGAGCAGATGGGGCTGCGGCTGCAGAACACCGCGTATTCGGTCAACATCAAGGAGCGGCTCGACTTCTCGTGCGCGATCTTCGACGGCGACGGCAACCTGATCGCGAACGCGCCGCACATGCCCGTGCACCTGGGCTCGATGGGCGAGAGCATCCGCACGGTGATCGAGCGCAACCGCGGCCGCATGCGCGACGGCGACGTGTTCATGCTGAACGATCCGTATCACGGCGGCACGCACCTGCCGGACGTGACCGTCATCACGCCGGTGTTCGCGGACGGCTCGGACGCGCCGCTGTTCTACGTCGGCTCGCGCGGCCACCACGCGGACATCGGCGGCACCACGCCGGGCTCGATGCCGCCCGATTCGACGCACATCGACGAGGAAGGCGTGCTGATCGACAACTGGCAGCTCGTGTCGGCGGGCGTGCTGCGCGATGCCGACACGCGCGCGCTGCTCGCATCGGGCCGCTATCCGGCGCGCAACGTCGAGCAGAACATGGCCGACCTGCGCGCGCAGATCGCGGCGAACCAGAAGGGCGTCGACGAACTGCGGCGCATGGTCGAGCAGTTCGGCCGCGACGTCGTGCTCGCGTTCATGCGACACGTGCAGGACAACGCGGAAGAGGCGGTGCGGCGCGTGATCGGTGCGCTGCAGGACGGCGCGTACCGCTATCCGCTCGACAACGGCGCGCAGATTCGCGTCGCGATCCGCGTCGACCGCGCGGCGCGCCGTGCGGAGATCGACTTCACCGGCACGTCCGCGCAGCTCGACAACAACTTCAACGCGCCGAAGGCCGTCTGCATGGCCGCGGTGCTGTACGTGTTCCGTACGCTGGTCGGCGACGACATCCCGTTGAACGCCGGCTGCCTGAAGCCGCTGACGGTGATCGTGCCGGCGCGCTCGATGCTGAACCCGGAGTATCCGGCGGCGGTCGTGTCGGGCAACGTCGAGACGTCGTCGGCGATCACCAACGCGCTGTACGGCGCGCTCGGCTGCGTCGCATCGAGCCAGGGAACGATGAACAACTTCACGTTCGGCAACGATCGCTACCAGTACTACGAGACCATCGCCGGCGGCAGCGGCGCGGGCGACGGTTTCGCGGGCGTCGGCGCGGTGCAGACGCACATGACGAACTCGCGGCTGACCGATCCGGAGGTGCTCGAATGGCGCTACCCGGTGCGGCTCGACTCGCATCGGCTGCGCGCGGGTTCAGGCGGCGGCGGGCGCTGGCGCGGCGGCGACGGCGCGGTGCGGCGGATCCGCTTCCTCGAGCCGATGACCGCGTCGATCCTGTCGAACAATCGGATCCATGCGCCGTTCGGCGCGGCGGGCGGCGAGGCCGGCGCGCTCGGCCGCAACACGATCGAGCGGGCGGACGGCACGGTCGAGACGCTCGAGCACGTCGGCCGCGCGCAGATGGCGCCGGGCGACGTGTTCGTCGTCGAAACGCCGGGCGGCGGCGGTTACGGCGCGGCGGGCTGAGCGGCTCGACGCTACGCAATGCAACGCGCGGAAGCCGGACGGCTTTCGCGCGTCGCGGCCGGATCATCGCACCGGTTCCATCAGATGCCGCCGCAATGCCTGCGCGACGCAGCGATATATTCGCGTGCATTAATTAGCCCGATATTGCGGCGAGTATGGGAATAAAGTCGTGCATTCCGGCGTGAATGGAAATGGAAATTCCCCATTCCGTGTGTTGCCCAATACGATCCGACCCCGCGATAAATCCGACGGGGGCAGATCGCTGCCGGGTGCCGTCGATTCCCGCAAACGCCCGCCTGGCAAGGCACACCGCCGAATCCGCGGGCCCCGCTCAGGGCCGCTGCGCGCGCCCACGTGCGCGCCGCCAATCACGAAAAATCCTCCGTGCCAATCGAGTTGCGATTCCTTGACACTCCGTTCTAAATGTGAGTGCCAATCCGCTTCGTCATTTGATAAGATGGCTTCCATCATTCGCTTGGAAACCTGCGCGCGACATGCGCGAACGCCGGTTCGCATTGGTTGGAAACAAGTACGGAACGAGGGCCGCTGGCACAGTCATCGCGACTGCCCCGCCGGGTACGCGCGCAGCGCGCCCGGGGATCGGCGGCGGCCCGCTCGGCTCCGTCTACACTGTGCGTTTTTTCTGGATCGGGGCGTGTCCATGGATGACGAAAACGATAGCGCCGTGCTCGAAGCGCATCTCGGTACGCGTAGCCCATGCTGGCGTCTCGGCAGCGACAGCAATGCACTCGAACTGGCCGCCGTTCGCGGCCTGACCAATGTCGCGGTGGCACTGACCAGCGAGCAGGCCGCGCGGATCCGCGCGCTCACCGGCGTCACGTCGCACCTCGTGCTCGAACTCTCGCTGTTCGGCGATCCGGTCAGCCTCCATCTGGTCGGCAGGAAGGTCGATACCGCCAATTGGGCCGGCACGGCCTCCGCCTATTCCGATGCCGCCTCCGTCGCGAGCGACCTCGCGCACGGGCTCGCATTCGCCGAGCAGGTCGTGTCCGAAGTGAATTCGCTCGTCGTGATCCTCGACCGCAACGGCATGGTGCAGCGCTTCAACCGTCTGTGCGAGGAAGTGACGGGCAAGCGCGAGGTCGACGTGATCGGCCGCAGCGCGTTCGAGCTGTTCATGAGCCCCGAGCAGGGCGCGCAGTCGCGCACCAACATCACCGGCTTTTTCGCGAGCAACCGTTCGTTCGCGGTCGAGCGCTACATCAACACGGTCAACGGCCCGCGCCTGTTCCAGTTCCGCAACAAGTTCGTGCAGAGCGGCAGCGGCGTCGACGAGCAGTTCCTGATCTGCTCGGGCATCGACGTCACCGAGGAGCGCAACGCGCAGCAGCGGCTCACCGAGCTCGCGAATACCGACGTGCTGACCGGCTTGCCGAACCGTCATGCCATCAGCGAGCGCATCCGTGTCGCGCTGGCCGCGGACCGCACCGACGTGCGCGGCCAGGTCGGCATCCTGTTCCTCGATCTCGACAACTTCAAGCGCGTCAACGACCACTACGGGCACATCACCGGCGACCGCCTGTTGCAGGACGTGTCCGCGGTCATCGGCGGCTGCCTGCCGTCCGGCGCGACGCTCGCGCGGCTCGGCGGCGACGAATTCCTGGTGCTGTTCGAGCACGGCACGCGGCCGCTGCTCGAGGCGACCGCGCAGATCATCCTCGAGCGGCTGCGTACGCCGATCCACCTCGGGCTGGTGGAGGTCTACACGAGCTGCTCGATCGGCATCGCGATGTATCCGCAGCATGGCGATTCGCTCGAAACGCTGATCCGCAGCGCCGACACCGCGATGTACGTCGCGAAGGAAGAGGGCAAGCATACGTACCGCGTGTTCTCGCTGGAGATGAACCAGAAGGTCGCGAAGTACATGTGGCTCGACACGAACCTGCGCAAGGCGCTCGAGGACGAGCAGTTCGTGCTGCATTACCAGCCGGTCATCGACATCGCGACCGGCGACGTGCACAGCGTCGAGGCGCTGATCCGCTGGCAGTCGCCGGATCGCGGAATCGTCGCGCCGATCGAGTTCATCCGTTTCGCGGAGGAGTCGGGGCTGATCGCGCCGCTCGGCCGCTGGGTGATGCGCACCGCGGCCGCACAGGCCGCCGCGTGGAAGGCGAAGGGGCTCGGCGTGCGGATCGCGGTGAACGTGTCGGCGCGGCAGTTGCAGGACATGAACATCGTCGACCAGTTCGCGACGATTCTCGACGGCGCGGGGCTGAAGCCGAGCCTCGTCGACATCGAGCTCACCGAAAGCAGCTTCATCGAGGACGAGGAATCGGCGCACGAGCTGATGAAGCAGTTCCGCCAGCTCGGCGCGGAGATTCACCTCGACGATTTCGGCACCGGCTATTCGTCGCTGTCGCAACTGTCGCGGCTGCCGCTCGATTCGATCAAGCTCGATCGCACCTTCATCACGGGCATCGACCGCAACCCGCGCTCGCAGGCGCTGGTGCGCTCGGTCGTGTCGCTCGCGAAGGCGCTGAGTTTCTCGGTGGTCGCCGAAGGCGTCGAGACGCACGCGGAAGCCGAATTCCTGAAGCAGATCAACGTCGATCACGCGCAAGGGTTCTACTTCGCACGGCCGATGCCCGCCCAGGCGTTCGAGGCCTGGCTCGCGGAAACGAGAAAGCTCAGGCTGATCGCCTGAGCCCCACCGCATGACGGGCGCCGCCGGTTTCGCGGCGGCGCTTCGCTCACATCACACCGTGCGCAGCTTCGACACGCGCCGGTTCTGCAGCATCACCAGACGTTCCATGTACGCGAGATCCTTCGGCTCGATCGTGAACGCCGCGTGAACCCATTGTTCGGTGATGTCCATCAGCTCGGAGCGCGTGAGATGGAACACGCGTTCGCGTGCGCGCAGCATCGCGCGGATGCCGTTCAGCTTCGGCTTCATCACGTCGATGAAGGTGCGCGTCGCGAGATACGCGTCGCCCGCGTCGAACGTCTGGTCGACCAGACCGCGATCCTCGTACCACTCGGCCGCATGCGGCTCGCCGGACGAGATCAGCGATTCCGCGAGCCCTCGGTCCGCCTTGCGCGCGACCAGCGAATAGCCGCCCATGCCCGGGAACAGGTTGAACGCGATCTCGGGAAAGCCGAGTTTCACGCCCTTCTGCGCGAGCATGTAGTGGTGCGCGAGGGCGGCCTCGAAGCCGCCGCCCAGCGCGCTGCCCTCGACCATCGCGATCGAGATCGCCCCGGTGCCGAAGCCGGTGTAGATCTCGAACACGCCGTCGATGCACGAGCGCGCGTAGGCCATCAGCTGGTCGCGGCGGCCGCTGCGGATCGCGTCGACGAAGAAGCTCAGGTCGCCGCCGACGTTGAACAGCTCGGGGACGAGCGAGCCCGTCACCCAGAAGTCGAACGGCAGGCCCGAGTCGCGTGCGACACGCGCGAGATGGATGATGTCGGTGACGAGTTGCTGGTTGAAGCACGGCCGCGGCTCCGATCGCAGCATCATCCACATGACGTTGCGGCCTTCTTCGTAGAACGCGGTCAGTTGCGTGAGTTCGCCTGCTTCGTAAAACGGACGGCACGCCGGATGGGATTGGAGTTGCATGGTATGTCCTCGTGAGATGTGGTTTTCAAGAACCGCCGCGGCCGGCGTCGTGGAAACCTGCCCCCGGACGGCGCCGGCCGCGAGGCACCGCCATTGTTGCGCGCGCATAGAAGCCGAATTGCGCGGAACAACGCATGAACGGGACGCGAGCGGGCAGCGCGTTCGGTGCGGATCGGGCTGACCATGCGAACGATGCGAATGACGCGATCGAGGTGATCGCTCGGCGGGAGGACGGCGATGAGGAAGGCGGGGAAGGGGCCCGCGTCCGGGTGTGCGGAGGCGGTGAGGGCGGTCGGCGCGCGTACGCGGCCCGTGGGGCGGTGCGACATGCCGGTCGCTTACGCGTTGAAAGCGGCGCGGTGCCGTCGGTCGCGTCTCATGGAATGTGCGGACTGGTGCGGCGGCCGGGCGTCGGCTAGCTTTAGAGGATGACGCCGCTGCGCCGGGGCTTCCGGGAGGGGACCATGACCGCATTCCAGAAGATGTGGCAGCTAATGATCGGAAAGCCGCTGGACCCGCTCGATCCGCGCACGCGCCATGCGATCGCCGTGACGCCGTTGCTGGCCTGGGTCGGGCTCGGCGCCGACGGGTTGTCGTCGTCGTGCTACGGCCCGGAAGAGGCGTTCCTCGCGCTCGCGCACCACACGCCGCTCGCGCTGTTTCTTGCGCTCGCGACCGCGGCGACCGTGTTCATCATCGCGCTCGGCTACAACCAGGTGATCGAGCTGTTCCCGACCGGCGGCGGCGGCTATCGCGTCGCGACGTCGCTGCTCGGGTCGAAGCCGGGGCTCGTCTCGGGTGCCGCGCTGCTGGTCGACTACGTGCTGACCGTCGCGACGTCGCTCGCGAGCGGCGTCGACGCGTTCTTCAGCCTGCTGCCGGTCAGTGCGCAGGTGTTCAAGCTCACGACCGAGATCGTGCTGATCCTGCTGATGACGGGGC
Organism: Burkholderia sp. RF7-non_BP4; assembly: GCF_001521935.1. Classification (NCBI taxonomy): domain Bacteria; kingdom Pseudomonadati; phylum Pseudomonadota; class Betaproteobacteria; order Burkholderiales; family Burkholderiaceae; genus Burkholderia; species Burkholderia sp. RF7-non_BP4. The sequence goes on along the minus strand of NZ_LOTA01000053.1, from coordinate 294,755 downwards.
TCAATTTCCGCGGGATGCGCGAATCGATCATGGTGCTGCTGCCGATCTTCATCGGCTTCGTTGTCCTGCATTTCGGGCTGATCGTGTATGGCGTCGCCGTGCATGGCAGCAACCTTGCGACGATCGTGCCCGATGCGGTGCACGAGGCGCACGGGATGTCGCAGTCGCTCGGCGTGTTCGTGATGCTCGCGTTGCTGATGCGCGCGTTCTCGCTCGGCGGCGGCACCTATACGGGCCTCGAGGCCGTGTCGAACAACGTGAACATGCTCGCCGATCCGCGCGTGCCGAACGGCAAGGTGACGATGTGGTACATGTCGACGTCGCTCGCGTTCACGGCTGGCGGCATCATCCTGCTGTACATGTTGTGGCACGCGCGGCCCGTCGAAGGCGAGACGCTCAACGCGGTCGTGTTCGGCCGCGTGATCGACCATCTCGGGCTCGGCTCGGCGCTCGCGCGGCATGCGCTGCTCGCGGCCGTGCTCGCGTTCGAGGCCGGGCTGCTGATGGTCGGCGCGCAGACGGGCTTTCTCGACGGCCCGGCCGTGCTGTCGAACATGGCGTCGGATTCCTGGGTGCCGCGCCATTTCCGCGACCTGTCGACGCGCCTCGTGCGGCAGAACGGCATCATCGTGGTCGGCCTGTCGAGTCTGCTGATCCTGCTGTGGACGCACGGCAGCGTCGACGTGCTCGTCGTGCTGTACAGCATCAACGTGTTCCTCACGTTCAGCATGTCGCTGCTCGGGCTATGCACGTATTGGTGGCGCCATCGCAGCGACCGCGGCTGGTTCAAGCATTTCTTCCTGTCCGCGCTCGGGTTGACCGTGACGGCGACCGTGCTCGTCATTACGCTGGTCGAGAAGTTCACGGCCGGCGGCTGGCTCACGGTGCTCGTGACGAGCGCGGTGATCGCGCTGTGCTTCATGATCAACCGCCACTACGCGTACACGCGCGCGCAGCTCGCGAAGGAGGACGCGCTGTTCTCGGGGGCGCCGCCGGAAGTCGACGAAGCTACCGCGCCCGGCAAGCCCGATCCATCGCAACCGACGGCCGTGCTGCTGGTCGGCAAGCATCGCGGCGCGAGCATGCACGCGCTGCTGTGGGTCAACCGGCTGTTTCCCGGGCATTTCCGCAACGTGATCTTCCTCGCGGTCGGTGAGGTCGATGCGAAGGCGTACGACGGGCACGAACATCTCGAACGGCTGCGTCACTCGATCACCGAAGCGCTCGAATACTACGTCGCGCACTGTCGCCGCAACGGCATCGCCGCCGACTATCGGATCGCGTTCGGCACGAATCCCGTCGTGGAATTCATGAACCTCGCGTCGTCGACGCTCGATGACTATCCGAACGCCGTGTGCTTCGCGAGCAAGCTGATCTTCCGACGCGTGAATTTCCTGACCGCGTGGTTGCACAACCAGACGCCGGTCGAGTTGCAGGCGCGCCTGCATGTCGAGGGCAAGCAGATGGTGCTGCTGCCGATGAACGTCGGGTAGCGGCGGAGCGGAAAGCGCGTGCGCGACTGCCGGCGGCAGCCGTCAGGGTTGATGATGCCGATGCGGTCGGTTGGGCCGCCGCAGCGGCGGATGATGGAATTTGGCCCTCAGCCGGTCGCGCCCCGGACGCTTGATGAAGAACAGCACGGCGAGCGCGACGAACGCCAGCAGCACGACGACTTCCACGATCCCGGTTTCCATGGTGCCTCCTCGTCGCGAGCGGGCGATCCATCGCCGTCGTTCGGCGATCGGGCGGGTGCCGGCGGCCGCACGCGATGACGCTTCCATGTCTCATTGTAGGTCGGCGCGCACCGGCTTGACGCGTGCGGATGCGACGCCCACACTGGCTCGACACGAGCGTGGCGCGGTCGCGCGTATGCGCTGCGCGACCGTGCTGTCCGTGAACCGCGACGAGGTGCGATGTGGTGCGCTTTTCTGCCGGCCTGGCCGGCTGGATGCTGGCATGTGCCGCCGCGTTCGGCGCATCGAACGCCGTCGGCGCGACGCCGGGCGCGGGGCCAACCGTGGACGGAGCGAACGACGTGGCCGACGAAGCGCCCGTCACGCTCGTCAGCGATGTCCACGAATTCGTGATCCAGCACGACGGTTCGCTCGACGAGCACGACGATTCGACATTGCGCGCGAACAACGGGAACGGCATCGACGAGATCGCGCAGCGCTACGTGTGGTTCGACAAGAATCTGGAGAAGGTCGACCTGCTCGCGGCCGAGACGATCGATCGCGACGGCGTCGCGCATCCGGTCGGCCCCGACGGCATCCGCGACGTCCAGGAGCCGCGCTCGGCCGGTGCGCCGACGTTTCAGGACGGGTTGCTGCGCACCGTCGTGTTTCCGGGCGTCGAGGCCGGCTCGGGCACGCGCATCGCGTTCCGCAAGTCGCGCACGAGGCCGGTCAACGCGGGTTACTTCGGCTACTACGTCGAGCCGTCGCGCGAGCCGGTGGAGCACCAGCGGCTGATCTTCGACGTGCCGGCCGACATGACGCTGCACGCGGACGCGCGCGGCTACGTCGCGCTGCCGCCGGTGACCGCGAACGGCCGCACGCGCTACGAATTCGACTACCGGCACGGCCCGTACGAGCGCATCGAGAGCGGCGCGGTCGGTTACCCGACCTACGGCGACCGGCTCGTGGTGTCCACGCTGCCCGACTACGCGGCGTTCGCCGCGCGCTACCGCAACGCGGCCGTCGATCCGGGCGCGAACGACCCGGCCGTCGTGCAGCTCGCACGCGCGCTCACCGCCGACGCCGCCGATCCGCGCGACAAGGCGCGCATCCTGTACGACTGGGTGCAGGCGAACGTGCGCTACGTCGCGCTCTTTCTCGGCGAGACGGCCGCCGCGCCGCATCGCGTGACCGACATCCTGCGCAACCGCTACGGCGACTGCAAGGACCACGTCGCGCTGTTCGGCGCGTTGCTCGCGGCGGTCGGCATCCGCAGCGAACCGGTGCTGATCAATCTCGGCTCCGTGTACACGCTGCCGTCGGTGCCCGGTTACGGCGGCGGCGCGATCAATCACGCGATCACGTGGCTGCCCGATCTCGGCCTCTACGCCGACACCACGACGGCCGGCATTGCGTTCGGCTACCTGCCGCCGATCGTGATGGATCGGCCGGCTTTGCTCGTCGACACCGGCGTGCTGTCGCGCACGCCCGCCATGCAGCCGAAGCGTCGCACCGCGCGCGTGGCGATCGATGCCGCCCAACCGGGCGCTGCCGGGTTTCACGCGCTCGTCGAGGACGACGGCTGGACCGCCGAGCTCGAACGCACGCTGTTTCGCCGCGCGGCGCCCGACCGCATCCGGCAGCTCGCGAACGAACGCCTGCGGCAAAGCGGGCTGCGCGGTCACGCGCGGATCACGACGAGCGATCGCCGCGCGACCGGCGGCCCGTTCGACGTGACGTATGCCGGCACGCTCGATCACGTCGTGTGGCCCGACGGCACGACCGCCGTGCCCGTGCTGTCGAGCCTTACGGGCGGCATCGCGACACAGGTCGAAGGCTGGCTGGCCGAACCCGTGCGCACGCAGCCGTGGACGTGCATCGGCGGCAGTTTCGAGGAGACCGGCCAGATCACGCTGCCGGCCGACGTCGCGGTGACCGACCTGCCCGCCGATGCGGCCGTGCACGACCGCTTCGTCGACTTCGCGTCGCATTACGTATTCGATGCGGCCACGCGGGTCGTGCAGGTCACGCGGCGGATGAAGGCCGAATTCGGCCGCCAGGTCTGCACGCCCGACGAGTTCACGGCGCTGCGTGCGTCGCTCGAACGCATCGAACGCGACACGCAGGCGCAGATCGTCGTGCGGGCGAAAGGGCATTGAGCGGGGAGGGGGATTGAGCGCGTCGCCGCCATCTGCCGACGCACGGGAGGAACATCATGACGGAACGGGAACACGAGATCGCCGACCTGGCGAAGGAATTGCTGGGCCGGATCGTGCAGGGCGCGATGACGAACGGCGCGCCGGTGGATGCGCAACAGTGCGCGGCACTGGCCGTGGAGTGCGCGACGGCGCTGGTGGACAAGCTCGACGCGCACAGCGGTTGAGCTCGAGCGTCACGGGCGACGGCGGATCGAGCGATGCCGGCGTGACTCGGCAGGCGTTCGCCTGGCCCCGCGCTGCACGCGAAGCGTTACACGTCACACGTTGGCGTGCGTGTCGCCTTCGGCACGCACCGCGCCCGGCGGCCTGCCGACCACGCGCTTGAACGCGCGGCTGAACGCCGCGAGCGACCCGTAGCCGAGCCGGTATGCCACCGCTTCGATCGTCTCGCCCTCGCGTGCGATCCACTGCGCGGCGAGCCGCATCCGCAGCTCGGTCAGGTAACGCACCGGCGTCATCCCGGTGGCCGCGAGAAAGCGTTCGGCGAATACCGAGCGCGACACGCCCGCTTCGGCGGCGAGTTCCGCGACGCTCCAGTTGCGCCCCGGATCGCGATGCAGCGCGACGATCGCACGGCCGAGCTTCGGCTCGCGCAGCGCCTGCACCCAGCCCGTCGCGTCGCCGCATCCGCATTCGACCCAGCCGCGCACGATGAACGCGGCGACCACGTCCGCGAGCCGCGCGAGGATGCCCGCGAAGCCCGCGCGCTCGGAGCACGATTCGCGTTCCATCGCGTCGAGCATCGGACGGATTTCCGGGTAGCGCGCGAGCAGCGTGCCGACGTGCATGAATTCCGGCATCGTCCCGACGAGCGGCTGCATGCCGCCGAGATCGAGCTCCATGCACGCGCTGAAGATCAGCGCGTCGCCGGCGGCCGGCTCCGTCGCGGCGCACGACGTCGCGCCCACCGACGCGACCGTGTCGCAGATCTTCGCGACCTCGAACCCGCCGATCTCGCGGCACGGCGCATCCGGATCGGACACCAGCGCGTGCGTGCGGCCGTGCGGCAGCAGGATCGCGTCGCCCGCTTCGAGGCGCATCGTCGTGCCGTCCGCGTCGCGCAGCAGCACGGGCCCGCGCCCGACGAAATGGAACTGCGCGCGGCCCGGCGCATGGCCGAAACTCAGCCCGAACGGCCGCGGCACCTGGATGCGGCGATACTGCACGCCGCTCAGGCGCATCCCCAGCAGCAGCTCGCTGACGAGGTCGTGCACGTCGGGGACGGGAGGAAGCAGGGGCTCGGACATCGCGAAATTCGGACGATCGATCAACAAGAACGGATTGTATGTCATAGACCGTCCTGCCGCCGTTCCTTAGGATACGTCGTCATCAGTATTTTCCCTATACGACCCGGAACGACGCATGAATCCAGGAATCTCCTCTGCCGCCACCACGGCGGCCCCCCGCGAGCCGGCCTGGGGCGCCGTCTTCGCGATGACGCTGGGCGTGTTCGGTCTCGTCACCGCCGAATTCCTGCCCGCGAGCCTGCTCACGCCGATGGCCGACAGCCTCGGCGTGACCGAAGGCGTGGCCGGCCAGGCCGTCACGGCCACCGCGACGGTCGCGCTCGTCACGAGTCTGCTGATCTCGGCGCTGACGCGCACGATCGACCGCCGGCGCGTGCTGCTCGCGTTTTCGGTGCTGCTCGTCGCGTCCAATCTCGCGGTTGCGTTCGCGCCCAACCTGACGACGCTGCTGATCGGCCGCGTCGTGCTCGGCGTCGCGCTCGGCGGTTTCTGGACGATGGCGACCGCCACCGCGATGCGGCTCGTGCCGACGGCGATGGTGCCGCGCGCGCTGTCGATCATCTTCAGCGGCGTGGCGGTCGCGACGATCGCGTCCGCGCCGATGGGCAGTTATTTCGGGCACCTGATCGGCTGGCGCAACGTGTTCCTGGTCGCGGCCGGGCTCGGCGGTCTCGCGTTCGCGTCGCAGGTGATGACGCTGCCGTCGATGCCGCCGAGCGGCACGACGCGGCTGCGCACGCTCGTCGACGTGCTGCGCCGGCCGACCGTCGGCCTCGGGATGTTCGCGACGACCCTCGTGTTCACCGGGCATTTCGCGTTCTTCACGTATCTGCGGCCGTTCCTCGAACAGGTCGCGGGCGTCGGCGTGAACGGGCTGTCGGCGATCCTGCTCGGCTACGGGATCGCGAACTTCGTCGGCACGTCGCTCGCGGGCCGCGTGCTCGAGCATCGACTGCGGCCGATGCTGATCGGGATGCCCGCGCTGATGGTCGTGCTCGGCGTCGCGCTCGTCGCGCTCGGCCGCGCACCGATGATCGACGCGGTGCTCGTCGCGTTGTGGGGGATGGCGTTCGGCGGCGTGCCGGTCGCATGGTCGACATGGGTCACGCGCACCGTGCCCGACGAGGCCGAAAGCGCGGGCGGGCTGATCGTCGCGGCGATCCAGCTCGCGATCGCGACGGGCGCGGCGGCAGGCGGCGTCGTGTTCGACGCGAACGGTGCGGGCGGCGTGTTCCTGGGCGCGGCCGCGGTGTTGGCCGTGGCGGTCGCGACGATCGTGACCGGCGTGCCGAAGCGGGTGGGCGTGGCGCCGGCGCTGGCCGAGTGAGGTGCATGCGGGCCGATCGACGCGAGCGTGGATCGGCCTGCTGTTCGGGCCGTCGAGAAACCGGCGTGTCCGGATGAAGCGACCGGCGCGGGCACGCTGCTTGTTGCGGCGCGCCCGCTGTTTGCTTCATGCGATGTTCAGCGGTCGATCAGCCGCCTTGCCTGACCACCGCCGCAAGCGCCTTCATCGCCTGCAGGTAAGGGTACGGCCCGTGGCTGATGCGCGCGACGCCGTATGACGCGAGTTCGGCCAGCGTCGGCGTTTGCGCGACGCGCATGATGTTCACGGGCAGCGGCGACGCGGCCGTCAGCGCGCGAATCAGCGCCGGCGACTGCAGCCCCGGCACGAACAGGCCGTCGGCGCCGGCCTCCGCGTACGCACGCGCGCGCGTCAGCACATCGTCGAGCAAACGCTCGTCGTGCGTGTCGGCCGCGGCCTTGAAGAACACGTCGGTGCGCGCGTTGATGAAGTAGCCGATCTCCGCGCGGTCGGCCGCCTGCCGCGCCGCCGCGAGACGCGCCGCCGCAGCGTCGACGGTGCGCAGCTCGCCCGTCGCCGGAAAACTGTCCTCGAGATTGCAGCCGATCGCGCCGGCCTCGATGCTGCGCGCGATCGTGTCCGCGACATCCTCCAGCCGCTCGCCATACCCGCTTTCGAGATCGACGGTGACGGGCAGGTCGGTCGCCTGCGCGATCCGCGCGAGCACTTCCATCACGAGCGCTTTCGGCATCTGCTCGCCGTCGACGAAACCGTTGGCCGCCGCGACCGACCAGCTGCCGGTCGCCAGCGCGACGCCGCCCGCGTCGGCCACCGTGCGCGCGCTGCCGGCGTCCCACACGTTGAACAACGCGAGCGGCTGGCCCGCGCGATGAAGCGAACGGAAATACGCGGCTTTCTCCTTGTTATTGCGGCTCATGCTCGTTCCTCCGGTTGAAATTTCGATCGGTGTTCTTATCGAACGATACGGCGACCGTGTCGAGCGCCGCGAGGAAATCGCGTGCATCGAACAGTTCGCCGAGGCTGCGCACGCCGCCCGACGTCAACGCGTTGCCGCTCAGCAAGCGGACCGTCGCCTCGACGATGATCGGTGCGCTGACCGCATAGATGTCGCGTCCGGACGCGGTCGCGCGATGCGTGCTGCCGTTCTGCACGACGACCACGTCCATCGCGAATTGCTGCGCGGAGCGGCCGAGCGTGTCGACCGGCCGCGGCGGCGGCGTGCCGGCATCGCGCACGTCGCGCAGCGCGCGCGTCGCGAGCCAGGACTCGATCGTATCGATGCGCAGATGACGCGCGAGTGTCATCACTTCCGAAAACGGCAGCAGCGTGACGTCGACGTCGCCGAGCGGCGACGGGAACGGCCACCTGCGTTCACGTGGCGTCGACGGCACCGCGGTCGGCTTGCCGTCCTTCCGGATCAGCCGGATCGCATGATTGCGCTCGCCGGTCACGCGCGTGCCGCGCGTCGGATGCCAGCTGTCGAGGCCGGTCGCGACGTCGACGCGCTCGATCGGCTCGCGCGGCTCGACGATCGCCGTGACGAGCAGGTCGGCCAGGCCGCCGTAGAACGCGGCGGCCGGCACGAGCGTCACGCCGGCGGCGCGTGCGCGGGCGTCGCGCTGGTCGGTCAGCGCCTGGACCGACGGCTGTTCTGCCGTCAGGTCGAGATACGGGATGCCTGCCCGCAACGCCGCATCGGCGAGCGGCAGCGCGGTATCGAGGTACGGGCCCGCGCAGTTGATCACCGCGTGCGCGCCGCGCAACGCGGCGTCGAGCGCGGCCGGATCATCGATCGGGGCGACGCGCCACGGCGGCGCGTCGGGGCCGCCTTGCGCGAGGCGCGCGGCATCGCGCCCGATGCGGATCGCGCCGAGGCCGCGCCGTTCCAGCTCGGCCACGACGAACCGCCCCGTGTGACCCGTGGCGCCATACACCGCAACCGTCATTCGATCGTCCATGATCAGCTCCGATACAGATCGGTCTGTTTTATAGTACAGACCTGTAGCGCCGTCAACTTCCGGGTGCTATCATCGGACGCACTTTCGCGGGACAGGCGGCCTCGGCGGCCGGGCTTGGATGAAAAAGGGAACGGACACGAACGGGAGCGCGCCCGATACGCGCGAACGCATTCTGCAAACGGCGAGCGCGCTGTTCTACCAGGAAGGGACGCGGGCGGTCGGCGTGGACCTGATCGTCGCGCGGGCGGGCGTCGCGAAGACGAGCCTGTATCGGCACTTCGCGACGAAGGACGACCTGATCGAGGCGTTCCTGCTGCGCGAGGATGCGGATTTCTGGGCGCACTGGGACGCGGTGGCCGCGCAGTACCGGCGCACGCCGCGCGAGGAACTGGATGCGCAGCTGCAGTGGATCGGCGAGCGCATCGAGCGCCCCGGTTATCGCGGCTGTCCGCAGATCAACATCGCCGCCGAGTACGCGGACGGCAATCATCCGGCCCGCAAGGTCGCCGTCGCGCACAAGCAGGAATTGCGGCGCCGGCTGACGGAGCTGGCCAGCGCGATGCGGATCGACGAACCGGAAACCTACGCGCTGCGGCTCGCGACCGTCATCGACGGCGCGCTCAGCAGCGGGCAGGCGCTGCACGCGCACGGGCCCGTGCGTTTCCTGCAGGAGTTCGCGCAACTGCTGATGCCGAAGAAGGGGCGGAAGTGACGCGCATGGCGCGCCGCGTCAGCCGCGCGTAGCCGGATCCTCCGACAGCGCGCGCAACTGCCCGCGCAACACATCGACTTCGCCTGCCGCGAACGGCCGTTCGATGTCGGCGTGCGTTTGCTGCCACAGCGGGAACGCTTCGGCCAGCAACCGATGGCCGGCCGGCGTGAGTTGGAGCAGGCGGCTGCGCTTGTCGTCCGGATCCTGCGTGATCGTGAGCAGCCCGCGCCGCTCGAGCGGCTTGAGCGCGGCGGTCAGCGTGGTGCGGTCCATCGCGAGCAATGACGCGACCGATTTCATCGCGGCCGGCTGCGGCCGGTTCAGCGACATCAACAGCGAAAACTGGCCGTTGGTGAGATCCAGCGGACGCAGCACATCGTCGAAGATGCGCGCGAGATTGCGCGCCGCGCGCTGCATGTGCAGGCACAGACAGCAATCGCGCACCATCAGCGTCGTTTCGAAAGGGAGCTCTTCTTTGCGTGCCATGTTGCAATTGTGTTGATATCAACCTATTGTGTCAAGGACGAGGAGCGGCAGCCCGTCGTTCCCGCCATCGGACGGAGGAAGCATGGGTGCGCAACAGCAGTTGTATCTCGCGGTATTCCTCGGCAGCAAGGAGAGCCCGGCCATGAAGGCGTGGATGGCGCTGCCCGAGGACGAGCGGCGTGCGCGGGAGCGCGAGGGGATCGCCGCATGGCACGCGTGGGTCGACCGGCATCGCGACGCGATCGTCGAGCTCGGCGGGCCGCTCGGCAAGACCAAGACCATCGGCAAGGGCGGCGTGACGGACACCGCCAATGCGATGAGCGGCTTCACGGTCGTGCGCGCCGAATCGCACGACGCGGCCGCCGCGCTGTTCGAAGGCCATCCGCATTTCACGCTGTTCCCGGGCGACGCGATCGACGTGATGCCCGTGCTCGCGGTGCCGGGCATGTGAGCGGCGCTGCGTGCGCGGTCGTCGCGGCCGATGGGCCGTCGCCCGTGCGCGGCGATTTTTCCCCGACATTATCGAAGGAGACATTGCGATGAAGCTTTACGGATTCGCCGGCACGCGCTCGCAACGCGCGCTCTGGGGGCTCAAGGAACTGGACGCGGATTTCGAGTTCGTGTCGGTCAACCTGCTCGAGGGCGAGCACAAACGGCCCGAATTCCTGCGCCTCAATCCGGCCGGCAAGGTGCCCGTGCTCGTGGACGGCGACCTCGTGATTCCCGAGTCGGCCGCGATCGTGCTGTATCTCGCGGACAAGGATCCAGAGAAGGCGCTGCTGCCCGTCGATCTGGCGCTGCGCGCGCAGGCGTATCGGTGGGTGATGTTCGCGGTGACGGAGCTCGAACAGCCGCTGTGGCGGATTACGCGCCATTCGTTCATCTATCCGCCGGAAAAGCGCTCGCCGGCCGATATCGAGCTGGCTCGCGAGGATTTCGCGACGATGGCCGCGATCCTCGAAAAGCATCTCGAAGGGCGCGAATTCATCGTCGGCGACTCGTTGACGGTGGCCGATTGCGTGACGGTCTACCTGATCGACTGGGCGAGCGAATGCCACCTGATCGAACCGTTCCCGCAATTGCGCGCGTATCTCGAGCGGCTGTATGCGCGGCCCAAGGCACCGCAACGGATCGCGGACGCGCGCAAGGCGGCGTGAAGCAGTGGTCGGACCTGCCGACGGGGGTGATCAAATTCGGCCGCGATCTAGCGGGCTTGCGGTTATGACGCTTCGACGGGGCCGCCGAGCGCACGACACAGCGCTGACAAGTCGCGAACGGTCAGATGCGGGGACGGAGCACGATGCGCGGCGTGCTCCGCTTCCGGCCCTTCGTGACGCACCACCCAGGCCGCTTGAAGCCCCGCATTCAACGCGCCGACGACATCGAGGTGAAAGTCGTCGCCGACGTGGAGCAGCTCCGCCGCGGGCACGCCGAGCTTCGCGGCGGCCGCATGGAAGATTTCCGGCTCGGGTTTCGCGAATCCGAACGCGCGCGCGCTGAGCGTTTCGCGGAAGAACTCGCCGCCGCCGGTCAGTTGAAGGTCCGCATTGCCGTTCGTCACCGCGATCAGCGGAAATCGCGCGCTCAACCACGCGAGCGCCGGCAACGCATCGTCGAAGAACTCGACCCGGTTTCGCGCGGAATAGAACACGTCGTATGCGCGGTCGGTCAGCGTGACGTCTTCGTTCGCGCGTTCGAGCGCAAGCCGGATCGAGCCGATGCGCAACGCACGGAAGTCGCTGACGAGGTCCGGCCGCGAGCGTTCGTATTCGTTGCGCAACTGGCCCAGTGCCTGCGACGTGGGCACGACGCTCGCGGTATCGGGCGCGTGCGCGATCAGCCACGCATGCAGCGACGCCTCGGCCCGTTCGACGGCGGGGCCGAACGGCCACAGCGTGTCGTCGAGATCGAACGAGATGGCGGAAATTCTGGATAGACGCATGACGATGGAAGATACCACGCCGGTGCCGTTCAACACGGCCACGGGATCGAACGTCCCGCGCCGTTTTCGACGGCCTGCCGGTACAGGAAACACGCAACGGTCAGGTCCTGCAGCGCGAGTCCCGTCATGTCGAACACGGCGATCTCGCCCGGCGATCGATCAACGAACACGGTGCCGGCAAGCATGTCGCCGATTTCAGCGCACTGCTCGGGCGTGTCTCTTGAATCTGTCGGCCACGCTGAAGGAGGCCGAAGCGGTGCTGCTTGCGCGTTTCGGCGAGGTCACGCCCGGCATGCTGTCGCGCGATTTCGAGGCGAAGGCGGCGCGCCCCCGCAAGCCGCGCTGACGCGCCGCAACATCGCAACCATCACCCGATAACCGGCAGTCCGATGCAATCCGGCGCCGCGCGAAACCCGCGCTCCGCCGTGTTCTGTCCCCCAACTTCTGCCCGGTTCGCCCGCCACAGGGCAAAATACGGGTTTTCCGCACCCGAGAGGGCGCGCCCGAATCACGCGCCGGGCGGCGGCAGTGCGCCATCGCACGCCGCCGCCCGGCGCCCAGGCAAGATGCTCGCCGTGTCGCGAGTCCACAGGAGTCCAGACCCCATGCCCGAATCCAACCTGTCCTTCTTCGGCCGGCTGTCGCTGGCCGTCGGCACGTTCTTTTCCGTGATCGGCAACCGCGAGTTCGCGGCCGGCGTGCTGCGCGTGCGCGACGGCGCGCCGGCACCGGTCGCCCCGGCGCCGGTTGCGCCGGCCCCCGCCGCGGCTCCGGCGCCCGCGAAGGCCCCGGCCCCCGAGCTGCGCGAAGCGAGCCCGCAAGCCGCGCTGCAACTGCTCGGCCTGCTGCAGCGCGATGCGCGCTTCATCGATTTCGTCGAGGAAGACATCGCCGGCTATGCGGACGCCGACATCGGCGCCGCCGCACGTCTCGTGCACGACGGCTGCCGCGCCGCGCTGCGCGAGCATTTCACGATCGTGCCGGTGCGCGACGAAGCCGAAGGCAGCCGCGTGACGCTGCCGGCCGGCTTCGACGCGACGGCCGTGCGCGTGACGGGCAACGTCGTCGGCTCGGCGCCGTTCACGGGTACGGTCAGCCATCGCGGCTGGCGCGTGGCCGATGTGCGCCTGCCGAAGCTGACGGGCAGCCACGACGCATCGGTGGTCGCACCGGCGGAGGTGGAACTGTGAGCGATCCGCGCTATTCGATCGGTATCGACCTCGGGACGACCCATTGCGCGCTGTCGTACGTCGACAGCGCCGCGAGCGACGGCGAAAAGATCACGCAGCAGGTGCTGCCGATCGCGCAGCTGACCGCGCCGGGCGCGCTGGAGTCGCGCGACCTGCTGCCGTCGTTCCTCTATCTTCCGCATGAAAGCGAGCTGACGCAGGGCGACCTGACGCTGCCGTGGACGGCCTCGCGCGGCTTCGCGGTCGGCGAAATGGCGCGCACCCGCGGCGCGGGCACGCCGATCCGGCTCGTGTCGAGCGCGAAGAGCTGGCTGTGCCACCCGGGCGTCGATCGCCGCGCGGCGATCCTGCCGAGCGATGCGCCGCCCGAAGTGTCGCGCGTGTCGCCGCTGGAAAGCTCGATCCGCTACCTGACCCACCTGCGCGAAGCGTGGGACCACGCGCATCCCGACGCGCCGTTCGCCGACCAGGACGTAACGGTCACGATCCCCGCGTCGTTCGACCCGGCCGCGCGCGAACTGACGGCGGAAGCCGCGCGTGCCGCCGGCTATTCGCGGATGACGCTGCTCGAGGAGCCGCAGGCGGCGCTCTACAGCTGGATCCAGAAAAGCGAAGGCGGCTGGCGCAAGCAGGTGCGGGTCGGCGACCTGATCCTGTGCGTGGACGTCGGCGGCGGCACCACCGACCTGTCGCTGATCGCGGTGGTCGAGCGCGAAGGCAACCTGGAACTGCATCGCGTGGCGGTCGGCGAGCACATCCTGCTCGGCGGCGACAACATGGACCTCGCGCTCGCGCACGTGGTCGCGCGCAAGCTCGCGCAGCAGGGCACGCAGGCCGATCCGTGGCAACTGCGCGCGCTGACCTACGCGTGCCGCGCCGCGAAGGAAACCCTGCTGTCCGACCCGACGACCGACGCGGTGCCGCTCGTCGTGCCGAGCCGCGGCTCGAAGCTGATCGGCGGCTCGATCCGCACGGAGCTGACGCGCGCGGAACTCACGCAGACGATCCTCGAAGGCTTCTTCCCGCAAGTCGATGCGGCGGCGCGTCCGGTGAGCCGCGCGCGCGTCGGCCTGACGCAACTCGGCCTGCCGTATGCGCAGGACGCGGGCATCACGCGCCATCTCGCGGCGTTCCTCGGCCGTCAGGTCGCGGCGCTCGACGCGCTCGACGGCGTGCAGCGCACGCTGCCGCAAGGCGCGACCTTCCTGCATCCGACCGCGGTGCTGTTCAACGGCGGCGTGTTCAAGTCGACGCTGCTCACGCAGCGCGTGCTCGACACGCTCAACGGCTGGCTGGCCGCCGAAGGCGCGCCGTCCGCGCGCCTGCTCGAAGGCGCGGATCTCGATCTGGCGGTCGCGCGCGGCGCGGCTTATTACGGTTACGTGAAGCGCGGCCGCGGTGTGCGTATTCGCGGCGGCACGGCGCGTGCGTACTACGTCGCGATCGAATCGGCGATGCCTGCCGTGCCGGGGCTGGAGCCGCCGGTGCAGGCGCTGTGCGTCGCGCCGTTCGGGATGGAGGAAGGCTCGGATGCGGCGCTGCCGCCGCAGGAGTTCGGCCTCGTCGTCGGCGAACCGGTGCAGTTCCGTTTCTTCGGATCGTCGGTGCGCCGCCAGGACCAGGTCGGCACGTTGCTCGACTACTGGTCGCCCGAAGAGCTGCAGGAGCTCGAGGAAATCCAGGCGACGCTGCCTGCCGAAGGGCGCACGGTCGGCGAGGTCGTGCCGGTGAAGCTGCACGCGCGCGTGACCGAAGCAGGCACGCTCGAACTCGAGGCGATCCCGAGCGGCACGAACGAGCGCTGGAAGGTCGAGTTCGACGTGCGCGGCGCCGCCTGAGCGCGATGAAGCGCTATACGGTCGGCATCGACCTCGGCACGAGCAACACGGTCGTCGCATACGTCGAGGCCGGCTCCGACGCGATCCGCGTGTTCGACGTCGAGCAACTGGTCGGCCCCGGCGCTGTGGCCGCGCAGCCGCTGCTGCCGTCGGTGCGCTATCACCCGGCGGCGGGCGAACTCCCGCCGGACGCGCTGCGCTTGCCCTGGGCGTCCGATGCGACGGCCGGCGCAGCCGCGGCCGGTGCGCCGCCGGCCGTGATCGGCCGCTATGCGCGCACGCTCGGCGCGCAGGTGCCGGGGCGGCTCGTCACCAGCGCGAAAAGCTGGCTGTCGCACGCATCGGTCGACCGGCTCGCGGCGATCCTGCCGTGGGGCGCGGCCGAAGGCGTCGACAAGGTGTCGCCGGTCGACGCGAGCGCGAGCTATCTCGCGCACGTGCGTGCCGCGTGGGATGCACGCTTTCCCGACGCGCCGCTCGCGAAGCAGGACGTCATCCTGACGGTCCCGGCATCGTTCGACGACGGCGCGCGCGCGTTGACGGTCGAGGCCGCCAAACGCGCGAAACTGCCGGCGTTGCGGTTGCTGGAAGAGCCGCAGGCCGCGTTCTACGACTGGTTGTACGGCCAGCGCGAGACGTTGCGCGACACGTTTGCCGCCGCGCGCCGCGTGCTGATCTGCGACGTCGGCGGCGGCACGACCGATCTCACGCTCGTCGACGTTGCGCCGGGCGACGACGGCGAACCGGCCTTCACGCGCGTCGGCGTCGGCAATCACCTGATGCTCGGCGGCGACAACATGGACCTCGCGCTCGCGCGCCTGGTCGAGACGCGGCTGACCGAGCCCGGCACGCGGCTGTCCGCCGCGAGCCTGTCGCAGCTCGTCGAACGCTGCCGCGCGGCGAAGGAGCGGCTGCTCGGCGACGATGCGCCGGCGTCCGTCACCGTGACGCTGCTCGGCGCGGGCAGCAAGCTCGTCGGCGGCGCGCGTTCGGCCGAGCTGACGCGGCAGGAAGTCGAGCAGATCGTCGTCGACGGCTTCTTTCCGCAGGTCGACGCCGGCGAGCTGCCGCGCCGCGCGCGGGCCGCGATCGTCGAATTCGGCTTGCCGTATGCGAGCGACCCGGCCGTCACGCGCCACGTCGCCGCGTTCCTGAATCGTCATGCGGAAGGCCCGCTGCCCGACACGCTGCTGCTCAACGGCGGCGTGTTTCGCGCGGGCGCGCTCGCCGGCCGCCTCGCGCAGACGCTCGGCGCATGGCGCGGCGCGCCGCTCGACGTGCTGCACAACGCGCATCCGGACGTGGCGGTCGCGCGCGGCGCGGTGGCCTACGGCCTTGCGCGGGCGGGGCATGCGCCGCGCATCGGCGGCGGCTCCGCGCGCAGCTATTTCCTCGTGCTCGACGATGGTGACGGCGACGCGGCCCCGCGTGGCGTCTGCCTGCTGCCGCGCGGGTCGGAAGAGGGCCGCGAGATTCGGCTCGAGGAGCGCACGTTCGCGCTCCAGCTCGGGCAGCCGGTGCGTTTCCATCTCGTGTCGACGGTGGCCGAGACGGCATACCGGCCCGGCGACCTCGTCGAACTGGCCGGCGGCGATTTCGTGCGGTTGCCGCCGATCGCGACGGTCGTCGACCGGCAAGCCGGCAGCGACGCACGCGAAACGCCGGTGAAACTCACGGCATCGCTGACCGAAGTCGGCACGCTCGAAATGCACTGCATCGCGACCGACGACGCGTCGCGGCGTTGGCGGCTCGAATTCCAGTTGCGCGGCGACGCGCCCGCGCAGGGCGACGACACCGCGCTCGCGCGCCATCCGCGTCTCGATCATGCGATCGAGCTGATCGACCGCTCGTTCGGCAGCAAGGCCGCGAACGTCACGCCGAAGGACACGCGACGGTTGCGTGCGCAACTTGAACAGGTGCTCGGCCCGCGCGACGAGTGGGACGTCGCGCTCGCGCGCGAACTGTTCGACGCGTTGCTCGCGCGGGCGCGTCGCCGCCGGCGCTCGGCCGATCACGAACGCGCGTGGCTGAACCTCGCCGGCTATTGCCTGCGCCCCGGTTTCGGCCATCCGCTCGATGCGTGGCGCATCGAACAGCTGTGGCCGCTGTTCGACGACGGGATCCAGTACGTGAACGACGCGCAGGTGTGGTCCGAGTGGTGGACGCTGTGGCGGCGCGTGGCCGGCGGCCTCGACGACGACGCGCAGACGCAGGTGCGCGACGCCATCGCGTTCCTCGAACCGTCCGACGACAAGCGCCGCAAGCTGCCGTTCGACCCGGCCAAGGTCGGCCCGGCCGACATGACGCGCTTGTCCGCGTCGCTCGAACGATTGCCGGTCGAGCGCAAGGTGGAACTGGCCGAGCGTTTGATCGTGCAATTGCAGAAGCCGGCCGAGCGCACGCTGTGCGCGTGGGCGCTCGGGCGGATCGGTGCGCGGCGGCCGTTCTACGGCAGCGCGCACAGTGTCGTGCCGGCCGACGTCGCGAATCGCTGGCTCGACGCGCTGTTCGCGCTGGACTGGAAGCAGGTCGAACCCGCGGCATTCGCGGTCGCGCAAATCGCGCGGATGACGGGCGACCGCGAACGCGATTTGCCGGACGAGACACGTGAGGCCGTGATCCGGCGTCTGTCGGCCGCGAATGCGTCGGCCGCGTGGATCGACATGGTGCGCGAGGCGATCGCGTTCGACGAAGCCGACACGGCGCGCGTGTTCGGCGAAACGCTGCCGGCCGGGTTGAAGCTGCTGGCGGGGTGAGCGGCGCAGCGGGCTCCGGTATCGTTCGGATACCGGAGCATTCTGCTGCGTTGTCGATGTGGGCCGACGCCCGCCGATTCGATACGCTTTGAACAAGAAACGGCTGCCGTTGCATCGCATCGGCAGCCGTTCGTGCTTCGTGAGTTTGCCGGTCAGGTTTGCGGCGTCGTCTCGCGTGGCGACGCGGCCGATTCCACGGCGATCACATCCGGCGCGGTTACCCGCCGCGCGAGGTGTATGCCCGCGAGCATGCAGCGCACCGAGCCGCCGGCCAGTTCGATCGTCGGCACGTCGAGCGGCAGCAGCTGCGCGGAGCGCTCGATCGTCGCGCGCTGGTCGCGCGTGAGGCAGTCGAACGCGCGCCGCGACAGCGCGAGCACGCGCCCGTCCTTGCCCGACAATTCCAGCGTATTGCCCGCGAAATTCGCGATCTGCGCGTGATCGAGCGCGATCACCGTGCGGCCCGTTTCGGTCAGGCGTTGCGCGATTTCGTCGCGGCGCCGGCGGTCGGCGATCAGGTCGAGGCCGACCATCGCGAACTCCGTTGCGACGCTCATCATCACGTTCGTGTGATAGATCGGGTTCCCGTTCGCGTCGGCCGTGTCGAAGCAGATCGGCTCGAAGTTGAAGTGCGTGCAGAAGCGTTCGAGCGCGACCGGATCGGCGCGGCGCGAACGCGCGGTGTACGCGATCCGCGCGACGTGGTCGAGCACCATCGCGCCGGTGCCTTCGAGGAACACGTCGTCGTATTCGAGCCCCGAGTAGTCGATCACGTCCTGCACGCGGTATTCCGCCTTCAGCATCTCGACGATGTCCGCGCGTCGCTCGCGGCGGCGGTTCGGGCTATACATCGGAAACAGCGCGACATGCCCGCCCGGATGCGTCGAGAACCAGTTGTTCGGGAACACGGAGTCGGGCGTGTCGCGCTCGCCGTGGTCGTCGAACACGTGCACGCGCACGCCTGCGTCGGCGAGCGTCCGCGCCGCGGCCGTGACTTCGTCGCGCGCGGCGGCCGACACCGACGGCGCGTCGTTCGCCCCGGCGGCGGCCGTGCGCTGGAAGGCGTTGTCGGCCGCGGTCTGCGGGTTCGGCAGGAAGCGGTGCGGCCGGATCATCACGACGGCGGCCGGCGCCTGGATCGATACGAGATTCATGAACGGTGAGGGCGAGAAGCGGGAAGCAGGGCGGCGCGCACGCCGCCCGGGATGACGATCAGCGCGCGAATGCGGCGACGGCTTCGGTCACGAAGGCCGCGTGACCCTGCGCGATCGCGGCCGGATCGTCGATCAGCGCGAACAGGTTCTTCGGATCGACGGCCGGCGGAATCAGCGCGATCTCGACGCCCGCGTTGTGCTGCTGCGCGAGCGCGTACAGGTAGCGCAGCGCCGAGTAGTCCTCGAGCGCGAAGCCGACCGAGTCGAACACCGTGATTTCGCCCGCGTGTTCGCGGCCGGCCGTCTCGCCCTGCAGCACGCGCCACAGCTCGGTCACCGGAAAGTCGGCCGGCATCTGCTGGATTTCGCCCTCGATGCGCGACTGTGGCTCGAATTCGACGAACACGCGGCCCGCTTGCAGCACGCCCGCTTCGAGCTCGGTCTTGCCCGGGCAATCGCCGCCGACCGCGTTCAGGTGCATGCCGGGCTCGATCATGTCGGCGGTGACGATCGTCGCGTACGCCTTGTCGGCGGTGACGGTCGTCACGATGTCGGCGCCGCGCACGGCGTCGGCGGTCGACGCGGCGCGCACGACGCGCAAGTCGGGGTAGGCGGCGAGGTTCTTCACGAGCTTGTCGGTCGCGAGCGGGTCGACGTCGAACACGCGGATTTCCTCGATGCCGAGCAGCGTATGGAACGCGATCGCCTGGAATTCGCTCTGCGCGCCGTTGCCGATCAGCGCCATCGTGCGCGAGTCCGGGCGGGCGAGCGCCTGCGCGGCGAGCACCGACGTCGCGGCAGTGCGCAGCGCGGTGGTCAGCGTGAGTTCGGCGAGCAGCAGCGGATAGCCGGTGTCGACTTCGGCCAGCGCGCCGAACGCCATCACCGTGTGCATGCCGCGCGCGGCGTTGACGGGGTGGCCGTTCACGTACTTGAACGCGAACAGCGATGCGTTCGCGACGGGCATCAGCTCGATCACGCCGTCGCGCGAGTGGCACGCGACGCGCGGCGACTTGTCGAAATCGGCCCAGTGCAGGTAATCGGCGCGCAGCGTGTCGACGAGTTCGCGCAGGAACGGCGTGACGCCCGTCCTGGCGATCAGTCGGGCGGTGGCGGGAACGTCGAGGAAGCGGGTCATCGGTCTGTCTCCAATTTTTGCCGGTACGGGTGTCCAGGCGTCCTGGTCGAGCGGGGCAGGCGCGTCGGCCCGGGCCCCGGCTCCATCAAAAGCGGTGTCGCGGCGTGTGCGGCCAGGCGATGGAGTCATTATTTCCGTGAGTCGAGCCAACAAAAAGACGGCAAAAGTGGCAGATTTATCGATAGACTTGGCAGATTGCTGGCCATATCCGGCGGTTTGTGCAATCCACGCTGGTCGAAATGCGCGCCGTCCGGCACGCTGGCGGCCGTCTCACGTTCAACAGGAAGGTCCGTTCATGATCACGCTCGACGACGTCGACCGGCAGCTCATCGCGCTGCTGCGCGACAACGCGCGGATGCCCGTGGTTGCCCTCGCGAAGGCGTTGCGCGTCGCGCGCGCGACCGTGCAGAACCGGCTGACGCGGCTGGAGAAGAACGGCGTGATCGTCGGCTACACGGTGCGGCTCAAGCCGGCGGCCGAGCGGCACCGGATCCGCGCGCTGATGTCGATCGCGGTGCAGGGCAATCGCGGCGCGGAAGTGGTGAAGGTGCTGCGCGGGCATCCGAACGTCGCGTCGATTCACAGCACCAACGGGCGCTGGGATCTGGTCGCCGAACTGCACGCGGATTCGCTCGAGCATTTCGATCGCGTGCTCGGCGCGATCCGGTTGATCGACGGGATCGCGAATACGGAGACGAGCATTTTGTTGTCGACGCACAAGGCGTGACGCACGGCGGCGCGTCAGCCCGTGTGCTTGCCTGCGCCAGCGTATCAGCTGCCGGTTGCCGGCTCCGGAAACACCGGCTCGCCCAGCGTCAGCATCAACCGGTTCGCCCACGCGAAGATCGCGATCGCGTGCGACAGGTCGAGAATTTCCTCGTGCGTAAGCCCTTCCGCCTCGAGCGCGGCGATGTCGTTTTCATCCAGCGTGTCGGGCCGTTCTGTCAGCGCGATCGCGTAGCGGACGATCGCGCGTTCGCGCGCGGTCGTGCCGGCTGTCGACGGATCGTCGAACACCTGGTCGATCGCATCGGTGCGCTTCGCAAGTTGCGTGAAGCGCTGCGCATGCACCGATGCGCAATATACGCAGCCGTTCACGCGTGACACGGCAGTGCTCGCCAGCTCGCGTTCCGCGCGCGACAGTCCGCCGGGGCCGTACATGATCGCGTTGAATACGCCCGAACGCTGCCGCAGGATCTCGGGCAGGTGCACGAGCAGCAGGTAATAGTCGGATGTCTTCGCTTGAGGATGGCTCGTTTCGAGCACCGCGAGCTGCTCTGCCGTTGCGCTCTCGAGCGGCACCGTGTCGAGCCATGCACGCCAGCCGAGCGTGTCGGACGTGAAACCGTGAGTCGCCGTAGTCATGCTGCCTCCCGGGCGGCGCGCGCCTGCAACGCTCGCGCGGCCGCCGCGACACGCAGCTGATACGCGACGAACGCGACGAGCTGCGAGAGCGCGACGATCGCGGGCGTCGTGAACCCGGCCGACTTCAGCGCATCGAGATCGGACGGACGCGCGTCGACGGGCGAGAGCGTCAGGCGTCGCGCATGCGCGAGGAGCGCGCCGAGGCGTCGAGGCAGCGCGTCGAACGCATCGGCATCCGAACGGGCGATGTCGTCCGGCGTGCCGCCCGCGTCGATCAGCCGTGCGCGGTAGGTCGCGGCCAGCGCGTGCGCATTCGATCGCTGCGCGACATACCGTGCCGCATGCAATCGTTCGATCAACGAAAGATCGGGCAGCGCGGCGTCGAGCAGCGCGGCTTCGGCGAGCCGCGTATGGAGCAGAACCTTGTCGCGTGCGCGACGCAGCATGGCCACTGCGTCGCTTTCGCGCAGGCCGGCGATGGCGTCGATCGTATCCGGCGCGGCGGCCGGCGGGAGGGGGGCGGTCATCGTGGTGGTTTCCAGTCGTCGTGAGTGTCGTGGATCGCGGCGGCGTTCATGCGTCGGCGTCGCGCCATTCGTCGCCTTGCAGCTCCGCGGTCGCGAACGTGACGAGCGCGTCATAGTGGCGGTCGCGATCGGCGTCGAACAGCCGGCTCGCGATGCCGCGTGCGAGCCGCTCGGCGCCCGCGCTGATCGCGGGGATGTCGCCGGACAGCTTGCCGTGGCTCAGGCTTGCCGCATGGTTGAAGCAGTGGATGTGCGTGACGGCCGGGCAGGCACCGCGCTCGCGTTCCTGGAACGCGAACGCGGGACCGAGATCGGGCGACTCGGCGAGCTCGTCGAGCCACGTGCCCGGTTCCGGTTGATAGCGATCCTTCCAGCGCCGCACATGCGGCCCGAACGACGCGAATTCGGTGCGCGTCGTCCAGTCGGAATGAAAGCCCGTCGCGAAGATCAGGAAGTCGACCGTGGTGCGGACGCGCGGCGTGACGACGTCGAGGCCGTCCGCGTGTTCGACCAGCGCGTCGATCGGGCTGCCTGCGTGGAAATGCGCGCCGGCGTGCCGCGACACGCGCAGCACGCTGTCGCGCGGCGGGGGCGTTTGCGATGTCAGCGCGTAGTGCATGAAGCGCCACTTCGTTGCATCGTCGAGATCGGCATAGCCGTGCACGAGGCCGGGGCTGCCGATACCCGTCAGCTTGTTGATGCGCGGAATGTCCGCGCGACGGAAGAACAGGTCGACGCGCGCGGCGCCCGCTTCGAGCGCGGTGCCTGCATTGTCGAACGCCGACGCGCCCGCGCCGACCACGCCGACGCGCTTGCCGGCGAGCGAATTGAAATCGATCGGCTCGGACGAATGGGCCCAGCGCGTGCGCGGCGCGCGTTGCGCGACGGGCGGCACGTACGGGCCGCCGAGCCCGTCGCGGCCGGTCGCCAGCACGACGTGCCGTGCGAGCACGGTCTGCGCCTGGCCGTTCGCGCGCAGGTCGAGCGCGAGCAGGCCGTCGTCGCGCGGACGCAGCGCCATGAGCGCGGTGTCGTTGCGCACCGGCAGGTCGAGCACGCGGCGATACCAGCGCAGGTATTCCATCCATTGCGTGCGCGGAATCTTGTAGAGCGCGTCCCACGCGTCGCGGCCGTATTGCGCTTCGAACCACGCGCGGAACGTCAGCGCGGGCAGGCCGAGCGCGGGGCCGGTGAGCTGTTTCGGCGAGCGCAGCGTCTCCATCCGCGCGAACGTGACCCACGGGCCTTCGTAGCCGGCCGGCGCGCGGTCGATCACGCATTGGTTGTCGATGCCGAGCAGGCGCAGTTCGGCGGAGGCCGCGAGCCCCGCCATCCCGCCGCCGACGATCGCGACGTCGAGCACGCGCGTGCCGTCGACGTCACGTGGCGGCACCCAGGATGGTGCCGGCAGATCGAGCCAGCGCAGGTCCTGGGCGAGGCGGGCTTCGAGTCTGTCGAGTGCCTCGTGCGTGTCGGGCGTCGCCGTCATGCGGCCTCCGGGCGGGTACGGCGTGCGCGTGGGGCGCGTGCCGTGCGTGTCGCGCGAGGCGGGCGATCGGTGCGCAACCGGTCGCCTCGCAACAACGCGTCATGTACGGATGCGTCGTGAAAGATCACGTCGTCGAGCAGCGTGCGCGTCGTGCGGTGCAGCGCGTCGAGCAGCGCATCGACGGCGGCCGTGCGCGGCTTGCCGGTCGGCGTCGCGACACCGAACGCGAACGGGATGTCCACATCGAGCGGACGTGCGACGACGCCGTCCACCGGCAGCGCCACGCCGATCGCCGGGTCGACGATGCCGATTCCGACGCCCGCGCGCGCGGCCATCACCGCATTCAGCGACGCATTGGTTTCGATGAACACGCGCGCATCGACGCGTGCGGCCGCGAATGCCGCATCGATCCGCTGGCGCAGTCGGTGCCGGTTCGCGACCGTCACGATGCGGCGGCGTGCGAGATCGCGCAGCGCGATGCGCGGCTTGTCCGCGAGCGGATCGCCGGCCGGCAACACGGCGACGCAGGGCGTCTGTGCGATCCAGTGCACGTCGAGCCCCGCATGCGCCATCGGCAGCGTGACGACGCCGATATCGGCCGTGCCGGCGAGCACTTCGTGCACGACGTGCTCGGCCGACTCGCTGCGCAGCTGGTAGTGCGGCGCGTGCGCGTCGTCGGGCAACGCGGCGAGCGCGGCCGGCACGAGGGTGGCCGCGAGCGAGGGCGTCGCCGCGAGGCGAACGGGTTCGGCCGTGTCGTCGCCGAGCGCGCGCGCACGCGCTTCGATTGCACGCAGGCCGACAAGCGAGCGTTCGACTTCCTCGTACAGCAGGAACGCGCGGCCAGTCGGCGTGACGCGGGGGCCGTGGCGGTCGAACAGCGTATAGCCGAGATCGGCTTCGAGTTCCTGGATCTGCCGCGTGACGGCCGGCTGCGAACGGCCGAGCAGTTCACCCGCGCCGGTCACGCTGCCGGTCGACATGACCGCGGAAAAGGCTTCGAGTTGATGCAACTCCATGACGCGTTCCGATGATGCGATTTGCGCATTGTAGGAGTGCCATCATGCGAGATTCATATAATGATTTTTCGTATCGACAGCGCGAAAAATGCGAAGCGCGCACCCGTGTCGACGACAGGCCATGCGGGCCTGCGGATCGACCGGAAGCGGCGCCGCGCGGCAAACATCAATCGAATCAATGCGCTGCGGTGCACGCCGATGCGTCGCGCGACACGCGATATGCGGGAGACCACGGCAAGTGCATGTTGCTTCGCGCCGCACGCGATATCGATATGCGCAAAACTTCGTTTGAGCGCCCTGAACCGGATGGTTACATGCCCTCACTCTTTTCGACTGACCGATGGTGGGGGACGCATGAACGTTTCGGGGAACGACGCACGCGGCGCATGGCGGCGCGTGCTGGGCACGGTGGCGGCACTGGCTGCTGCATGGGGCTTGTCGACGGGCGGCGCGCTCGCGGCGGGCGTATCGGGCGAGCCCGTGGTGATCGGCGTGAGTGGGCCGCTCACCGGGCAGGACGCGCAATACGGCGAGCAGTGGAAGCGCGGCTTCGACCTCGCGCTCGACGAGATCAACGGCAGCGGCGGCATCCACGGCCGGCCGCTCGCGGTCGACTTCCAGGACAGCCGCAGCGACCCGCGTCAGGCGGTGGCGATCGCGCAGAAATTCGTCGCGGATCCGCGCATCGTGATCGAGCTCGGCGACTTCTCCAGCGCGACGTCGATGGCCGCGTCGCCGATCTACCAGCGCGGACAACTGATTCAATTCGGCTTCACGAACTCGCATCCGGATTTCACCAAGGGCGGCGACTATCTGTGGAGCACCGCACTGAGCCAGGCCGAGGAGCAGCCGCTGCTCGCGCGCTACGCGGTGAAGGAACTCGGCTTCAAGCGGGTCGCGGTGCTGTACCTGAACACCGACTGGGGCCGCACCAGCAAGGACATCTTCGCGAAGGCGGTGACGGGGCTCGGCGCACAGGTCGTCGCGGCCGAAGGCTACCAGCCGACGGAAAAGGATTTCCGCTCGACGCTCGTACGGATCGGCGCGTCGAAGCCCGATTCGATCGTGCTGATCTCCTACTACGCGGACGGTGCGCAGATCGTGCGGCAGGCCCGCACGTCGGGCGTCACGCTGCCGATCGCAGCGGTTGGCTCCGTGTATTCGCCGAAGTTCCTGGAACTCGGTGGCACGGCCGTCGACGGCGTCTATACGGAATCGAACTTCTTCCCGGCCGAGCCGCGCCCGGAGGTGCAGGCGTTCGTGCAGCGCTATCGCGCGAAATTTCATGCCGATCCCGATTCGTTCGTTGCGCGCGCATACGATGCGCTGATCCTGTCGGCCGAGGTGCTGCGCCGCTACGGCGCGACGCGGCAGGCCGCGCACGACGGTTTCGCGAAAGTGAGCGACGTGCCGAGCGTGATCTTCGGCAAGGTGCGCTTCGATTCGCAGACGCGCCGTGTCGCGGGCGCACGCACCGTGTATCTCGTCGTGAAGCAGGGGCAGTGGGCGCTGTGGGACGGCGCGAAGCCGCAGCTCGCGGCGCGTTGAGCCCGCCCCCGAACCGCATGCTAATGACGGACGCATCGTGATGGCTTCCTGGCTCGACTACACGCTCAACGGCCTCATCGTCGGCAACATCTACGCGCTGCTCGCGGTCGGGCTCGCGCTGATCTTCGGCGTGTCGCATCTGATCAACTTCGCGCACGGCTCGGTCTATATGGTCGGCGCCTTCATCGGCTGGCTGTGCCTGACGCGCTTCGGATTGCCGCTGCCGGTCGCGCTCGCGGCGGTGGTCCTGGGCTGCGGCGCGCTCGGCATCGGGATCGAGCGGATCGGGTTGCGGCCGTTGCGCCACGTGGCGCGCATCGTGCCGCTGCTCGCGACGATCGGCATCAGCTTCATTCTCGACCAGCTCGCGCAACTCGCGTTCGGCGCGGACCCGCGCGCGGTGCCGACGCCGCTGCCCGACTGGCACCTGAGAATCGCCGGCGCGACGCTCGGCTCGCTCGACCTGCTGATCGCCGGCATCGGCATCGCGGCGGCTGCGCTGCTATACGGCTTCCTGCGCTTCACGCGCCTCGGCTGGGCCGTGCGCGCGACCGCGCAGGATCGTGACGCCGCGCTGCAGATGGGCGTCGATGTCGACCGCGTGAACCAGACGGTATTCGCGATCGCATGTGCGCTCGGCGGCGTCAGCGGCCTGCTGGTCGGCATGTACTACAACAGCATCGATCCGGCGATGGGCTTCCAGGCGACGCTGAAGGGCGTGGTCGCGCTGCTGATCGGCGGGCTCGGCAACGTGCCGGGCGCGATCGCGGGCAGCCTGCTGCTCGGTCTCGTCGAAAGTTACGGCGTTGCGCTGTTCGGCACGAGCTATCGCGACCTGTTCGCGTTCGGGCTGCTGATCCTGTTTCTCGTATGGCGGCCGAACGGCTTGTTCAGCAGGAATCGCGCGCTGCCGCCAGAACCGATGACCGGCACCTTCCTCGCGGCCGCGCAGGCCGCGCGTGTGCCGCGTCCGGTCGTCGTCGTGCTGATTGCGCTGGCGGCCGTGCTGCCGTGGCTCGGCGCGTCGCCGTACGTGCTGCAGACGTTGACCAACGCCTGGCTGTATGGCTTGCTCGCGCTGAGCCTCACGCTCGTCGCGGGCACGGTCGGGCAGATCTCGCTCGGGCATGCGGCGCTGCTCGTGATCGGCGCGTATGCGTCGGCACTGCTGTCGTCGGATCTCGGCTGGTCGCCGGCTGTGACGATACCGTGCGCGGGCGCGATCACCGCCGTGCTCGGTACGCTGCTCGTCTACCCGGCATTCCGGCTGCGCGGGCACTATGTGTCCATCGCGACGCTCGGCATCGGCGAAGTGGTGAGCCTCGTGATCCTGAACTGGGACGGCCTCACGCGCGGCCCGCTCGGCGTCACCGGCATCGCGCCGCTGCCATGGGCGGGCACCGCGCGCGCCGCATACTGGTTCACCCTCGCGGTGCTGGTCGTGTTCGCGCTCGTGCAGGTGCGGCTGCTTCGCTCGCATCTCGGCCGCACGTTGCGCGCGGTGCGCGAGGACGACGTCGCCGCACGCGCGCACGGCGTCGCGCCGAATCGCTACAAGGCGATCGCGTTCGCGGTTGGCGGCGTCGCGGCCGGCGTGAGCGGTGGCATCGCCGCGCACCTGTACAGCTATATCAATCACCAGACCTTCGATTCGCAGGTGTCGATTCTCGCGCTGACGATGGTGATCCTCGGCGGGCTCGGCAACGTGCTCGGCGGTGTCGTCGGCGCGATCGCGCTGATCGGGCTGCCGGAACTGTTCCGCTGGGCGGCGGACTACCGGATGCTGATCTATGGCCTCGTGCTGCTGCTGCTCGTCCGATTTCGGCCGCAAGGCCTGCTCGGCACGGTATGAGGAACAATGCGATGACCACCAACCGACCCTTGCTCGACGTGCAGGGCCTGACGCGCCGCTTCGACGGCGTGACCGCGCTCGACGCCGCGAGCCTGACGCTCGCCGACGGCGAGTTGCTGAGCGTGATCGGCCCGAACGGCGCGGGCAAGTCGACGCTGTTCAACCTGATCGCGGGCGCCGACCGGCCCGATGCCGGCCATGTGACGTTCGACGGCCGAGACATCACGGGCACGGCGCCGGAACGGCTCGCCGCGCTCGGAATCGCACGCACGTTCCAGCACGGCCGCGTGTTCGGCAACCTGAGCGTGCTCGACAACGTGCTGATCGGCGCGCACGGGCGGTTGCGCGCGACGCGGCCCGGCTGGCCGGGACTCGGCGCGGCGGCCGAGGTGTGGCGCGCGCTAGTGCGGCCCGCGTCGGTGCGGCGCGAGGAAGCGGCGCTGCGCGACGAGGCGCGTGACATCATCGCCGGGTTCGGCGAGCGCCTCACGCCGCGCATCGATCATCCGGCGCACAGCCTGTCGTATGCGAACCGGCGACGCGTGGAGATCGCCCGCGCGCTCGCGCTGCATCCGCGCTTGCTGCTGCTCGACGAGCCGACCGCGGGGATGAACGAGACCGAGACCGCCGAGATGCTGCAACTGATCCAGTCGCTGAAGGCGCGCGGCCTGACGATCCTGCTGATCGAGCACAAGCTCGAACTCGTAATGCGCGTGTCCGACCGCGTGATCGTGCTCGACAACGGCGCGAAGATCGCCGAAGGCGCGCCGCGCGACGTACGCCGCGATTCACGCGTGATCGAAGCCTATCTCGGACGTCGCCATGCGGGTGGCGCGGCCGCCGGGCGCACCGTGCAGGCGGCTGCATGAGCGCACCTTCTTCCGGACTCGACACGACCATGACCGATGCGCTGCTGAAACTGGAACACCTCGACACCTTTTACGGGCCTGTGCAGGTGCATTTCGACGTGAATGTCGAAGTCGGCCGCGGGCAGATCGTCAGCCTGCTCGGCGGCAACGCCAGCGGCAAGTCGACGACGATGAAGCTGATTCTCGGGCTGATGCGGCCGCGTCGCGGCGTCGTGCACTTCGATGGCGACGACGTGACCGCGCTCGCGACACCGCAGCGCGTGCGGCGCGGGATCGCGGCCGTGCCCGAGGCGCGGCGGTTGTTCGGCGACATGAGCGTGCGCGAGAACCTGCTGATGGGAGCCTATACGCGCGGCGATCGCACGGCGGTGGCCGACGACTACGAGCGCGTGCTCGAATTGTTTCCGCGCATGCGCGAGCGGCTCGTGCAACGTGCGGGCACGCTGTCCGGCGGCGAGCAGCAGATGCTCGCGATGGCGCGCGCGTTGATGGCGCGGCCGAAACTGATCTGCATGGACGAGCCGACGATGGGATTGTCGCCGCTCTACGTCGACAAGGTGCTCGAGCTGATCGACGTGATCAACCGGCAGGGCGTGACGGTGTTCATGGTCGAGCAGAACGCGAGCCTTGCGCTGGAGATCGCGCACTACGGCTACGTGCTGCAGACGGGGCGCGTCGTGCTTCAAGGCCCCGCGAAAACGCTGCTCGATGACGAGCGCGTACGCGATGCGTATCTGGGCGGGGAGGCGGCGTAGACGTTTGTCCGCCGTCGGTCACGTTCGACCGGGTCAGGTTTCGCCGGCGTGCGCCGTCACCGCCCGCGGAAACGTCAGCACCACCGCGAACCCGCCCGCATCGGGAAACGCGAACCCGACACGCCCGCCGTGCGCCTTCATCACTTCCTGCACGATCGCGAGCCCGAGCCCCGACCCGGTTCGACGCTCGCTGCCGTCCGGCGCGATCCGGACGAACGGCTGCAACGCCGCGTCCCAATGCTCGCGCGGAATCCCCCGCCCGTTGTCGGTGACGGTCAGCGTCACCGCTCGATCCGCATTGCCCTCGCTGGCGACCGACACGACGATGTCGTCCGCATGCCCATGCAGCAGCGCATTGTGCAGCACGTTCGACAGCGCTTCCTGCAGACTGATCGCATCGCCGTCGATCCACGCATGCGGCGTGTCGCTCGCGAACGCGACGGCCACGTCGCGCGCGTCCGCGAGCGGAATCGTGCGGCCGAGCACGTCCTTCGCGAGCGCGACGAGGTCGACGGGTTGCAGCGGCACGACCTCGGTGCGATGAATCACCATCGCATGATTGAGCAACTGCCCCGTCAGGCGGCCGACGTCCGAGCAGGTCGCGCGCAGCGCATCGAGCCGCGCCGCATGGCGCGCGGGATCGACTTCCCCGTCGAGCAATTCGATCTGTGCGTCGAGGCGCGCGAGCGGCGTGCGCATCTGGTGCGCGGCATCGGCGATGAAGCGCTGCATCGCGTTGATCCGCTCGGCGAGGCGGTGCATCAGTCCGTTGATCGACCCGATGATCGCGTCGATCTCGCTCGGCGTATCGACGGCCACCGGCCGCAGATCGGCCGGATCGCGCGCGGCGATGATCGTGCCGATCTGCGCGAGCGGGCGCAGCCCGCGCCGGATCGCGAGGCCGCTCGCGCCGATCGCGAGCACGCTCATCAGCAGGATCAGCGTCCACACCTTGATGCTCATGTCGTTCGTCAACTGCTGCCGCGCGTTGGTTGTCTGCGCAACGGTGACGAGCGCCCAGCCCGGCGTGCTTTCCTCGGGCATGTAGCGCGCGATGGTCGCGGTGCGGATCCGGTGCCCCTGGTAGACGGCGTTCGCGAACGCCGGGCCCTGCTTCGCGGCGGCGAGCGTCGCGGGGCTCGCGAGGTCGTTGTAGCCGGCCACGACGACCCCGCGCGAATCGACGACCTTGTAGTAGACGAGGTCGTAGCGCGACAGCGTCGACAGCGCGGCGACGGGCGGGTTCAGCGCGAGCACGCCGCCCTGCACGTACAGGTTCTCCGCGACCTGGATCGACGCGCCGGCGAGCAACTGGTCGTACGCGCGTTCGGCCGCGACGCCCGCGTAGTAGCGTGCGATCGCGGCAAGCGCGAGCGCGCCGGTCGCGACGACGAGCGCGATGAACAGCAGCGTGCGCCCGAACAGCGTCTTCGGGAACCAGTCAATGCGCGGCAATCTGATACCCCATCCCGCGCGCGGTGCGAATCTCGACCGAGCTGCCCTGCAGCTTCCTGCGCACGCGTGTCACGTATTGCTCGACCGCGTTCGCGGTCGGCTCGTTGCCGAAGCTGAACAGCTGATTCAGCAGTTCGTCCTTGGAGAAGATCCGCTGCGGGCGGCTCGCGAGAATCTCGAGCAGCGCGAACTCCTGGCGCGACAGCGACAGCGGCTGGCCGTCGAGTTCGGCAAGCCGGCTGCTGCGGTCGATCACGAGGCCGCCGAGCGTCAGCACGTCGTTCGCATGGCCGCTGTTGCGGCGCAGCAGCGCCTGCACGCGCGCATCGAGCTCGCGGTAGTCGAACGGCTTCACGAGATAGTCGTCGGCGCCGAGGCCGAGGCCGCTCACGCGGTCGTCGATCGCGGAGCGCGCGGTAACGAGCAGCACCGGCGTCGTGCTGCCCGACGCGCGCAGGTTGCGCAGCACCGCGAATCCGTCGAGGCCGGGCAGGTTCGCATCGAGCACGACGAGGTCGAAGCGCTCGACGCGCAGCAAGCCGTTCGCGGTCGAGCCGTCGGTTTCGAGATCGACGGCATGGCCGAGCCGCGTGAGGCGGCTGCGGATCGCCGCGCCGATTTCGGCATCGTCCTCCACGACGAGAATGCGCATGGTGCCGTTTGCAGGTAGATGAGTTAGGGGTTTTCCCGAGGCCGGGATGTCAGCATTTTCTCAGACTCGCTCGATAACCTGTGTTCAGCCGGAACGAGCGATGACGGCATTAATACCAGAGGAGACGGCAACATGCAGCATGTCACGGGCACGACGAAGGCGCGGCCGAATGCACGGCGAAGCCTGACGCGGGCTGCCGCGTCGTCGCTTGCCGCTCACCGTCCGCAGGCATGCGCATGATCGCGTCGCCACGCCGCCGCGCGTTGCTCGCCGCCGGCCTCGGCATGCTTGCCGCACCGTCGCTGGTGCGCGCGAAGCCGCGCACGGTGCGGATCTCGAAAGGCTATGGCGTGCTGTACCTGCCGCTGCTCGTGATGGAAAAGCAGCGCCTGTTCGAGCGTCACGCGGCGCGGCACGGCCTGCGCGAGGTCGCGGTCGACTGGGTGCTGCTCGACGGCGGCAATTCCGTCAACGACGCGATGATGGCCGGCACGCTCGATTTCGCGGGCGC
The DNA here is from genome assembly GCF_001521935.1 of Burkholderia sp. RF7-non_BP4. Classification (NCBI taxonomy): domain Bacteria; kingdom Pseudomonadati; phylum Pseudomonadota; class Betaproteobacteria; order Burkholderiales; family Burkholderiaceae; genus Burkholderia; species Burkholderia sp. RF7-non_BP4. The sequence continues at coordinate 263,070 of NZ_LOTA01000053.1, read as the reverse complement.
CGGCGCGCCGGGCTTCATCGAGCTATGGGCGCGGGCGCGCGGAATTCCGAACGTCGAGGTGATCGGCATCAGCGGCTTGTCCACGACGTCGCTGTCGCTCAATGCGAATCGGCCGGGCCTCGCGTCGCTGCGCGACTTCACGCCGTCGGACCGGATCGCCGTACCGGGCATCCGCACGTCGCTGTCGGCGGTCGTGCTGCAGATGGTCGCGAGCCGGCAGCTCGGCGCGAAGCATTTCGCGCAGCTCGATTCGATCACCGTGAACCTGCCGCATCCGCAGGCGATGCAGGCGCTGATCCGCCGAGAGAACGGCGTCACCGCGCACTTCACGTCACCGCCGTTCTCGACGCTCGAGCTGCGCCAGCCGGGCATTCATCGCGTCGTGAATTCGGTCGACGTGCTCGGCCCGCTGACGCTCGACGTCGTGTTCGCGCCGAAGCGGCTCGTCGACACGGAGCCCGCGCTGGCCTCGGCATTTCTCGGTGCACTCGACGAAGCGAACCGCCTGATCGCGCAGGACCCGCGCGCGGCGGCCGCGCTGTATGCGGCCTCGTCGGGCGTCGGCGTGTCGCACGACGACGTGATGCAGATGCTCGCCGCGCCGGACACGCGTTTCTCGGTGCGGCCGAACCAGCTGATGGACTACGTCGAATTCCTGTATCTCGCCGGCACGATCAAGGCGAAGCCGCGCGCGTGGCACGAGATGTTCGCGCCGATGCTCGACGACTACCGGACCGGCTGACCGTCGCCGTCCGCCGCCGAACCCCGATTTCATCGAACACCGCTGCGCCCGCACGTGCATCGCGCGCGGCGCCGATTCAACCGACAAGCAACCGATTCACGGAGGAGCCCGCAGTGAATACCACCGAAACCCTGGACCCCGCGTCCGCCGAAGAGCAGCGCGTCATGTCGAAGATGGCGCGGCGCCTGATGCCCATTCTCGTCGTGATGTTCCTGATCGCGTTCATCGACCGGCAGAACGTCGGCTTCGCGAAACTGCAGATGGTGCACAGCCTCGGGATGACGGAGGCCGCGTTCGGTCTCGCGTCGTCGCTGTTCTTCATCGGCTACCTGCTGTTCGAGGTGCCGAGCACGCTCGCGCTGCATCGCTACGGCGCACGCGTGTGGCTCGCGCGGATCATGCTGACGTGGGGCCTCATCACCGTGCTGATGGGCTTCACGACGTCGATGCCCGCGTTCTGTTCGCTGCGCTTCCTGCTCGGGATCGCGGAGGCAGGCTTCTATCCGGGCGTGATCTATTACCTGACGCTGTGGTTTCCGCAAAGCTACCGCGCGAAGGTGCTCGGCATCTTCACGCTCGGCAGCGCGCTCGCGAACATGCTCGGCTCGCTGGTCGGCGGCGTGCTGCTGAGCCTGAACGGCGTGTGGGGCCTCGCGGGCTGGCAGTGGGTGTTCGTGGCGACGGGCATCCCGGCCGTGATCGTCGCGATCGTCGTGTTCCGCGTGCTGCCGGCGTCGTTCCGCGATGCGCCGTTCCTCGACGAACGCGAGAAGCAGATCGTCGCGGCCGCGCTGGAGCGCGAGAAGCCGGCGAAGGCCGAGCATGCGCAGCCGTGGAAGGCGCTGCTCGATCCGCGCGTGATGCTGTTCGCGGCGACCTACATGCTGATGTCGACGTCGTTGTACGGCGTTACGTACTGGCTGCCGACGCTCGTGAAATCGTTCGGCGTGTCGAGCAGTACGAACGGTTTGCTGAGCATGCTGCCGTGGGCGCTCGCGGTCGTGCTGCTGCTGTGGCTGCCGTCGAAGCTGCGCCGCGCGAAGAGCATCCTGCGCACGATCGCGATCGTCGCGGCGCTCGGTGCGCTCGGCTTCCTGCTGAGCCTCGTGCTGCCGTCGACGCCGCTGCGCTTCGTCGCGCTCGTGCTCGGCGGCGCGTGCATTCCGCTGCTGTATCCGTGCTTCTGGTCGATGCCGCCGCGCTACTTCACCGGCGCGCGTGCGGCGGCGAGCGTCGCGGCGATCAATTCGATCGGCAACCTCGGCGGTTTCTTCAGCCAGAACCTGATGCCGTTCGCGGGCAAGGTGACGGGCACTGCGTTCGGTCCGATGATCGTGCCGATCGTATGCCTCGCGCTGCTCGGGATCGGCGCGCTGGTCGCGTGGACGCGTTCGGAGCGGGGGATGGTGGCGGTGCGGGCGTGAGCGGCGCGGGAAGCATCGGGGCCGCGGTTCCGCGCGGTCCCGGCTTCCGTTCCGATCCCCGAAGCGGTATTCCGCCGTTGCTGCTTCGCCCTTATCCCTCCGTCGGCGACGCCCCCCGTTCCTCATGCGCGATCGCCACATGCGCAGCCGCGACCGGAATGTCGACCTCCACCGTCGTCCCTTCACCGAGCGTCGTATCGATCCGCAGCGTGCCGCCGACGAGATACGCACGCTCGCGCAAACCGACCAGCCCGAACGATCCCGACTTGCGCGGCGCGCCGGGATCGAATCCCGCACCGTCGTCGCGAATCGTCAGCGCGATCGTCTCGTCACGATAAACGAGCGCCACGGTCGCGCTCGACGCGGCCGCGTGCCGCGCGACGTTCGCGAGCGCTTCCTGCGCGATGCGGAACACGGCCGTCGCATACGGTTCGTCGAGCTGCAATTCGCCCGGCTCGACGTGCAGCGCGCACGCCATGCCGTGACGGTGCCGGAAATCCTCCACGAGCCATTGCATCGCGGCCGCGAACCCGAGGTCGTCGAGCATCAGCGGGCGCAGGTCCGACGCGATGCGCCGCGTGGCCGTCACCGCGCCGCGCGCGAGCGCATGCATTGCCGCGATCTTGCGCGCCAGCGGCGCATCGTCCTGCGGCACGTGATCGAGCAGCCATTCGAGATCGTTCTTCAGCGTCGCGAGCGTTTGCGCGAGTTCGTCGTGCAGTTCGCGCGCGATGCGGCGCTGTTCGGCCTCGCGTGCGCTCGCGCTGATCGCCGCGATCTCGCGCAGCTCTTCGCGCGATGCCTGCAGCGCGCGCTCCGCACGCACGCGCTCCTCGACTTCGCGCCGCAGGTCGCGGTTCGACGCGCTCAACTGCGCGGTGCGCGCCGCGACGCGCTGCTCGAGCCGTTCGTTCGCCTCGTTGAGCTGCGCGCTCTTCTGCACGACGAGCAGGTGCTGGTAGCGCGCGCCGGCCAGCGCGCGCACCGTCTGCGCATGCAGCCGGCCGTTCTCGAACAGCAGCGCGAACAGCACGACGCCCGACGCGACGAGGCCGTAGGTCCGCCCCGCGTAGAAGCCCAGGTCGAAGCGTCCGTGATTCAGCATCGACGACAGCGCGATGTCGAACAGCCAGGCGACGAGCACGATCATCACCCACAGGTCCAGCACGGAATGACGGCGCCGCTGCCGCCACATCAGCACGAGCGCGGCAAGGTTCAGCGCCCAGACGACCGCGATCGCGTTCGTCATCGTCGAGGCCATCCGGTTGCCGTGCATGATGCGCGGCAGCAGGTCGTGGCCCGCGGTCGCGAGCAGCGCGAGCGCGGCGGTCGCGCCGGCCGTCAGGACGATGCAGAGCAGGAGCGGAATCGTGGCGCGCCGCTGCTCGAGCGATGGCGGATGCGCGCGCGGCGCCGCGCGCAGCAGCGCGTAAGCGACGACCGCCAGCGGAAAGCCGCCGTGCCAGAACAGATAAAGCCATGCGGTGGTCTGTTCGCCCGCGCCGAGCAGGCCCGTCGGCGTGAACAGCCCCGGAAAGGTCAGCATGTGCGTGCCGGCCATGAAGCCCGTGAACAGGTAGCCGACGGCGAGCGCGAGCAGCGATTTCTCGCGCAGGATCGCGTACTGGCCGAGCAGCAGGCCGGCCGTCACCATGTCGTTGACGACGATCGCCGACTGGTACACGGGGATGAAGCCCCACACGCGGGCAAGCGGCATGCCCGCGAACGGCGCGAGGGCGACGAAGATCAGGGCCGACACGACGACCGTCGCGATCGCGAGCCGCCGCTCGCGCCGCTCGGGCGGCAGCGACGACATGAACAGGCGCGACGGCTCCGACGCGTCGTCGTCGTCATCGGCCGCGGCCGGGCGGAAGCGGAATGCGGGCATCATGCGTCGTCGACGCCGAGGTCGAGATCGTGGCGCATCGCGTAGCGCACCAGCGCGGCTTCGTGCGGCAGCTCCATCTTCTCGAGGATGCGCGTCTTGTAGGTGCTGACCGTTTTCGCGCTCAGCGTGAGGTCCGCCGCGATCCGCGTGACCGTCTGGCCCGCGACGATGCGGCGCATCACGTCGAGTTCGCGCTCGGACAACCGCTCGTGCGGCAGCATTTCGGACGGCGCGCGCATCGTGCGCGCGAGGCTTTCGGCCGCCGACGCGCTCACGTACACGCCGCCGGCCGCGACCTTGGTGACGGCCTGGACGAGCTCGGCGGTCGCGCTGTCCTTCGTCAGGTAGCCGGTCGCGCCGGCCTTGAACGTGCGCGCCGCGTACTGCGTTTCCGCGTGCATCGTCAGCACCAGCATGCGCAGCGATGGCGCCTGTGTCTTGACCAGCCGGATCAACTCGATACCGGTCGGCGCGGGCATCGACAGGTCGAGCAGCAGCACGTCGGCGGCGCGACGCTCGGCCAGCGCGAGCGTGGCCGCGCCGTCGCTCGCCTCGCCGACGATCTCGAAACCGCCGGCCGTTTCCAGGATGTGACGCAGTCCGTCTCGCATGACTGCGTGATCGTCAGCCAGAATTACCCTGATCATCTAGCGGTCCTCTTCGGGATGACGCCGCGGGCTGCTCTGCCGGTTGTCGCCGCGGCGGTTCTTCTGACCAATATATGCCGCCGAAACGGGAAATGGTGCACCTCCGGAACATTTTTGAGACATCTGGGTATCGAATGTGTCTTGAAGCGAAATAATCGTCGTGAAATGGGACGGGCGGTAGGGGCAGGCGGGGAGGGTATTCCCGAGGAATCGTCGCGATCCGGCGGACGGCGTGTCTCGCGGACCACCCTGATTCAGAGATAAACTGGTGCCTGATTGCACCGTCCAGACCCGAGGAGCCGCCGCGATGATCGATCTTGCCGACATCCTGCCGTCCGCGTTGCCCGACGCCGTCGCGTGGGCCGACGCGCAGGCGGCCCACGGGCTCGCGCGGGGCGTGCCGCTGACGCCCGCGCAGGCCGACGACGCGCGTGTCGTGGGCGTCGCGCAACCGGAGCGGATCCGCGTCGTGGTCGCCGACCGGCTGCCGTTCCCCGACACGCCGGCGCTGGGCGCCATCGCGCGCGACACCGGTCTGCTGGCGCCGGGGACGATCGGCCTCACGCTCGGCCATGCGGTGTTCGTGCTGCGCGGCCACGACACGCGACGCCTGCTCACGCACGAATTCCGCCATGTGCATCAGTACGAGGAAGCCGGGTCGATCGGCGCGTTTCTCGCGCGCTATCTGCACGAGATCGCGACCGTCGGCTACCACGACGCGCCGCTCGAGGCCGACGCGCGGCAGCACGAATTCGACTGACGCCGCCGGCCGACGCGAACGCGCACACACTCCGATGAACCTTCCTCACGCCATCGCCGGCCCGGTGCGGACCCGTCGCGCCGCCACGCCGCGCCGCCCGCGATGAGCGGCACGATCCACACGTGGCTCGGTGCGATCGGCGCACACCCGGCGCTGGTGCTGGCGATCGTGTTCGCCACCGCCTGTGCCGAGGCGATCGCGTTGATCGGCACGGTCGTGCCGGCCGGCGCCGTGATGTTCGCGGCCGGCACGCTGATCGGCGCGGGTGCGCTCGACGGCTGGACGGCCATCGGCGTCGCGGCCGCCGGCGCGATCGTCGGCGACGGGATCAGCTACGAACTCGGACGCCACTACCGCGGCGCGATCCGAAATGGATGGGTCCGGCTGGGCTACGCGGATGCCTACGCGCGCGGCGAGCAGTTCGTGCTGCGCCACGGCATGAAGAGCATCGTGCTCGCGCGCTTCCTCGCGCCGGTGCGCGCGGTCGTGCCGGTGGTGGTGGGGTGCGCGACGCTGCCGCGCCGGTCGTTCTATCCGGTCAACGTCGTGTCGGCGCTGATCTGGGCGCCGGTGCACGTCGCGCCGGGCATCCTGTTCGGCGCGTCGGCGGTGCTGGCCGCCGCGATCAGCGTGCGGGTCGCCGCGATTCTGCTGGTGATCGCCGCGCTCGTCGCGCTCGTGTGGATCGGCGTGCGCGTCGCGCTGCGGCGCGGCTGGCCGCTGCTGCACCGCGCGCTCGTCGCGGTCATGTACGCGTGCATCCGCCGCTGGCCGCGGTTCGGCGCGCGGGTGCACGACACGTTCGTGCACGTGCGCCGCCTGCCGGGCGCGGTGCCCGTGTTCGCGCTGCTGTTCGTCGGCTGCGTGTGGCTGTTTGCCGGCATCGTGCAGGACGTCGTCGCGAACGATCCGCTGATGCACGCCGACATCGCGCTGTACGCGTTCCTGCAGAACCTGCGCACGCCGCCCGTGGACGCCGCGATGCGCGCGCTCGCGGTGCTGCACGGACACGATACCGGGCTGATCGTCGCGGCCGCGTTTCTCGTCTGGCTGATGATCCATCGCTGCTGGGTGACGTCCGCATGGTGGCTCGCGACGGTCGGCATCGCGGTCGTGCTCGTGCCGGCGTTCGGCGCCGGCTCGCCCGGCACGATGCCCGCGAGCCTGCCGCCCGGCGCGCTGCACGTGCCGCTGCCCGACGCCGATGCGGCGTTCGCGATGCTCGCGAGCAGCGGCATCGGCTGGGTGCTGACGCGCGACCGGCCCGCGCTGTGGCGCATCCCGGTCGTGACGGCGGTCGTGCTGTGGATCGTGCTCGGTGGCTTCGCGCGGCTGTACGTCGGCGATACGTGGCTGTCGGGTCTGCTCGGCGGCTGGAGCCTCGGGCTCGCGTGGTTCGCGATGCTGGCGGGCGCCTATGCGTACTGGCGCGTGCGCGAGCATGTGCAGCCGCGGGGCGCGCTGGTCGCGGTGCTCGTCGTGCTCGCGACGACCGGCGTTTGGACCGTGCCCGCGCAATGGCAGCTCGATCGCGCGGCGCGTCCGCACGTGGGCGACGTCGTCGCGATGACCGTCGATCAGTGGATGCACGGCGGGTGGCAGCGCGTGCCGACGCGGCGCACCGAGATCGGCGGCGATCGCGAGGAATATCTGCCGCTGCAATGGTGCGCGACGTCGGACACGCTCGATCGCCATCTTTCGCTGGCCGGCTGGCAGCGCGCGACGCCGTGGTCGCCCGCCACGGCACTGCGCTGGCTGCTGCCGCAGGCGCCGGCCGATGCGCTGCCCGTGCTGCCGCGCTACACGCATGGCGAAAGTACGCGCCGGGTGTTCGTGCGTGTCGATCCGGCCCGTCCGGACAGCCGCCTCGTACTGCGGATGTGGCGTTATCCGTACGTGCTGCAGGATGCGCTCGGCACGCGGCCGCTGTGGTACGGCGCGCTGTATCGCGAGACGCTGCATCGGCCCGCGCGACTGATGACGATCGTGCGCACGACGACCGTCGACGATACGGCGACGATCACGCAGGCGCTGCAGGTCGAGCCGACGGTCGAGCGGCCGCCGGCGGGGACGAGCACGGCGCCGGCCGAGGTGCTGCTCGTGTGGATGGTGCAGCCTTGAAATGCGTGCGGCGCGTCAGGCGTGCGCCGGTTGCGCGGGGACGACGGACAGGCGCAGGCCGACGGTCTTGAGTACCGCGAGCAGGGTTTTCAGCGTCGGGTTGCCGTTGGGCGACAGCGTGCGATACAGCGATTCGCGGCTGATGCCGGCTTCGGCCGCGACCGCGCCGAGCCCGCCGTAGGCTTCCGCGACGGTGCGCAGCGCGAGCAGTGCGGCAGCGCGATTGTCGGGATCGTCGAGCGATTCCATCGCGACGCGCAGATAGGCCACCGCGAGCTCGCGATCGGCGCCGAGTTCGGCGACTTCCGCGTCGTGGTGCGATACCGAGCCTTTGAGCTTGTTCATGCTTGCCTCCGTTTCCAGTTCAACCAGTGTTCCTTCGCATGCCTGATGTCGTCGGGTTGGCTGTGCTTGTCGCCGCCGCACAACAGCAGCACCAGCGCGCTGCCGTACCGGCCGAAGTACACGCGATAGCCGGCACCGACGTGGATGCGCAGTTCGATCACACCTTCGCCGACGGGCTCGCAATCGCCGAAATTTCCGGTCTGTATGCGGCGCAGGCGCTCGCGAATCCGCGCCTGGACGACCTTGTCGCGCACGGCGTTCAGCCATTCGGTGAAAGGCTCGCGACCGTCGTCGCGCTGATAGCGAAGCAGTTCGAACTTGGAGAGCATTGTAACTTATAAGCTACATGAGGGGTATGAATATCGAGGTGATTGCGCTGTTTGTCCGATGAGGCGGATGAAGTGAAACGCGCGCGGGTCGATTGCCGAATCGAGACGAAGCATGACGCGAAGGCGGTGCGCAGGATTGCCTGCGGTGCCTTCGTGCCCGGGGTTTCAGGCGGTGAGACCGGCTTCCCGAACGAGGATCATTCTTTCATTCGGGGCGTGCGATGGCGATTCGGCCGAACGGCCGATTTCACCGGCGCGTACGGAAAACGCGCCGTGCGGGGAGAAGCCGAGCGGCTCGGCTTCAGCGACCTGCCGAGTTTCTCGCAGGCGTTCGAGCGATGGTATGGTGTGCCGTCGGGCACTTGTCGCAGCGGCCTGCTGCGCGACGGCGGCCCGCACTGACGCCGTGTCGCGCCACGCGCGCCGATCCGCACGCGCGCACTCCAAAATCCCTTCACGAGAGAATCCGCATGATCACGCTTCGCCCGATGACCGAAGACGATTTCCCCCGCTTCTGGCCCACGTACCATGCGATCGTCGCCGCGCAGGAGACCTATGCATTCGATCCGGCGGCGACGCAGGAGGCCGCTCGCGCGCTGTGGCTCGCCGCGCCGCTTTGCACGTGGGTCGCCGAGGAGGATGGCGTGCTGCTCGGCTCGTACTACCTGAAGGCGAACGCGGCCGGGCCCGGCAATCACGTGTGCAACTGCGGGTATATGGTCAGCGAGGCCGCGCGCGGCAAGGGCGTCGCGCGCCTGATGTGCGAGCACTCGCAGCAGGTGGCGCGCGAACGCGGCTTTCTCGCGATGCAGTTCAATTCGGTGGTCGCGACGAACGAGGTGGCGGTCGCGCTGTGGCAGAAGCTCGGCTTCGAGATCGTCGGCCGCTTGCCGCGCGCGTATCGCCACGCGCGGCTCGGCTTCGTCGACTGCCTGGTGATGTTCAAGTGGCTCGGCGACACCGCCGCCGCCGAAGCCTGATTCTCGACGGTCAGACGGCGAACGCGCCGTCGAACACGATCCGCTCGTCGAACGCGAGCGTGCCGCGCGCGAAGATCAGGTCGAGGTGGTGGCTGCCGTTCGCGCCGCCGCCGAGGCCGAGATGCAGCCCCGGATGGCGCTCCTCGAACCCGGCGTTGCGGCCGTACAGCGCGCGGATGCCCAGGTTCGTGCCGATGCCGAATTCCTCGATGCGCCGGTGATTGTCATGCCGGTCGAGGTACGACGCGAAGTCGCGCCGGAAGCCCGCGTCGTCGCTGTCGAAATCGACGATCAGGCTGTCTTCGACGTGCAGCGTCGCGAGCCGTTCCGTCACGCGGTACTTGATCGCGAACGGCACGGTGCCGAGGAACGTGCCGCTGAATACGATCGAGCCGTGCAGGTCGGTGACGTGCGTCGCGATCTCGCCGGGCACGACGTCGAGATTGCCCATCCCGTCCACGCTCGTCCATTTCTGGTCCGGTGAAAGCGAGCCGGTCAGCGTGTTGCCGGCTTCGTCGATGAAGTGGATCCGCGATGCGCGCGCGGCCGCTTCGATCAGCCGGCCGTTGCGCGCGGCGATGTCGTCGAGCGATTCGGCGAACGCCTCGTCGAGATGCGGGCCGTAATCCTTGAACAGTACCGACTTGCTCCAGTGCTCGACGATCGCGGGACGGATCGCGGCCAGGAACGGCGGGCCGCTCGGCGACGGTGTCGGCAGGCATGACGAGTCGTACAGCAGTACGAACAGATCCGCGTGCGCGAGCGCGCTGGCGATGTCGGCGGGCGGGGTGGTTTCGAGGCAGAGGGTCGTCGCGTCGAGCGAGTCGGGCAGGGCGGAAAACGCGCGCAGCGCGATATCGCGATTGCGGGTGTCGTAGCCGACCAGCAGTTTGCCCGTTTCGCCACGTGCGAGCTTGTCGCGCAGCGCCGGGTGACAGCCGAGCGCGCGGTGCAGGTTCAGCATGCGTGTCTCCGGAAGCGGCGGAAGGGCCGTGGCCCTTCCGCGAGAACGGGCTGGCCGCTCAGACCGGCCAGAGCGCGGTGCCGAACGGCACCACGGCATCCTCGACCATCATGTCGACGGCCTCGGGGTGCGTGTCTTCCTGCATCCAGTCAAGCAATTCGATCTGCCGGGTTTCCTGCATGTCAATTCTCCTGTGATGAACATGAGCGATTCAACATGAAAGCGCGGTAAATGGATGACCGCCACTCGTCCGGAATTTTTTGAATACCGGACGAGTGGCGTCGATATTAGTCTGACGATTTCGCGAATGCAATGCGTTGCGATGTTTTTAGCTGTGGCGTGCTAAACAAGCGGGTTTTATGCATATCTTGCGATCAAGACGAATGAATCGGATCGTGAAGGCCATCCATTATTTTTTTAATATCGCGTCCGTTAATGGCGAATTGACTTTTGTGCTTTATTTAAATTTGAAGCGCAATCGCGTCGATCGTTTCGATTTTCGCCATTCACGAACGATGCGCGCACGGCCAACGTCCATGCGAGCTGTCCGCCAGCCGCCGACGAGCCGGCTCCGGCGGTTGCACCGATTTTCTGGCACCATCTGACGACTTCGCGCGCGGGCCGCCGCCGCGCGCGCACCGCCATCCCGGCGGCACGATTCGAACCACGATGGAGACACCGCGATGCGCGCAGCGCCGCAACCGGAGCACGCCGGCCGAGCACGGCCGGATGCAGGCGCCACCGAACCCGACAGGATGGCCGCATGGCGGCTCGCGATCTGCCTGTCGCTCGGCAGCGCGATCGCGCTCGGCCTCGCGCGCTTCTCGTATGCACTGCTGCTTCCGCCGATGAAATCCGATCTCGGCTGGAGCTTCGCGCAGGCCGGCGCGTTGAACACGGCGAACGCGGCCGGCTACCTGGTCGGCGCGCTCATCTTCCCGTTGCTGTCGCGGCGTTGGCGCGCCGGCACGCTGCTGGCGGCCGGCTGCGCGCAGACCGCGGTGCTGATGGCCGCATGCGGGTTCACGTCCGGCATGAACGCGCTGCTCGTCGAGCGGCTCGCGACGGGCGTCGGCAGCGCGCTGATCTTCATCAGCGGCGGCGTGCTGGCGGCGCGGCTCGCGTCCGCGTCGCCGCGCGATGCGGGGCTGCTGCTCGGGCTCTATTACGGCGGCACGGGATGGGGCATCGTCGCGTCGTCGTTGCTCGTGCCCGCGACGCTCGTGCATCGCGCGCATGGCTGGCAACCGGCGTGGTTCGCGCTCGCGGTCGCGTGCGTGCTGTTCTCGGCTGTCGCCGTGGCGGCGGCGCGTCGCATCGAGCAGGCGCACGCGGCACCGGCCGTGCGGCGCGACGGCGCCGCGCCGGCGGCCACCGCGAGCCCCGCGCGCTTCGCGCTCGCGCTCGCGGGCTACGGACTGTTCGGCGTCGGCTACATCGGCTACATGACGTTCATCGTCGCGCTGCTGCGCGGCGCGGGGATGAGCGGCGCGGTCGTGTCCGCGTTCTACGTGATACTCGGCGTCGCGACCGTCGTGTCGGCGCGGTTGTGGTCGGGACTGCTCGACCGGATGCGCGGCGGCCAGGCGCTGGCCGCGCTCAATGCGTTGCTCGGCGTCGCGACGCTGATGCCGGCGCTGTTCGTGCATCCGGCGGCCGCGTTCGCGTCGGGCGTGCTGTTCGGCGCGACGTTCCTGTCGGCGGTCGCGTCGACGACCGCGTTCGTGCGTCACAACCTGCCGCCGGAAGGCTGGGCGAAGGGCATCAGCGCGTTCACGACGATCTTCGCGTTCGGGCAGATCGCCGGGCCTGTCGCGATCGGCTGGGTATCCGACAGCGCCGGGCTCGCGCGCGGGCTCGTGTATTCGGCGCTGACGCTGTTCGCGGGCGCGGCGCTCGCGGCCGGGCAGCGCGCGTTGCGGGGGGCTACGTAACGCGCACCGCCGCCCCGGTCACATCCGCAGAAAATGGGGAGTGTCGTCACTCCCGCACATGATGGTCGAGGCGCGCGCGGCCGCCCCGTTACCGCTCGATCTGCCGGTTCCAGCGCGTGTCCCACTGCGCGCGGCGCGCGTTGATCGCCGTCCAGTCGACCACCGTCACCTTGCGCACCAGGTCGTCGACGCTGCCGAGGCTTTGCTGCATCGCGGCGGGCATCTTCGCGAGACGGTTGGTCGGGATCTGCTTGCCGGCCTCGGCCGCCTTCGTCTGCGCGGGCGCGGACAGCAGGAACTGCGCGAGCTTCTGGGCCAGTTGCGGATCCGGGTTGTTCGCGACCACGCACAGGTCGACGAGCAGCAGCACCGGGCCTTCCTTCGGGTTCGCATACGCGACCGGAATGCCCTTGTCCTGCAGGTCGCCGACGCCGGTCGGCGTCAGCGGGAACAGGCCGGCTTCGCCGGTCTGCACCATCTCGGAGATCTTCGCCGAGTTCGGGATGTACTCGACGACGTTCGGCCCGACCGTGCTCGCCCACTTGCTGAAGCCGGGCTCGACGTTCTGTTCGCTGCCGCCGAGCAGCCGGTTGATCGCGAGAAATCCATGCAGCCCGAACGTGCTGCTCGACGCGGACTGAAACACGACCTTGCCCTTGTATTTCGGATCGGCGAAATCCATCCACGACGTCGGCGGTGCCCAGCCTTTTTCCGCGAACAGTTTCTTGTTGTACGCGATGCCGGTCATCCCGAGCTGCACGCCCGCGCCGACGTCGTCCTTCATCCGCGCGAACGGATACAGCTCCTTCAGCACCGGCGAATCGTCGAGCTTCTGGCATACGCCGAGGCTGACCGCGCGCGCCATCACGCCGTCGTCGAGAAAGGCGACGTGGATCTGCGGCTTGTTGCGGTTCGCGAGCAGCTTCGCGAGCACGTCCGACGACGTGCCGGGCACGACGACGACCTTCACGTTGTTCGCCTTCTCGAAGTCGGGCAGCACCTGGCTCGTATAGGCCTTTTCCATCGGGCCGCCGTTCATGCCGACGTAGATCGTCTTCGTTTGCGCGAACGCGGGCGCGCCGGCGCCGGCGATGCAGAGGGCGGCAGCCGCCGCGATCGTTCCGAGCAGTTTCATCGTTGGGTCTCCTCTTGACGGAAAGGGGCGGTCGGCGCGGCTTGGCGGAAGAAGCGGCCGATCGAGAATGCATCGAGTGGCGTGGCGGTTTCGCCCGTCGTGACGAGATCGGCGAGCACCTCGCCGACGCCCGGCGCGAGCAGGAAACCGCCGCCGGAAAAACCGAACGCATGCAGCAGGTTCGGCGTGGTGCGGCTCGCGCCGATGATCGGGTTGTGGTCGGGCGTGCAGCCTTCGACGCCGCTCCACGTGCGGATCAGCAGCGCGTCGCGCAATGCGGGCAGCAGCGCGCACGCATCGCGCATCACCGCGCGTGTCGTATCGACCGACGGCTGGCCGAATTCGCCGTCGCCGCGACCGCGCCCGCCGCCGATCACGCAGTTGCCGCGCGCGACCTGCCGCGCGTACACGCCGCCGCCGTACACGCCGAGGTTGTGCGTGATGAACGGCGGCAGCGGTTCGGTCACCCACATGTTCGGGTAGATCGGCTCCATCGGCACGGCTTCGCCGAAGCGTTCGGCGATCGTGTTCGCCCATGCGCCGGCCGAGTTGATCAGCCACGTTGCGGCGCATGCGCGGTCGCCGGCATGAAGGTGAAAGCGCGTGCCGTCGTGCCGGACCTCGTCGACCGGCGTGTGCTCGAATACGTCGGCGCCTGCCGCGCGGGCTGCGCGCGCGAACGCGGGCGACACGACGCGCGGGTTCGCATGCCCGTCGGTCGCGCACAGCGAGCCGCCGACCGCCGCGTGGCCGAGCCACGGATAGCGGCGACGGAACGCGTCGCCGCGCATCACCTGCAGCGGCAGGCCGTGCTCGCCGGCGAGCGCCGCGTAGGCGTCGAGTGCATCGAGATCGGCGTCGCTGCGCGCGAGCCGCAAGTGGCCCGACACGACGAATTCGCCGTCGATGCCGATCAGCTCGGGCAGGCGGTCCCAGATGCGCCGCGCGCGCAGCGCGAGCGGCAGCTGTTCGGCCGGGCGGCCCTGGCAGCGCACGCCGCCGTAGTTCACGCCGCTCGCCTGTGCGCCGCAGTCGCGGCGTTCGAACAGCGCGACGCGCAAGCCGCGCCGCGTCAGCGCCAGCGCGGCCGATGCCCCGACGAGCCCGCCGCCGACGATCGCGACGTCGTAGTGGCGAAGGTCACTCATCGCGCGCCTCGTCGGGAATCGCCGCGACTTCGTCGCCCGCGAGCGCGGCGGAAATCGGAAACGGCTTAACGGGTGGTTGCGCGCGCAACCTTCCGACATCCGCGAGCGGGCGGCCGGTTTCGGCGGCGAGCACGAGCGCGGTCGCGTCGCCGCACATGCGGCCCTGGCAGCGGCCCATCCCGGCGCGTGTCAGCGCCTTCAACCGGTTCATCTCGGTCGCTTCGCCGCCGCGAATGCAGCGTCGCAGCGTACCCGCGTCGATTTCCTCGCAGCGGCATACGATCGTGTCGTCCGGGCACCGCGCGGCAAGTGCGGCGGGCGGCGCGAATGCGGCTTCGAGGCCCGCGCGGAACGCGCCGAGCCGGGCGAGCCTGCGTTCCAGCATCGCCGCATCGGGTTTGCCGGAACGCGCACGCGACGGCGTTTCGATGCCCGCATCGTCGAGTAGCGCCAGCGCCGCGCGTCGCCCGGACGCCTCGGCCGCGTCCGCGCCTGCGATGCCGGCACCGTCGCCCGCGACGTAGATACCGCGCACCGACGTGCGGCCGGCCGCGTCGCGTTCGGGCAGCCATGCGCGGTTGAGCGGATCGAAACGGAACCGGCAGCCGGCGAGATCCGCGAGCTGCGTCTCCGAACGCAGCCCGAAGCCGAGGCCGAGCGCATCGCAGTCGAGCCGCCGCGGCGGCGCGTCGCCGCCGGCCGCGCGCCATGCGATTCCCGTCACGTGTTGCTCGCCGAGCACGCGCTCGAGCGTGACGCCCGTTTCGATCGCGACGCCGTGCGCGCGCAGCCAGCCGATGTAGTACAGCCCCTTCGCGAAGGTCGACGGCATGCGCAGCAGGGCCGGTGTCGCGGCGGCCTGCTGGCGCAGCGGGCTCGTGTCGAGCACCGCCGCGACCTGCGCGCCGGCTTTCGCGTATTGATAGGCGACGAGATACAGCAAGGGTCCCGTGCCCGCGAACACGATGCGGCTGCCGATCGCGCAGCCCTGCGCCTTCAGCGCGACCTGCGCGCCGCCGAGCGTGTAGACGCCGGCGAGCGTCCACCCCGGCACCGGCAGCATGCGATCGGTCGCACCGCTCGCGACGATCAGGTGCGAAAACGGCACGGTCGTCTCGCGGCCGTCCTGCAGCGTGTCGACGCGGCCCGCGCCGCACGCCCACGCGAGCGTGTTCGGCCGGTAATCGACGTGCGGTAGCAGCGCGGCCATGGTCCGATGCACGGCATCGGCCTTCGCGGCCTCGAAGCCGTACAGCACGCGCTTGCCGCGCGCGAACGCGCCGTCGGCCGGCGGCTGACGATAGATCTGCCCGCCCCAGCGCGCGTTCTCGTCGATCACGACGGGGCGCAGCCCCGCGTCGACCAGCGCCTCGGCCGCGCGTACGCCGGCCGGCCCCGCGCCGACGATCACCGGTCGCAACGCGTCGTTCATGATGCCTCTCCGGCTGCGGCGGGCTGCGCGCCGGTGAGAATCCGCATGCCGTCGACGATCGGCGTCGAGCATGCGCGCACGCGTGCGCCGGCCTCGGTGCGCACCCAGCAGTCCTGGCACGCGCCGATCAGGCAGAAGCCCGCGCGCGGCTTGCCGCTGAATTCGCTCACGCGCACGCGGCGCTGCGCGACGAGGATCGCGGTGAGCACGGTGTCGCCGGCGAGCGCGTGCGCGGGGCGACCGTCGAGCGTGAACGCGACGGCGGCGCGCTCGCGTTCGGCGACGCGCACGAACTGCGCGCCGTCGTCCGCGACGCCGGTGGAACGGGAAACGGAAGTCGTCATCAGTGTTGGCCGATCAGGATGCGGTTCAGGCCGTATACGCGATCGAGCAGCAGCATCGCGCCGGCGGTGATGAAGATGACGAGCGCCGATACCGACGCCATCATCGGATCGATCGATTCGGTCGCGTACATGTACATGCGTACCGGCAGCGTGACCGTCTGCGGCGACGTGACGAAGATCGACATCGTCAGTTCGTCGAAGCTGTTGATGAACGCGAGCAGCCAGCCGCCGGTGATGCCGGGCACGATCATCGGCAGCGTGATGCGGCGGAACGTCGTCCACGGATCGGCGCCGAGCGAGCATGCGGCCTGTTCGATGCTGCGGTCGAGGCCGGCGACGGACGCGAGCACGAGCCGCATCACGAACGGCGTGATGACGATCACGTGCGCGAGCACCAGCCAAGCGAACGAGCCGGTCGCGCCGATCAGCGCGAAGAACCGCAGCAGCGCGATGCCGAGCACGAGGCCGGGGATCACGAGCGGCGACAGCAGCAGGCCATTCAGGAACGCGCGGCCGGGAAACGACGCGCGGCCGATCGCGAGCCCGGCGGGCAACGCGATCGCGAGCGACAGCGTCGCCGACGCGAATGCGAGCTTCACGCTGTTGGCGAATGCGGTGACGAAGTCCGGATAGTCGAGGATCGCGCGGAACCAGCGCAGCGACAGGCCATGCGTCGGCAGCGTCAGCGTTTCGTCGGGCGTGAACGCGACGAGCACGACGATCACGAGCGGTGCGAGCACGAACAGGATCACGAGCGTGTGGAACGCCAGGGCGAAGGGGCCGTTCTTTCTCATCGGGAAGCGCCTCCGAGGCTGCGCGCATAGCGGCGTTCGAGCACGCGGTAGTAGGTGAGCATCACGACGAGGTTCGCGACCAGCAGCAGCACCGCGATCGTCGCGCCGAGCGGCCAGTTCAGCGAGCCGAGGAATTCGTCGTAGACGGCGGTCGCCGCGACCTTCAACCGGCGTCCGCCGAGCAGGCCCGGAATCGCGAACGCGCTCGCCGACAGCCCGAACACCATCAGGCTGCCGGACAGCACGCCCGGCATCAGCTGCGGCACGACGATGCGGCGCAGCGTCGTGAACGGCGACGCGCCGAGCGACAGCGCCGCGTGCTCGGTCTGCGGATCGAGCCGCTGCAGTGCGGTCCACACGGGGATCACCATGAACGGCAGCATCACGTGCACCAGCGCGATCACGATCGCGAACGTCGTGTATTCGAGCTTGTACGGCCCGAGACCGACGAGCCCGAGCGCCTGGTTCACGAGCCCGCTCGTGTTGAGCAGCATGCTCCAGCCGAACGCGCGCACGACGACCGACACGAGCAGCGGCGCAAGGATGACGAGCAGGAACAGCGAGCGCCACGGGTCGCGCATTTTCGACAGCACGTACGCTTCCGGCGTGCCGATCGCGACGCAGATCGCGGTGGTCAGCGCGGCGATGCCGAACGTGCGCGCGAAGATCGTGTGGAAGTACGGCGAGCCGAGCACTTCCGCGTAGTTGCCGAACTGGAACGCGGCGATCGGGCCCGTGGCCGGATCGTAGCGGTAGAACGTGAGCGCGAAGGTCATCGCGAGCGGCACGAGCACGAGCGCGGCGAAGAGCAGGAACGCGGGCGTGCACATCAGCCACAGCGGCGCATGGGCGCGCCACGACGCGCGCAACGTGCGGCCGCCGGCGGCGCGTGGCGACATGGCATCGGCGGCGGATGCGGGCACGGCCGATTGCGCGCGCGCGGCCGGCGCGCCGTCGGTCGGGAGCGGTCGGGCAGGCTGTCCCATTCAGGCCTCCCGCCGCATCACGCGCACCGCGTCGCTGTGCCAGTCGACGCCGACCGGCGCACCTTCCGCGAGCGGCTCCGCCCCTTCGTTCTGACAGCAGACGAGCACTTCGCCGAGCGCGCTGTCGACGCGGTACAGCCACTGGCTGCCGAGGAAGAAGCGGCTCGTGACGGTCGCGGCGAAGCGGCCCGCGCCCGGCGCGCACAGGCGCAGTTTTTCAGGACGGATGCACACGGATACGGCGTCGCCGATGCGCACGTCGCGCTCGCGCGCCGGCAGGTGCGCGGTGCGGCCCGTCTCCGCGAGATCGTGGCCGAGGTCGATGCGGATCGCGTCGCCGTCGTGCGCGACGATGGTGCCGGGCAGCAGGTTCGCCTTGCCGATGAACTGCGACACGAAGTGGTTCTCCGGGCGTTCGTACGCGCGGTACGGCGTGTCGGTCTGCGTGATGCGGCCGGCCTCCATCACGACCACGCGATCGCTGATCGACAGCGCTTCCGATTGATCGTGCGTGACCATGATCGTCGTCGTGCCGATCTTGCGCTGGATCGCGCGCAGTTCGAACTGCATCTCCTCGCGCAGCTTCGCGTCGAGGTTCGACATCGGCTCGTCGAGCAGCAGCACCGGCGGTTCGATCACGACCGCACGCGCGATCGCGACACGCTGGCGCTGGCCGCCGGACAGCTCGCGCGGAAAGCGGTGCGCGAGCGCATCGAGACGCACGAGCGCGAGCGCCGCGCGGATGCGCTCGGCGCGCTCCGCCTTGTCGACGCCGCGCATGTCGAGGCCGAAGCCGACGTTCTCCGCGACGCTCATGTGCGGAAACAGCGCATAGCTCTGGAACACGATGCCGAGCCCGCGGCGGTTCGGCTTCATGTGCGTGATGTCCTGACCGTCGAGCGCGATGCGGCCGCGCGTGACGTCGACGAAGCCGGCGATCATCTGCAGCGTCGTGGTCTTGCCGCAGCCCGACGGCCCGAGCAGCGACACGAATTCGCCTTGTTCGACCGACAGGTTGACGTCGGCGACGGCCGTGAGCTCGCCGAACGATTTCGTCAGATCCGTAAGCGTGAGAAACGACATGGGGAACTCCGGGTTCGCACACCGGATGGCCGGTGCGTCATTGACGCGGACTCTAGCCAGCCATATTTGGGAGCGTCAATTTCGAATTCTGCTCAGCGGGATGAATTTCTGAAAAATTCCATTGATCGGAATGGTTTGGGGCATCCCCGGAAAATCGTTCCGTTGAGTGAAGGCGGGTGGGGCGATGAAAGGCGCGCGTCAATCCCGTGCACACCCGGATGCCCGACGCATTTCGGCGGCACGACAATGGCGGCTGGCGTATTCCGTTCACTGAAATCATCGAGGAGAACTCGCATGCAGGAACCTCATTCGCGCGGAACGTCGCGTGCTGCAAGCGTGCCGGCCCCGGACGAGGACGCCGCCGCCGATGCGGCCGATGCCGCCGGCGCGCCGGGCACCGGCATGCTGCAGCGCGCGTTCGCGATCCTGCGCGCGCTGGCCGGCATGCAGCAGGACGGCGTGCGCGTCACGCATCTCGCGAAGGCCGTCGGCCTGACGCAGGGCACCGCGCACCGGATCCTGCAATCGCTGATCGCCGAAGGGATGGTCGAGCAGGACGAGCAGTCGAAGCTGTACCGGTTGAGCGTCGACTTCTTCGCGCTCGCGGCGCTGGCCGGCAACCCGAGCAGCATGCGTACGCTGTGCCGGCCCGCGCTGCTGCGCCTGTGCGCGAGTCTCGGCGAGACGATCTTCCTGCTCGTGAAGAGCGGCTTCGACGCGGTGTGTCTCGATCTGTGCGAAGGGCCATTCCCGATCCGCTCGTTTACCGGCGACATCGGCGGGCGCATCGCGCTCGGCGTCGGGCAGGGCAGCCTCGCGATCCTCGCGTTCCTGCCGGAAGCCGAGCGCGAAGAGGTGATCCGCTTCAACGTGCCGCGCATTCGCGGCTACGGCGTGCTCGACGAGGTGTATCTGCGCACCGAGATCGAACGCGTGCGCCAACTCGGCTACGCGGGGCGCAACAGCGGCGTGCTCGACGGGATGGCCGGCGTCGCGGTGCCGATCCTCGACCGCACCGGTTATCCGGTCGGTGCACTGAGCGTCGGCACGCTGGCGTCGCGTCTCGGCGACGACCGGATGCCGATGGTCGTCGAACTGCTCAGGCGCCAGGCCGATGCGATCGGCCCGCGCACGAACCCGTTCGACGCCGCACTGCGGCGGCCGATGCACGGGCTATCCGGGAAAACCGCATAGCCGCATCGCGCGTCGCCGTTTCGTCAGCTTGCTTACGCGCGCCATTCACGTCTGAGCAAAGTGCGTCGCGTCACGCGGGCCTCGAGGCTTTCCGTTTGCTTGCGGATGGCCGCTTTCCCCGCCCGTCCCCGCTTCACTCGTCTCCATTCGATTTTCAACTGCCGGCCAGTTGAACATTTCATTTCTTGATGCGATTGCGGCTGGATACCATCCAGCCACTGTCTATACAAGCCGACCGGCGCGTATGGCCAGCATCGAGAAAACACAACACAACATCGACAAGACGGTTTGGAGAGGAGATGACGGAGATGGTGCGAACGATGGGCAGGAACACGGGCGTCGCGTGCATGAGCGCGGCCATTGCGATGATGTTCGCCGGCGCCGCGCACGCGCAGTCGACGGTGACGCTGTACGGGATCGTCGACGCGGGCGTGACCTATACGAACAACGCGAAGGGCCATGCGCTGTGGCAGTTCACGGGCGGCAACGAATCGGGCCCGCGCTGGGGCTTGATCGGCACCGAGGATCTCGGCGGTGGCCTGAAGGCGAACTTCCGGCTCGAGAACGGCTTCAACGTCGCGAACGGCGCGCTCGGGCAGGGCGGCCGGATGTTCGGCCGCTCGGCATGGGTCGGCCTGAGCGGCGCGAGCTGGGGTGCGGTGACGCTCGGCCGCCAGTACAACTCGACGCAGGACATCCTCGGCTCGCTGCAGATGAGCAGTTTCCTCGCGCAGTACTCGACACATCCGTTCGACAACGACGACATCAACAACACGTTCCGCACCAACAACGCGGTCAAGTACGTGTCGCCGACGATCGCGGGCCTGCAGGCGAACCTCGTGTACGGCTTCTCGAACTCGACCGGCTTCTCGAACGACAACACGTGGAGCGCGGGCGTCACGTATGCGAACGGGCCGCTCAACGCGGGCGCCGCGTATGCGCGCGTGAACCATCCGGCGGTCAGCACGAGCGGTGCAGTTGCTTCGGATAACTACTATTCGTCGTCGGCATCCGTGTTCGGTGCGAGCCTCGGGAACGCGGTGCGCCAGCAGATCTGGGGCGCGGGCGGCAGCTATGCGATCGGGCAGGCGACGCTCGGGCTGCTGTACACGGGCTCGAACTTCGGCCAGGCAACGGGCGGCGCGCTGCGTTTCAGCAATTACGAAGGCAGCGTGCGCTACCTGATCACGCCCGCGTTGATGGCCGCGGCCGGCTACACGTATACGAAGGTCGCGCGCGGCGGCGACGGCGGTCACTACCAACAGGTGTCGGCCGGCGTTCAGTACCTGCTGTCGAAGCGCACCGACGTGTACGTGAATGGCTTCTACCAGAAGGCGTCGTCGGGTGTCGGACACGCGTGGATCGACGGCACCGACGGCCCGTCGTCGACGACGTCGCAGGTGGCGGCGGTGGTCGGTATTCGCCAGAAGTTCTGACGCCCTGACGCGTTCGCGCGTCTTCCGGAGGAGACATCAATGAAAATCAAATTGTTGCTGGCGGCGTTGCCGTTCGTCGGAATGTACACCGGCGGCGCGATCGCCGAGGTACGGCCGCTGCTGTTCGGCCTGCCGTTCCTGCTCGTATGGAACCTGATCTGGATGGCCGCGACCGCCGCGATCCTCGCGATCCTGTTCCACCTCGACGAGCGCGACTCGGCCCGCGACGGCCGCACGGGAGACGCGCGATGAACGCACCGATCCTCATCATCGCGGCGTTCGCCGTGTTCGCGCTCGCGATCGGCGTGATGGCACGGCGCGGCCGCAAGCTCACGCTCGAACAGTGGGCGGTCGGCGGGCGCGGCTTCGGCTCGCTGCTCACGTTCCTGCTGATGGCGGGCGAGGCGTTCTCGACGTTCTCGTTTCTCGGCGCGAGCGGCTGGACCTACAGCAAGGGCGTGCCCGCGTTCTACATCCTGTCGTACGGCTGCCTCGCGTTCGTGATCGGCTACTGGATGCTGCCCGCGGTGTGGCGCTACGCGAAGGAACGCGGGCTCGTGTCGTTCGCCGATTACTTCGCGGCGAAGTACGACAGCCGCGCGATCGGCGTGCTGGTGTCGGTGGTGGCCGTGTTCGCGATGGTGTCGCTGCTGATGATCCAGCTGCGCGGCCTCGGCGTGATCGTGTCGGAGATGTCGTACGGACTGATTCCGCAATCGGCCGCGATCTGGATCGCCGCGTCGCTGATGGCGGTCTACATGGTCGTGTCGGGCATTCACGGCTCCGCGAGCATCGCGATCTTCAAGGACGTGCTGATCCTCGCGATCGCGATCTTCCTCGGCCTGTACCTGCCGATGCACTATTACGGCGGCCTCGGCGAGATGTTCGCGAAGATCGACGCCGCGCATCCCGAACTGCTGCGCATGCCCGAGCACGGCTTCAACCTGAGCTGGTACAACTCGACGATCCTGCTCACGTCGCTCGGCTATTACCTGTATCCGCATGGCTTCACCGCGATCTACGTCGCGAAGGACGAACGCGCGCTGCGCCGCAACGTGATCCTGATGCCGCTGTACCAGGTGCTGATCGCGTTCCTGTTCCTCGTCGGCTTCGCGGCCGTGATGACCGTGCACGGGCTCGAAGGCGCGCAGACCGACCTCGCGCTGCTGCGCCTCGTGAAGCAGACGTTCCCCGCGTGGTTCGTCGGCATCGTCGGCGGCACGGGCCTGCTGACCGCGCTGGTGCCGGGCTCGCTGATCATGCTGAACGCATCGACGACGATCGCGCGCAACATCTATCGCGAAGGCTTCGCGCCGAATGCGACCGATCGCGAGGTGACGCGCGTCGCGCGGAACGCATTGCCGATCTTCACGCTGATCGTCGTCTACTTCGTGTTGCGCGGCGGCGCCACCTTCGTCACGCTCGCGATCTTCTCGTCGAGCCTGCTCACGCAGCTCGTGCCGATGCTTGCGTCGAGCTTCCTGAAGCGGCCGTTCGGCACGCGGGAAGGCGCGTTCGCGGGCATCGTCGCCGGCGCGATCGTGATCGCGATGACGAACTACTACGGCGTGACGCTCGCGTCGCTGTTCCCCGGCGCATCGAGCACGCTGACGTCGATCAACCCCGGGCTGGTCGCGCTCGCCGCGAACGCCGTCGTGTTCATCGCGATCAGCGCGGCGCAGCGCAAGCTGAAGGCGCGCGTGACGGCGCCGGTCCGCTCCGCGTGACGTCACGACCGACATGCCGCCGTCGAGCCGCCGGGCAGCCGCCCGGCGGTTGTTCCGCTCGGCGGCCCTTTGACTATTTCGCGTTCCAACAGGACACCAGGCGATGAAGACCGAGGACAAGGCCGACGACCGGCGCGAAGCAATCGATACGCTGATCGCGAACGGCTGCGTGATCACGATGGACCCGCAGCGGCGCGTGATCGAGAACGGCGCGGTTGCCGTGAAGGGCGATCGCATCGTCGCCGTTGGCGACACCGTCGAGTTGCACGCGCGATTCCGTGCCGCGCGCACGATCGACGCGCGCCGCAAGGCCGTGCTGCCGGGCCTGATCGATTCGCATGCGCACGCCGGCCACGCGATGCTGCGCACGATCGGCGGTGCGGACGGCGATGCGTGGTCGGCCGCGGCCGAGACGATCTACACGCGCGCGTCGGACGAGACGTTCTGGGAAACCGAATCGCACCTCGCGGCGCTCGAGCGGCTGAAGGCCGGCGTGACGACGGGCGTGTCGCTGCTCGGCGGCGGCAACTCGATCATGCGCGTCGACGATCCCGTCTACGCGCGGCGCCACTGCGATGCGGTCGTGCGTACCGGCACGCGCTCGATCGTGGCCGTCGGTCCGTCGCGCCCGCCCGCGCCGCGCGCATACACGCGCCATACGCCGGACGGCAGCGAGACGCGCGACGTCGATTTCGACACGATGTACGACGTGTGCGAGCGCATCGTCGACGCATGCCACGGCGATGCGGACGGCCGGATCCGGATCGCGCTGACGCTGCCGGTGTACGGTCCCGAGCACGACCCGGAACTCGCGCGGTACGAGCGCGACTTCCGCGACCAGGCGGCGCGCTACGGCGCATTGGCGCGCGAACGCGGCCTGACGTTCACGCAGGACGGGCATCGCGCCGGCACGCTCGCGTTCGCGCATCGCGAACTCGGGCTGCTCGGCCCGACGTCGTTCATGTCGCACAGCATCGACCTGACCGACGACGACATCGCCGCGTGCGTGGAAACCGGCACCGCGATCGTCCACAACCCGAGCGCGATCATGTCGATCGTCGGCCGCTGCCCGGTGCCCGAGCTGATCGATGCGGGCGTGACCGTCGCGATCGCGTCGGACGGCGCGGCGCCCGATCGCGGCTACGACATGTTCCGTCACATGTGGCAGTGCATGCACTACCATCGCCGCCACTTCCGCGACCCGGATGTGCTGCCGCACGGCAAGGTGCTGGAGATGGTGACGATCGACGCGGCGAAGGCGCTGTCGCTCGATCGCGAGATCGGCTCGCTCGAAGCCGGCAAGCTCGCCGATGTCATCCTCGTCGACCTGTTCCGCCCGCACATGATGCCGATGAACATGCCCGTATATCGCGTGACGTGTTTCGCGAATGCGGCCGACGTGTGCATGACGATGGTCGGCGGCCGCGTGCTGATGGAGGATCGTCGAGTGTTGTCGGTCGACGAGCACGAGATTCTCGAGCGCGTGACGACGGTGGCGGAGACGATGATCGCGCGCAGCGGGTTGCGGCACCTGCTCGACGAGCCGACGACGCTCTGGGGGCGCAGTCGCTACTGAACGACGCAGCTGCCGCAGCGGTTTGCGCGGTGCAAGGACGGCGAGGCGGGGCCGGCTCGGGCCGGGTTTTTTTCTGGTTTCGTCGCCGACGGACATGCTAGGATTTCCGTCAAACAACTCCGGAGACTGCTATGCCGTTCATCTGCGAAAACGTTGAATGCCGCGCCGTGCTGGCTCGTGGTCAGGTCAAGCCCGAGCACGAGGATGCGGGGTGGTGTTTCTACTGCCCGGACTGCAAGGCCAGGAACGAGTTGACGAGTGCCGGCGTGCCGGGCGGTCCGGTCGAGTTGAATCAGCCGGAGCGAGCCAGCCCCCCGCACAAGGTCGTCGCGACGGCGCGCGCTTTGGAGGACGGCGGGTTCGCCGCGCAGTTGCGCGTGCAGCGGGCGCTCGCCGTGAAAGGAACCTACGCGGCCGAAGAGCGCTGGGAGCAGCTCGGCGTATTCCCCGACGCGCAGGAGGCCGTCGCGCACGCGAGGTCCTTCGCGATGGACCTGCTGGCACGGGCGGCCTAGGCGCGAGCGCCCCGCGACACGATCCACATTTTTGCCGGCAACGACACCGGGCCGCGGCTCGGGTGTCGTACCGTGCCGGGCGGCCCGACGCCGGTCGGGCCGGTCACATCACGCCACCGCCGCCTCTCGAAGACGGAATTGCGCGACGGCATCGCTCAGCCGCGTGCTCTGATCCTCGAGCGACAGCGCAGCGGCGGCCGCCTCTTCCACCAGCGCCGCATTGCGCTGCATCGTCTGCTCCATCTGGATGACCGCGGCATTCACCTGCTCGATGCCGGCCGACTGCTCGTCGAATGCGATGCTCGTCTCGCCCATGATCGCGTTCACGCGCCCGACCGCGGCGACGAGTTCGGTCATCGCCGAGCCGGCGAGCGCGACGAGGCCGCTGCCGTCTTCGACGCGCTGCGCCGAATGGCCGATGAGTTCGCGAATCTCCTTCGCCGCCGACGCGCAGCGCTGCGCGAGCCCGCGCACCTCGGTCGCCACCACGGCGAAGCCACGCCCCTGTTCGCCCGCGCGCGCCGCTTCGACCGCGGCATTCAACGCGAGGATGTTCGTCTGGAATGCGATGCTTTCGATCACGCCGACGATGCCGGAGATCCGCGTGGAGCTGTGCGAGATCGCCGACATCGTTTCGATGACGCGCTGCATCGCGTCGCCGCCTTTGGACGCGATCCCGGCCGCGCCTTCCGCGTAAGTGCGCGCATCGCGCGCGTTGTCCGCGTTCTGGCGCACGGTCGCCGTCAGCTGCTCCACGCTCGCCGCCGCCTGCTGCAGCGACACGGCCTGCTGCTCCGTGCGCGCGGACAGGTCGACGTTGCCGCTCGCGATCGTGCGGACGTCGCCGACGATCGTCTCCGTGCTCGAGCGCACCTGGTTCACGGTTTCGACGAGGCCGTCCTGCATCCGCTTCAACGCATTCAGCAGATACGCCATTTCGTTTTCGCCGGGAATGACGACCGTGCCGGTCAGGTCGCCTTTCGAAATCCTGTCGAAATGCGCGACGGCGAGATGGATCGGCGCGATGATCGCCTTCGCGAGCACGCGCTGCGCCAGGAAGCCGACGATCAACGCGAACAGCGCGACCGCCACCATGGCCCACACGATCCGGTGGAAGCGCTCGCCGGCCGCGTCGTAGCGCGCCTTCTGGCGGGCGACCTGGAACGATTCGAGCGCGTCGATCGCTTCCTGGTAGGCGGTGAAGAGCGCCGGCGGCGCGGTGCGGTGCGTGTCGAGGAAGTCGAATGCGTTGTCGTGATCGAGTTGCGACATCGCCTTCAGGAACACCTGGTCGAGCAGCGCACGACGGCGATTGCGCAGCGTGTCGAACAGCGTTTGCTCGTCGGCGTCGCGCGCGTGCAGGCGCGTGTACGCGTCCAGTTCGTCGTCGCTCTGCTTGAGGAGCGTGTGGAGTTGCGCGATTTCCGCCTTCGCGGGCTGGCCGGCGCTGATGATCTGCGCGACGTCGCTCACGCGCTCGCGCAGCACGAGCATGCGCTCCGAGCTGGTTTTCAGGTGCAGCAGCGACGCGGTGTCGTCGCGGTACATCGCTTCGAGCGAGCCGTTGCCCGCGTAGAGGGCGGCGATGCACGCGCCGACGACCAGCACGAGCAGCGCCGTATAGCCGGCGATGGTCGCGACGAGTCCGCCGCGGATGGTGAGTTTTCGCATGACGTTCCCTTGCCGGCGGCCCGACGGGCGGCCAACGGCGGATGTGGATTCCGGATCACGAACGACCACGGGGCGCCGCGTCGAAATGCGGGGCGCCGGGGTTGCGAACGGGTTAACGGCAGGCGCGGCGCGGCGGTTTTATCCGCACGCGACGCGAATCTGAACGAATGCGACAGAAGGGCGGTGGTGGAAGGCGGATACGTTGCCGAGGTGAACGGCGTGCCGACGGCCGAGGCGCGCTTCGCATGCACGGGGTGCGATGCGCCCGGATCGCCGACGGTCCCGGCTGTCGATTATTCGCCGTCCGCCAGCCGAGACCGGATCTCGTCAACCGACGGATCGCGCTGATGCGTGGCGATCTGCCAGGTGTTTCCCCACGGGTCCCTGACCATCGCGCGCCGGTCGCCGTACGGCATGTCGGCCGGCATTTCGAGCGAAGTCGCGTTTGCGGCCATCGCCCGGCGATAGGTCGAGTCGGTGTTCTCGACGTAGACGTAGAGAAACGCCGGCGTCGGATCGCGCAGGCCGTCCCCGCCGCTCACCATCACGACGGAATCGCCGATCCTGATTTCGGCTGGCAGTCCTGAACGGAATTCGCCCCGCGCGTGAAAAACTGCCTTGATGAACGCGATCAGGTGCTCGGGATCGGGAACGACGATGCGAGGCGTGACGGTATGCCACCCGTCGGGCTGGAATCGGGCCATGTCGAGCAATCTCGGGAGGGATTCACCGCGCATTGTCCTCCGGGCGCGGTGTGTGCGCAAAGGGGCGGCGGCACCGATTTCGATCGGTGCCGCCGCCTCCGCGCCATCGTCAGGCGCCCGTCCGGAACCCGAGCGTCGTTGCCTTCGCGCGCAATTCGGCGAAACGATCGACCGCCGGACTGGATGACGGACTGGCCGCCATTTGCGACGGATCGATGCCGGACACCGAGCCGGACGGCGCAGGTGCGGTTTCCCCGGGACACGTTCCGCCGAACGGCCCTTGCGCGACCGTGAACGCCGGTGCATCCGTGCGCGGCGCGTCGGTGAAATCGAGCGCGTAAGCGAGATTGAACGTCGCCGGGTCGCTGCCGCGTACGCCGAGCGGCTTCAATCCGAAACGCCACTGCAGCAGCGCATGAATCGAGCTCGGGTCGAACGGATAGCGCGTCACCGTGCCCGCGCGAACGCGCGGACCGAGCAGCGCAAGCGGCACGCGAAAGCCGAGCTTGCCGTCGTTGCCGATTGCGTGCTCGCTGTTGCTGATCGGCCGGATCGGCGGCACCACGTGCTCGAGAAAACCGCCCCACTCGTCGTACACCACGATCATCAGCGTGCGGCTCCAGCTGGGGCTCGTACGCAACGCGTCATAAACCTGGTTGAGAAACGCCTGCCCGTCGCGAATATCCGCATGCGGATGATCGTCCGCGGAAGCGCCTTGCTGCTCGCCCGTGAAAGCCGGGTCGACCATGCAGAACGGCGGCAGCGTTCCCGCCGCCGCATTCGACAGGAAATCCGAAAACGTATGCGAGATGCCGATATAGCGCGTGCCGTACAGCGCGGTGAACGGCACGTCGTGATAGTAGTAGCTGCAACCGACGTTGGCGTCGCTCAGGTTGTCCCAGATCGTGCGCAGCGACGAGTTGT
Organism: Burkholderia sp. RF7-non_BP4; assembly: GCF_001521935.1. Taxonomy (NCBI): domain Bacteria; kingdom Pseudomonadati; phylum Pseudomonadota; class Betaproteobacteria; order Burkholderiales; family Burkholderiaceae; genus Burkholderia; species Burkholderia sp. RF7-non_BP4. The sequence continues at coordinate 234,267 of NZ_LOTA01000053.1, read as the reverse complement.
CGGGGGTGTCGGTGAGGCGGTCGGTGGCGCCGCTGTGCAGGTAGAGGCGATTCGGAAACGTGTTGGTCAGGATGCCGGTGAAGTAGAAGTCGCCGATCGTGTAGCTGCTCGCCACGGCGCTGAAGAACGGCAGGTCGGCCGACGTGTAAAAGCCGATCGGCAGCAGGTCGCCGCGCGTCAGGCTCGTTCCCGGCGTCAGGAGCCAGCCGTTCATCGCGCCCGAAGCCAGTTGCGTGCGCGCGCCCTCGTAGCTGTGATTCGGGTCGTGGTATGCGCATGCCTGATAGCCGTAAGCGGGATTGGCCGACAGCGGGAACGGCGAGTCGATCCCGCCGAACGCGTCCTTGAATTGCTGATTGGCGGGCATGCCCTCGGCGCCGGGCACCCAGCTCAGGTAGTGGTCGAATGAACGATTTTCCATCGTGACCAGCACGATGTGATCGATGCCGGAACTCGCGGGATCGGGCAACGCCGGCCGCGGAAGGTTGTAGCGATCGCGTCCGTTCGGCGACGGCGTGTCGCCGATCGAAGGCGCGGGCGCGTTGCCGTCCGAACTGGGTCCATTGCCGTCTCCGCCGCAACCCTGCAGCGCAACGCTGCCGGCCATCGCTGCAACACCGGCGAGAAAGCGCCGGCGATTGTAGCGCCGATATGCATTCGTCTCGTCCATGACGACGTCTCCTTCGTGATGGGATGCGGCGTTGACCGGCCGGTCACGCATCGCCGCCGCGAAGCGACGCGCACTCGCCGTTGGAGATCGCGAGCGGGCGCAAGGCGCAAGCTTCATGCCCGTTGCGGAGGGCTCGGCGTGTCGTGCACGCTGTCGGGTCGCCCGCTTCGTGCGAACGCGGCCGCCACGCGCTGCGCACGGCCGTCGCGCGTTCGCCGTCGACCGAGATGTTCATCGCGGCGCATCGTTCGGTCACCTGTCGATCCCGCGGCTGTCGTCAGACGATTGCGCGGCGCAATTGCACAGGCCGTTGGTCAAAAGGAACTCGGCGAACCGGATGCCGAAAGCAGGAAAGGGGCATCGCGCCCGCGCGCGACGCCCCTTCGCATCGGCCGGCGGCCGTAGCCGCTCGCATCCGTCAGTTGTAGATATCGAACGAGAAATACTTCTTCGCGATCCGCTGATACGTGCCGTCCTGAATCAGGCTCGCGAGCGCCTGATTGATCTGCGTGCGCAGCGCGTCGTCATCCTTGCGCACGCCGATCGCGGAGCCGACGCCGAGCGTCTTCGGATCGTGCAGCGGCGGCCCCGCGAATTCGAAGTTCGCGCCCTTCGCGGTCTTCAGGAAGCCGAGATCGGCCTGCACCGACGATTGCAGCGACGCGTCGAGGCGCCCCGCAATCAAATCCTGATAGACGAGATCCTGCGTCTGGTACGTGCGCACGATCACGCCCTTCGGTTCCCAGTACGTGCGTGCATAGGTTTCCTGCGTCGACCCCTGCTCGACGCCGACGCTCTTGCCCGCGAGCGACCCGGCCGTCGGTTGCAGATTCGAGCCGCGTCGTGCGACGAGGCGCGGCGGCACATTGTTGATCTTGTCGGTGAACGCGATCTGTGCGAGGCGCTTCTCGGTCACGCTCATCGACGACGGCACGCCGTCGAACTTGCGCGCCTTCAGCGCGGGGATCATCCCGTCGAAGGCGTTCTCGACCCACACGCAGCGCACCTTCATGCGTTCGCAGATCGCATTGCCGAGATCGATGTCGAAGCCGACGAGCTTGCCGTCCGGCGCGAGCGATTCGAACGGCGCGTAGCTGGGATCGACGCCGAGGCGCAGGACGGCCGGGTCTTTCGCGGCGGCGGCGCCTGCCGTCAGCGCAAGCGCGACGGCGATGACGAGTTTTTTCATGATTGTCTCCAAGATCGATTGATGTCGTGTGCGGTGAAGCGAATGCGGCCGGTGGGCGTGACGGCCCGCGCCCGGCCATGCGCGGGCGGCTGGACGAGCGCCGGAAGATGCCGGCGTTCGTCCGGATCAGGGAATCCGGTGGTTCGGTGTCAGCGCGCGGCGCCGGCGATGCGCGCCATGTTGCGGCGGTAGCCGGCGGGCGAGAACGCGGCATTCAACGCGGCCATCGACGCGATCACGCCGACATGCAGCCACCACGCGATCGCGAAGCTGCCGCCCGCGTCGCGCAGCCAGCCGATCAGCCAGGGGCTCGCGGCGACGATGAGGAAGCCGATGCCCTGCACGAACGCGGCGAGCGCGCCCGCGAGCCGCGCATCGGGCACGTGGTCGAGCGTGACGATCAGACTCATCGAGAAGAAGCCGACGAAGCCGATCGTCTGCAACGCGAGCGTGAGCCACAGCACGGGGCGGCGATCATGCGAGCGTTTCGCGAGCAGCGGCATCGCGAGCGCGCCGGCGGCCTGGAACAGCGCCATCCACGCGAGCAGGTTGCCGCTCGCTTGCGCGCTCAGGCCGACGCTGCGATAGAACGCGGGCAGCCACGCGACGAGGCTCGCGTAGCCGCTGTTGCTGAGGCCGAAGAACAGCGCGAGTTGCCATGCGCGCGGAATCCGGACGAACGCGGCGACGGGCGCCGAAACCGTCGCGGCATGCACCGCGTCGCGCGGCGCCTTCGCGCGCCACAGCGCGAGCGTGACGAGCGCGGGCACGGCCCAGACGGCGAGCGACAGATGCCAGCCGCCGTGCGCGGCGAGCCACGGGCTCGCGACCGCGCCGAATGCACCGCCGCCGACCAGCGCGGCCGAATAGAGGCCCATCGCGAGCGGCAGCCGGTCGACGAACCAGCGCTTGGCGAGGCCCGGCGCGAGCGACTGGACCACCGCGACGCCCGCGCCCGCGACGATCGCCGTGACGACCAGCCCGATGCTGCTGCCGGTCCACAGCCGCGCGGCGCAGCCCGCGGCGATCAGCGCCAGCGCGGTGGCGAGCGCGCGCTGCTCGCCGACGCGTCGTGCGAGCCCGACGCCGACGCCGGCGACGACGCCCATCAGCACGAACGGCAGCGTGGTCAGCAGCGCGGCCGCGCGGAAGCCGAGGCCCGTGTCGGCACGCACGATGTCGAGCACGGGGCCGAACGCGGTCAGGAACGGACGCAGGTTGAGGCCGGCGAGCACCAGCAACGCGAGTGCGCCGCAGGATACGGAAGCCGCGTGCGGGCGGGAGACGGCTTGCGCGGTGCCGGGGTCGGTCATCGAAATGCTCCAGGGGGCCGGTGGCCCTGTGATGCGATGCCGAAAGGGTAAAGGCGCGCTTGCCCAGGTGAAAATTAAATATTCGACTGGGTGTCAGTGCGGATTGCGATGGCGCGGCGCCGGGCGCAACTTCGACGCGCTACGCGGCCGGCACGTGCGGTTCGCCGGCCCGTTCGCGGGCCTTTTCACGCGCGGCGACGAGCGTCCGGATGCGCGCACGATCGGCCGGCGTCGCCGGCGTGAAGATCACGAGGCTCAGGTCCGGGCGGCCGGTCACCGAGAACGCCGAGTATTCGAGCGCGATCCGGCCGGCCTGCGGATGACGAATCTCCTTCGTTCCTTCGTCGTGCGAATGGATGTCGTGGTCGCGCCACATCGCGTCGAACTCGGCGCTCGTCGCGCGCATCTCGTCGACGAACGTCTGCACGGCCTGCGTCGCCCCGCCGCGCGCGACGTCGGCGCGAAACGCGCCCACCGCGAACCGCGCGACGCGTTCCCAGTTCTGCTGCGCGTAGCGCACCCCGGCATCGACGAAGATCAGCCGCAGGATATTGCGCGCGGGCGGCGGCAGCGTTGCATAGTCGGTCAGCGTCGCGGCGGCCGCGTCGTTCCACGCGACGACGTCCCACGTCGCCGTGCGCACGATCGCGGGGCTGGCGTCGAGCGAATCGAGCACGTGCTGCAGGCGCGGCGTGACGTCGCTGCTCGCGTGATAGCGCACCTCGGGCGGATGGCCGAGGCCGATCAGGAACAGATGCTCGCGTTCGGCGTCGTTGAGCAGCAGCGCGCGCGCGAGCCGGTCGAGCACGTCGGCCGACGGCGCGCCGCCGCGGCCCTGTTCGAGCCACGTGTACCACGCGGCGCTCACGTGCGCGCGCTGCGCGACTTCCTCGCGCCGCAGTCCCGGCGTGCGGCGGCGCGCGACGGGCAGCCCGAGCGCGACCGGATCGAGTTTCTCGCGGCGGTCCCGAAGGTACGCGCCGAGCAGGTTGTCGGATGCGTCAGCCATAGCCTGTTAGTTCGTTTACCGGTAAACCGTCACGTCTTCACCGCGCGCGACGGTCGACAGATAGTAAGCCTCTCATTCATTCGGAGGTGTCGAAATGCGTGTCTTTGTAACGGGAGCGTCGGGTTTCGTCGGCTCCGCGGTCGTTGCGGAACTCGTGGGCGCCGGGCATGCGGTGCTCGGTCTCGCGCGTTCCGACGCGGCCGCCGAGGCGGTCGCGGCAGCGGGTGCCGAGGTCCATCGCGGGTCGCTGGAGGATCTCGACAGCCTGACGCGCGGCGCCGAAGCCGTCGACGCGGTGATCCACACGGGGTTCAATCACGACTTCTCGCGCTTCGCGGAAAACTGCGAGCTCGACCGCCGCGCGATCGAGACGATCGGTGCGGCGCTCGCGGGGTCGGCGCGGCCGCTGATCGTCACGTCGGGCCTCGCGCTCGTCGCGCCCGGCCGCGCGGCGACGGAGGACGATCCGCACGTGCCGGTGTCGGCGACTTATCCGCGCGCGTCGGAAGCGACGGCGGCCGCGCTGGCCGCGCGCGGCGTGTGCGCGTCGGTCGTGCGCCTGCCGCCGTCCGTGCACGGCGACGGCGATCACGCCTTCGTGCCGCGCCTGATCGCGCTCGCGAGGGAGAAGGGCGCGTCGGCGTATCTCGGCGACGGCGGCAACCGCTGGCCGGCCGTGCACCGGCTCGATGCGGCGCGCGTGTACCGGCTCGCGGTCGAACGCGGCGCGTCCGGCGCACGCTATCACGCGGTCGACGATACGGGCGTGCCGTTTCGCGCGATCGCGGACGTGATCGGTCGCCGGCTGAACGTGCCGGTCGTGTCGAAATCGGCCGCGCAAGCGGGCGAGCATTTCGGCTGGTTCGCGATGTTCGCGGGAATGGATGCGCCCGCAACGAGCGAGCGCACGCGCGCGCTGCTCGACTGGGCGCCGGTGCAGCCGGGACTGCTGGCCGACATCGACCGGCCGCGGTACTTCGAGACCTGATGCGCGAATGCGCGGGGCGTGCCGTCGTTGTCGGCCGGCACGCCCGTCGCGCGTCATTCGACCGGATGCAGGTCCTGCAGCAGCGTCGGCACGAGCTCCGACACGGTCGGGTGGATGTGCATCGCGCGGCTGATCGTCGTGTACGGCGCGCCGGCGGCCATCACGTCGAGCAACCCGTGCACGACCTCGTCGCCCGTCACGCCGAGGATCGACGCGCCGAGGATCGCATGGTTGTCCGCGTCGACGATCACCTTCATGAAACCCTGGCTCTCGCCTTTTTCGACCGCGCGACCGACCCGCGTCATCGGCCGCGTGCCGACCAGCAGCCGGCGGCCGGTCTGCCTCGCTTCCGCGAGCGTCATGCCGACGCGGCCGAGCGGCGGATCGATGTACATCGCGTACGCGGCGATGCGGTCGGTCACCTTGCGCGGATCGTCGTCGAGCAGGTTGGCCGCGACGATCTCGTAGTCGTTGTACGCGGTGTGCGTGAATGCGCCGCGCCCGTTGCAGTCGCCGAGCGCCCAGATGCCGGGCACGTTGGTGCGCAGCTGGTCGTCGACGGTGATGTAGCCGCGCGCGTCGACCGCGACGCCGGCCTGCTCGAGTCCCAGATCGTCGGTGTTCGGCACGCGGCCGACCGCGAGCAGCAGGTGCGAGCCCGCGACCTCGCGGCGGCCGCCGGTGCAGTCGAGACCGACCACGACGCCGTCGCCGTCGCGTCGCGCGGTCAGGCAGTTCGCATCGAGCTGCACGTCGATGCCTTCGTTCGCGAGAATCTCGTGCACGGCCTGCGAGACGTCCTCGTCCTCGCGCCGGATCAGACGCGATCCTTTCTCGACGATCGTCACCTGCGAGCCGAAGCGTCGGTACATCTGACCGAATTCGAGCCCCACGTAGCTGCCGCCGACGATCACGAGATGCTCGGGCAGGAAGTCGACGTCCATCATCGTCGAGTTGGTCAGGTACGGGACCGAGTCGAGGCCCGGCATCGGCGGAATTTGCGCGCGCCCGCCGACGTTGATGAAGATGCGGTCGGCTTCGAGCACGTCGTCCCCGACGCGCACCGCATTCGCCCGCTCGAATCGGGCATGACCCTGAAACACGGTCGTGTTCTCGAGCCCGCGCACCCATTGTTCGACGCCGTGGTTCGAGCGCCCGGAAATCCGGTCCTTGCGCGCCTTCACGGCCTTCATGTCGACGCTGACGGGGCCGACCGACACGCCGTATTCGGCCGCGCGACGTGCAAGCTGCGCCGCGTACGCGCTCGCGATCAGCGTCTTGGTCGGAATGCAGCCGGTGTTCACGCAGGTGCCGCCGAAGCGGCCGCGCTCGACGATCGCCACTTTCATGCCGGCGCCCGCGAGCCGCGCGGCGAGCGGCGGACCGGCCTGGCCCGTGCCGATGACGATCGCGTCGAAGTGTTGCGTCATGACGTCCTCCTGCGCTGGTTCAACGTGGGAAGGGTAGCGCGCAAGACGCATGCCGCGTCGGCGCGCGTCCGAACGGCGACGAGCGCCTATGGTAGACCGGTTGGCGGGGGGAGGCGAGTTGCGCCGATGCAAGCGGCGGAACATGGTCCGCCGACGGTTTTTCAGTCCTTGCGCCGCCATTGGCCGAACGTCACCGGCCGGTGCGCATCGGCGCGCGTGACGGTGACTTCGTCGGGCTTGTCGTCGAGCGGAAACGACTCGGTGTAGATCTCGCTGGCGAACAGCCAGCCGTGCGTGCGCGGGTCGTAGCGGAACGTCACGTAGTCGCTCCAGTGCTGGCCGCACGCGACGAAGTTCTGCACGGTGAAATAGCGGCCTTTCACCGAGAGGCCGCTGTCGGCGGCGTCTTCGGGATCGAACGGATCGCACTGGGCGCCTTCGTTCGCGCGCAGGACCACGTGGTCGTTGCGCGCGGCGAGCCGGTACGCGCGATCGGGCCGCTCCTCGAAGATCAGCAGCGGGCGGGGCGACGGCTGCCCGCGCGAATCGGCCGCGCGATGCACGACGACGAGAAAGCTGCGCCGTCCGTCGCCGAGGTCCGGCCCCGCTTGCGCGACGAGCGGCTGGTAGCCGGACGGCAGTTGCGTCGCGATGGATTGCGGCAGGCCGTCGGCCCATGCGCCGGACGACAGCGCGGCGAGCAGCGCGAGGAGGGCGCGACGCGCGGTCGTGCCCATCACAGATCCCGCCCGAGAAACGCGGTGCCGGGCACCGGATTGAACGCCACGGGCGGCGCGGGCGTGAAGCCGAGCGAATCATACAGTTGCCTTGCGGCGACGAATTCGGGCAGCACGTCGAGACACATCCGCGCATAACCGGCCGCCTTCGCGTCGCGCAGCAGCCGTTCGACGAGCTGGCGGCCGACGTTCAGCCCGCGCGCTTCGGGGCGCACGTATACGCGCTTCATCTCGCACGTCGTCGCGTCGATTTCGCGAAACGCCGCGCAGCCGACCGCGCGCTCGCCGCGCCACGCGAGCAGCAATTGCCCGCGCGGCGCCGCGTATTTTCCCGGCAGCGCGGCGAGCTCGGGCTCATAGTCCTGGAACGCGAGGCTGACCGTGGGGCTCGCGATGTACTCGCGGAAAATCGCTTCGACGACGGCGGCATCGTCGGGATAGCGGGCGGCGCGGATCTCGATCATGGGGGCGTGGCGCGATGGCGGAAACGGCACCCAGCATAGCAGCGCGCGGGTGCTTCCGGCGGCCCGCGAAGCGTGCCAGAATCGTCGACTTCACCGTCGGGATTCGACACGCCGGCGCCGGCGCTTCGGCGTCGCTGATCAAGGAGACTTCGATGACTGCATCGGCTGCCGTACTCGCCATTCTGGCCGCGCTGTGGCTTGGCGCGATGATTCCGGGCCCGAGTTTCGTGCTGGTCGCCCGCAATTCGATCGGGCTGTCGCGCCGCGACGGGCTCGCGACCGCGCTCGGCATGGGCGTTGGCGGGATCGCGTTCGGCGGCGTCGCGCTGGCCGGGCTCTACACGCTGCTGCAGGCGGTCGAATGGCTGTACGTGGGCCTCAAGCTCGCGGGCGGCGCATACCTGATCTACATGGCGTCGAAGATCTGGCGCGGCGCCGACCGGCCGATCGCGATGGACGATTCGCAGGCCGTCGTCGCCGGCAGCGCGCGCAAGTCGTTCTGGACCGGCCTCACGACCCAGCTCAGCAACCCGAAGACGGCGATCTGGTACGGCAGCATCTTCGCTGCGCTGTTGCCGCAGCATCCGCCGCTCTGGTGCTACCTGGCGCTGCCGCCGCTCGTGTTCGGCGTCGAATTCGGCTGGTACACGCTCGTCGCGCTGTGCTTCTCGACCCGCCGGCCGCGCGAACTCTACCTGCGCGCGAAGAAGTGGGTCGACCGCGTCGCGGCCGGCGCGATCACGCTGCTCGGCCTGCGGCTGATCCTGAACGCGCCGAAGGCGGGGATCTGACGGCAGGCAGTCTCGCCGTTGCATTCCCGACCGGCATGCCGCCACGGCCGGTCATTCCGGCACATGGCGTGACCGGTGGAGCCACGGCCCCGAGTCACCGCCCCCTTGCCCGCGCACGCGCGCGTCACGCCGCCGGAAACCGTTCGAGCAGGGCCGCGAACCGCGCGTCATCCGGAAACGCCGTCACTTCATACCGCACCGGCCGGTGCGCGGTGGCCGTCATCAGGTCGCCGCAGGCGTCCCGCAGCGCGGCCATCGGCACGTGGGCCGACTGCCGCGTCGCTTCCCGATAGAGCACGACGATGTCCGTCTCGGGCAGCAGCGTCGGCACGCCGTCGCTCCACACGCCGACGCTGAACAGCTCGCCGTTCTGCCGCCGGTACACGGTGTACGACGCCACGAAGACGTCGATGCCGTCCCGCTTGTGGAGGTCGTCCAGTAGCGTCCGCTGATCCTGGTAGTCGCCCGCGAGCTCGTCCACGCGCAACGCGTGCAGCTTCGCTTCCAGCCCTGCCGGGACGAAATTCCGCCACGCGGCGCCGTCCCAGCGCAGCATCAGCGGCGGCAGCGGACGCGGCTGCGCGCGCGCCTGTTCCGCGAGTTCGACCATCGTCGCGAGCCCGGCCGCGTTGCGGTCGCCGGTGAGCAGCAGCACGGCCCGGTTCGGCGCCATCACCACCGGCGCGCCGGAGATCGGCTGGCGGTGCAGCAGGTCGGTCAGCAATAGCCGCGCCGCGTCGTAGTAGTCGCCGAACTGCGACAGGAACACGCCGTCGCGCAACGCGGCCCACGGCGTCGACGACGCACCGCGCAGGTTGTCGATCGCGATGTCGCATGCATCGTCGAAGCTGACGCCCCATTCGGCGAGCCGCGCGCTCGTCAGCCGCGCGACGCTGAATTCGCCGTCGTACGCGATGCCGATCTCGAGGTTCTCGCACAGCGTCCGGAACGCGACTTCCGACGCGGCCGGCTGCCCGGCGAGCTGCAGCGCGACCGTGCCGCGCTCGGTCGCGCTGCGGATCACGGGGCGCAGCCGCGCGCGGACGTCCGCGAAGTTCGCCGGAATCTCGTGCTGCATCATCGCGCTCGCCTGGCGCTGCAGCGTCGCTTCGCGCTCGGCCGGCTTCGCGTCCGCGTAGTCGCGGAACAGGTTGTGCAGGTTGATGATGTTCGACGGGACATCCGCTTGCACGAGACGGCCCTTGTCGTCCTCGTGAAGCCACTCGCGCGTGTCGCCGGTCGCGCGCAGCGCGGCGATCAGGCGGGCGGCGAAATCCTGCCGGGTTGGCGGTTTGCTGAAGCGCTCGCGCAGGCGCGCGACGAAGTCGGAAAGCATCGTGAGCGGTCGGGCAGGCCCGTCTGTTATCAGTCGTTGTCATGGGCGGCGGCGCCCGTCTCCCGGGGCGCCGCCTGCGTCCCGCGGATATCGGCCGGATATCCATGTGCGTCCGGCGGCCCGCGCGCCGGCTGCAAATCGACGCGGGCCCGCATCGGGCGCGAATCGCGCGGCGGGTGTCGCGATGGTACCGCACGTCAGTGACGGAAACGCATGCGCGCGAACATTATGGTCCGGCGTGAATCGGCACCCGCCGGGGCGGCTTCGGAGACCGTCCGGATGCGTGGCCGGCGCCGCGCCGGCGCACCGGGAATCCCCGGCGATCGGCCCGCGAGCCTTGTGCTGCGGGCGTTCGGGCCGGTTGCGCGGCATGCCGGGGCGGGCCGCTTCCCCGATTCTGGCGGTCGACCTCCCGACGACGTGTAAACTGCTGCCTTTTTTGACGGTTTGCAGCATGGTGCAAGCAACCTCGCGCCCGGCACTGAGCGGCCCGACGCTCGTCCGGCTGCTCGCGCGCCTGACCGATGCCGACGTCGCGGAATCCCGGCAGACGCTGTCGGACCGCCTGAGCCAGTGGCTCGGCTGGACCGACGCGATCACGCTGTCGTCCGCGCTGAATGCGAGCCCGCCCGGCGTCGCGGCCGGCGTGCGTGGTTACGACGCGGAGCGTGACTGCGCGCGCGTGCGTCACGACCTCGCGCAGGCGATCACGGCCGCCCACCGCCCGCGCACGCGGCGGCGCCCCGGCGAGTTGCCGCCGCCGCCCGCCGACACGGCCGACTTCGCCGATTTCCGCCAGAGCTGTCTGTCGCTCCAGCAGGAAATGGAGACCGCGATCGGCCAGTTGCGCGGCCGCCTGCGGGTCGCGGTCGCCGCGCGCTCGTCCGGGATGGCGCGGCTCGCGACGCTCGACGCGATCATGGAGCGCGTGCTCGGCGCGCGCGAGCGCAGCCTGCTGTCCGCCGTGCCCGCGCTGCTCGGCACGCGCTTCGAGCGGCTGCGCGACGCGGAACGGCAGGCGCTCGCCGACGCGCAAGCGGCGGCCGACGCCGATGCCGACGGCGACGCACCGTCCGTCGCGGCGATCGTGCCCGGCACGTGGCTCGACACGTTCCGCAACGAGATGCAAAGCATCCTGCTCGCCGAACTCGAAGTCCGGTTTCAAACGGTAGACGGGCTGCTCGCGGCCCTTCGTACCTGCTAATCCCTACGCTATGTCCAGAATTCGTCTTGATCTCGTTGTCTTCATCGCCGGTCTGCTCGCAGTGTGCTGGATCGGCGTCGGCTATATCGCGTCGAACCCGCTCGCGACGGCCGTCACGCTGCTGATCGGCGCGTGCTACGTCGCCGGTGCGTGGGAACTGCGGCGCTACCGGCAGGCCACCGCCGCGCTGTCGCGCGCGGTGGCCGGCCTGACCGAACCGCCGGCGAAGCTCGACACGTGGCTCGATACGCTGCCGCCGGGCCTGCGCGGGGCCGTGCGGGCGCGTGTCGAAGGCGCGCGCGTCGCGCTGCCGGGGCCGTCGCTCACGCCGTATCTGGTCGGCCTGCTCGTGCTGCTCGGCATGCTCGGCACGCTGCTCGGGATGGTCGTGACGCTGAAGGGCACGGGCGCCGCGCTCGAAAGCGCGACCGACCTCGACGCGATCCGCGCGTCGCTGATCGCGCCGGTGAAGGGTCTCGGTTTCGCGTTCGGCACGTCGATCGCGGGTGTCGCGACGTCCGCGATGCTCGGCCTTCTGTCCGCGCTCGTGCGCCGCGAACGGCTCGACGCGGGCCAGCAGCTCGACGCGAAGATCGCGACGACGCTGCGCGTGCATTCGTCCGCGCACCAGCGCGACGAATCGTTCCGGCTGCTGCAGCGCCAGGCCGACGTGATGCCGGCGCTGGTCGACCGGCTCCAGACGATGATGACGACGCTCGAGGCGCGCAGCGTCGCGCTGCACGATCGCCAGATCGAAAGCCAGCAGGCGTTCTTCGATCGGACCGAGCGCGCGTATGCGGGCCTGGCATCGAACGTCGGCGACGCGCTGAAGGAAAGCGCCGCCGAGAGCGCGCGCGTGGCCGGTGCCGCGTTGCAGCCGGTCGTCGCGGCGACGATGGCGGGGCTCGCGCAGGAGATGGCCGCGCTGCGCGACACCGTGACGGGCGCCGTGCAGCGTCAGCTCGACGGGCTGACCGACGGTTTCGAGAAGACCACCGGGAACGTGACGGCCGTCTGGAATCGCGCGCTCGACGAGCAGCGCCGCGCGGGCGATGCCGTCGCGCAGCAGCTGCAAACGACGCTCGGCCAGTTCACCGACACCTTCGCGCAGCGTTCGACGGACCTGCTCGACGGCGTCGCGACGCGCCTCGAATCGACCGAAAGCCGGCTGTCCGATGCGTGGCGCGATGCGCTCGCGCGCCAGGAGCAGGTCGGCGAGACGCTGGCCGGCCAGCATGCGCAGGCGCTCGGCGAAGCCGCCGCGACGTTCGAGCGGCATTCGGGCGCGGCGCTTGCCGCGATGCGCGAGTCGCATGCGGCGCTGCAAACGCAATTGGCCGCGCGCGACGAGGAACGCCTGACGGCGTGGAATGCGTCGCTGACCGCGATGGCCGCGAAGCTCGGCGACGAATGGCAGCGCGCGGGCGCGCATAGCGCGGGCCGTCAGCAGGAAATCTGCGATGCGCTGGCGCAGACGACGCGCGATCTGACCGCGCAAGCGTCCACGTTCGAACAACGCTCGAACGATCTGCTGTCGACGATTCGCGAATCGCACACGGGCCTGCAAGCGCAACTGGCCGCGCGTGACGAAGAACGTCTGGCGGCGTGGAACGATTCGCTGGCCGCGATGGCTGCGAAGCTCGGCGACGAATGGCAGCGCGCGGGTGTGCACAGCGCGGGCCGTCAGCAGGAAATCTGCGATGCGCTGGCGCAGACGACGCGCGATTTGACCGCGCAAGCGTCCACGTTTGAACAACGCTCGACCGATCTGCTTGCGACGATTCGCGAATCGCACACGGGCCTGCAAACGCAACTGGCCGCGCGTGACGAAGAACGTCTGGCGGCGTGGAATGCGTCGCTGACCGCGATGGCCGCGAAGCTCGGCGACGAATGGCAGCGAGCGGGCGTGCACAGCGCGGGCCGTCAGCAGGAAATCTGCGACGCGCTCGCGCAAACGACACGCGATCTGACCGCACAAGCGTCCACGTTCGAACAACGCTCGACCGATCTGCTTGCGACGATTCGCGAATCGCACACGGGCCTGCAAACGCAACTGGCCGCGCGTGACGAAGAACGTCTGGCGGCATGGAACGATTCGCTGGCCGCGATGGCCGCGAAGCTCGGCGACGAATGGCAGCGCGCGGGCGTGCACAGCGCGGGCCGTCAGCAGGAAATCTGCGACGCACTCGCGCAAACGACGCGCGATCTCACGGCACAGGCGTCCACGTTCGAACAACGTTCGAACGACCTGCTTGCGACGATTCGCGAATCGCACGCGAGCCTGCAAACGCAACTGGCCGCACGCGACGAAGCACGCCTGTCCGCATGGAACGACTCGCTCGCTGCCATGGCCGCCGCGCTGCGCGACGAATGGGCGCGGACGAGCGCACAGGCCGCGACGCGCCAGCAGGACATCTGCGACACGCTGACCCGCACCGCGAACGACATCACGGCCCAGGCGCAGGTGCACGCGAGCGACACGATCAACGAAATCTCGCGCCTCGTGCAAGCCGCATCCGAAGCGCCGAAGGCCGCGGCCGACGTCGTCGCCGAACTGCGCCAGCGTCTGTCCGACAGCATGGTGCGCGACACCGCGATGCTCGAGGAGCGCAGCCGCCTCCTCGCGACGCTCGAGACGCTGCTCGGCGCGGTCAACCACGCGTCGACCGAGCAGCGCACCGCGATCGACGCGCTCGTCAGCACGTCGGCCGACCTGCTCGACCGCGTCGGCGCGCGCTTCAACGACACCGTCGATGCCGAAACGCGCAAGCTCGATTCGGTGGCCGCGCAGGTCACGGCGGGGGCGGTCGAGGTCGCGAGCCTCGGCGATGCATTCGGTGCGGCCGTGCAGGTGTTCGGCGAATCGAACGACAAGCTGCTGAACCACCTGCAGCGTATCGAGGCGGCGCTCGAGAAATCGCTCGCGCGCAGCGACGAGCAGCTCGAGTACTACGTCGCGCAGGCGCGCGAGGTGATCGATCTGAGCATGATGTCGCAGAAGCAGATCGTCGAGGACCTGCAGCAGATCGCCGGTCGGCGGGCATCGGTCGGAGCGTAACGCATGCACGACGAAATCGACGACGGCGCGCCTTCCGCGCCGGTGTGGCCCGCGTTCGCCGACCTGATGTCGGTGCTGCTCGGTGCATTCGTGCTGATCCTCGTCGGCGTGATCGGCATGCAGCTGCAGCTCACGTCGAAGCTCGAGGAAGCCGTGCGCGCGCGCCAGCAGGAAGCGCAGCAGCGCAAGTCGCTCGAAGAAGCGCTCGCCGGGCCGCTCGCGGCCGGCCGCGTGACGCTCGTAAACGGACGCATCGGCATCAGCGGCAACGTGCTGTTCGCGCTGAACTCCGACCAGCTGCAGCCCGAGGGCCGCGATCTGCTGAAGACGCTCGCCGCGCCGCTGGCCGCGTACCTGAAGACGCGCGACGAGATCCTGATGATCAGCGGCTTCGCCGACGACCAGCAGGTGCGCGCCGGCAACCGCCAGTTCGCGGACAACTGGGAACTGTCGGCCAAGCGCGCGCTGACGGTCACGCGTGCGCTGATCGACGCCGGCGTGCCGGCGCCGTCGGTGTTCGCGGCCGCGTTCGGCTCCGAGCAGCCGGTCAGCTCGAATGCGGACGATGAAGGCCGCGCGAAGAACCGCCGCGTGGAGATCGCGCCGGTGCCGCGCAAGACCGCATCGAGCGGAGGGAAGGCGAAGTGACGGACGACGCGACGCACCTGCGCGCGACGCTCGACGCGTGGCGCGAGCAGGGCGCCGACCGGCTGGATCCGGTGCGCTTCCATCGGCTCGACGCGCTCGAAAAGCGCGCGGCCGCGCTCGACGGCGACGCGCGCGCGTTGCTCGATGCGCGGCTCGCGACGCTGCTGGAAGGGTTTGCGGAGATCGTCTCGCGAGCCGGTGAGACGGCAGCCGCGAGCGAGACGGCGCAAGCCGCCGCCCGGGCGCCCGCGCGCGGCCTGCTCGGCGGGCTCGTCGAGCAGCTCGCGCGCGATGCACAGGCCGATCGAAGCGGGATCGATCCCGAACTGATCGACTACTTCCGCACGACGTGGTCGAAGGTCCGCACCGAACAGCAGTATCGCCAGTCGCTCGACCAGGTGCCGCGCAACGCGGGGCCGCTCAATTCGAACAGTCTCGTGCATCGGTCGCTCGCGACGATGCGCGAATTGTCGCCGGAATACCTGCAGCAATTCATGTCGTACATCGATGCGCTGGCGTGGCTCGAGGATCTCGCCGGCGGCGGCGCTCAGCCCGAGAAGGAAGCGCCGCGCGCGAAGGTCGCGAAGCCGACGAAACCCGCGAGGAAGACCACGCGCGCCAAGGCGCGATAACGCACGACCTCGGCCGGCCGCCGCGCGGGTTGTCGTCTAGCGACCCGGCGCCTGTGCGTCGATCGCCGCGCGCAGCGCGTGCAGCGCGTCGGTCAGCGCCGACGCGAACGTCGGATGCGCGGCGATGCCCGCCGCGTCGAGCCGGCTGCCGAGGATCGGCAACGTGATCGACGCGCGCTCGACGATGCACGCGGACATCACCGACAGCGTTTCGCGCAGCGCCGCGTCCGCATGCGTCGCGCGCGGCGACGCGTTCAATACCGCGACCGGCTTGTACACCACGGCCTCGCATCCCACGACCCAGTCCAGCGCATTCTTCATCACGCCCGTCACGCCGTGCGCGTATTCCGGGCTGGCGATCAGCACGCCGTCCGCCGCGTTCAGCCGCTCGATCAGGTCGCGCACCGCGGCCGGCGACGGATATTCGGTATCGGGATTGAACAGCGGAAACTCGCCGAGACGATCGAAACGCGTGATGCGCATCCCGCGCGGCGCGACGCGTGCGGCGGCGTCCAGCAGCGCCGCGTTGTACGACTGCGCGCGAAGGCTGCCGCACAGCGCGACGATGTCGATGCGGCGTTCGGAATCGGTTCGGAGTTCGGTAGCCATCGGGGAGCGTCGGGAAGGGTGGCTTGCGCGGCGACGCCGCGCGAATCCGACGGATTATCGCATCGGTGCGTGAGCGACGTGGCGCGCGTTCGCGACGCGGTGCAGGCGATGCCAGTCGCGTCCTTCCCGCGGAAAATTCGCGTCCTGACGTCCCACGGCGCGCGTATCGATCATCCCGGTTACGCGCGCCAGGTCGCCGAGTGTCCATCCGTTGCCGAGCAACAGCCGGCGCGTATGCAGCGCACCGTACACGTCGTCCGCGACGGCCTCGCCGAGATAGCGCAGCGCGCGGCCTTCGACGTCGACGAAGCCGTGCCGGTAGTCGTGCGCGAGCGCGGTCCAGAGCTGCGCCGCGCCGATCGACTGACGTGCGCCGCTGATCAGGCACAGGCCCGCGTCGAGGCCCCATCGATACAGCGTCGTCGCGAGCCCCTTGCGTTGCGCGGACCCGCGCAGCCGCGTGTGCGGCGCGCGCAGGTAGCGGTCCGCGCGGCGCGGCAGTTCGGGAAGCCGGTTGAAGATCGTGTAGCCGGCGAGCTGCCGGGCCGACGGATCCTCGACGTAAAGGAAGTATTCGCCGTCGGCCTCGCGGTGGCGGACGATCAGGCCCGAGTCGCCGAGCGCGACGGCCGGCAGGCCGTGCAGGCGATGGCCCGGCTGGTGCAGACGCGCGTAGAGCGTGTCGAGTTCATCGTCGATGTCGTGCTGGGAATGCTGTACGTCGATACGCATGGCAAAAGGCGCCCGTCCCGGGCGCATCGAGAAAGGGGTTCATCGCAAACGGGGAAAGGAAATGGCAGCGGCCCCCGGGCTCGGCGAGCGAGCCGGGGCCGCGAATCAGCTGGGGATGTGCTGGAAACCGGCGGCGATCGCGGCGAGGCCCGCGATGCAGAGTGCGAACAGGATCAGGACTTTGTGGATCACGCCTCTCTCCTCATGAACGCGCGGCGCCGAAGGCGGCGCCGCGGAGACGGTGATGGCGGGCACGGCCCGCGCGGCCGTCGTGCGGGACGACGGTCGGAGGTCCGGGCGGCAGGCGCGCGGACGGTCAGCACCATACGCGACGAGCACGGGGCGGGCAATCGGACTGCGGGAGAAAAGCGACGAAACGCGGCGAATCGGGGTGTTTCGCGACAATTGGTCGCAAGGGGCGCGCGTGTCGATGCCGTTTGCCGGCGGTTGTCTCGAAATCACATACTGCCCGGCTGCCCGTCGCCGCCTCACACCGCCTGCCGCACCCCGAACGCCTGCCTGATTCGCGCGAACAACCCATGCTGCGCGATCCACTCGGCATACGCGCGATAGTCAGGATCACGCATCAAATGACGTTCCTCCGTCTTCGCCCGCGTGTAGTAAATCAGATTGACCGCGACGAGCCCCGCGCAGTGCATGAGCCCGACCTGCCAGCCGAGCGGTTCGACGAACGGCACCGACACCATCCAGTACGACAGATTCTTCGTGATGTACGCCGGATGCTTCGTGAAACGATACGGGCCCGACGTGATGATCCCGCGGTTCGTGAGGTTCGAGAAACGCAGCCCGAACGAGATCGTCGACAGCGCGTAGGTCATCAGCAGCAGGATGATCGCCGCACCCCAGATCACGCGCAGCGTCGGCGCGGACAGCAGCCAGTTGTCCCAGAACAGCGAGCCTTCGTAGCGGATGTAGTTGTTCGAGATCAGCGACCAGAACGGCTGGTAGCACATCAGCGCGGCGACCCAGCCGAGCGTGGTCGGCTCGACGGTGCGCACGTGGCTGTCGAGGATGCGGAACGTGCACAGATAGCCGACGGTGCCGAACATCAGGTCCATCGTGAACGACAGGTCGTACAGGAATACGAACGTCGCGAGCGTCATCGGCGCGTGCAGCGCGTTCGCAAGCGACGCACTCAGGTGATCGGCATCCTTCGACAGGTAGACGGTCATCAGCGGCAGGAAGAACGCCTTCACGCCCCAGCCGGCGAGCATCTCGCGCACGGGCTGCCAGCTCGCGGGCTTCTCGCGGCGAAACAGGTAGCGGCCCCACAGCAGGTACGCGTCGTCGGTTTCGCGCTGGTGGCGATCCATCCACGCGAAGTAGAACGGCGCGGCGACGATCACGTACGGCGCGAGCGAGCGCAGCAGCGACCAGAACGGCAGGTAGAACGCGCCGTGATATTCGGGCAGCAGCCAGTAGATCATGCCGATGCCGGCGTAGATCGACGTCAGCGCGCCGAGCCGCGTCGCGACGCGAGCGAGCCCGAGCGGGCGCACGGCCTGCCGCGACAGTCCCGCGCTCGGGCGCAGGTAGACGCGCGAGATGAAGATTTCGTGCAGCGCGATCGTGCCGATGATCGCGAGGCTGGCGATGACCGCGCGCGTGGCCGCGTCGAGGTTCGGCTGGTCGCGCGTGATCCACAGCGCGAAGAGGCCGGCCGCGATGCCGAGCAGGCCCGCGCGGAATGGCGTGGCGGAACGGGGCGGGCGGTCCTGGACCGCGGCGATGCCGTCGAGCGTGGAGTTCATGATCGGATCCTCGTCGGGATGAGGGCCGGCGCCCCCGCCTGGCGGGTGGCGCCGGCCATCGGCCGGGCTTTGGATTGGTATGTGCCCGGCCACTGGCCTGTGGTTCTGATAGGTGAAGCGTTACTTCTTCGGGACGGCGCCGAGCAGACCGCCGAGCAGGTTCGTCACCGGTGCCAGCAGGTTGGTCGCGCCAGCCGTGGTGGTGCCGTTCGAACTGCCGGTGAGGCCGGCTGTGACGGTGCCGCTGCCGGACGGCGTCGTCACCGTGCCGGCCGCGCCGCCCGGGCTGGCCGTGCCGAGCGCACCGAGCGCGCCGGCCGGCGAGGTCAGCGAGCCCGTCAGCGTGCCGACCGGGCCGCTCGTCAGCGCACCGCCGAGGTTGCCGGTCAAGTTGCCGCCCGGTGTCGTGACCGTGCCGGTGAGGCTTGCGCCAAGCGGCGTCAGCGAGTTGACGAGGCCGGTGACCGGTGCAAGCAGGCCGCCGATGCCCGAGCCGCTGGTACCGCTCGTGCCGCTGGTGCCGCCCGTACCGCTCGAACCGAGACCGCCGAGCGCGCCCGTCACCGTGCCGAGGAGGCCCGTGATCGGCGCGAGCGGGCCGCCGCTGGTGCCGCTCGTCCCGCTGGTGCCGCTGGTGCCTCCGGAGCCACTCGAGCTGCTGCCGCCGCCGAGCCCGCCCGTCAGCGTACCGAGCAGGCCGGTGATCGGCGCGAGCGGGTTGGTGCCGCTGCTGGAGCTGCCGCCGGACAGCAGGCCGCCGGCCGACGACACCGTGTTGCCGAGCTGGGACACGCTGCTGCCTGCGCTCGTGCCGACCGGGTTGCCGGTCGCGTTGCCGACCTGCGTACCGGCGAGGCCGAGGCCGCTGCCGAGCGTGTTCAGCAGACCGCTGAGCGGGGCGCCGAGCAGGGTCGCGCCGCCGAGCATCTGGGTGGCGCCAGGCGTCGTGACGCCGCCGGTCAGCGTGTTCGTGATCGGGTTGATCACGCTGCCGAGCTGCGTCTCGAGTTGCTGGACCGGCGCGCTGTTCAGCGCGGTGTTCAGCGCCGATGCGGTCGAGTTGACCGCGGTGCCGACCGTGTTGACCAGACTGCCGACCAGGGTCGTCGCCGGCGCGAGCGGCGACAGCGGACCGGTGCCGAGGCTCGTCACCGCGTTGCCGAGGTTGTTGACCGCGCTGCCGGCGCCGGTCAGCAGGCCGGTGGTCGACGTGAGCGTCGGGCCGAGCGGGTTCGGCGACACGCCGATCGAGCCGAGGCCGGCCGCGACGCCGTTGCCGAGCGACTGCACGCCGTTGCCGAGGCTGGTGACCGCGTTGCCGATGCTGGTGGCCGTCGTCGGGTTCGTGCCCGGAACTTGCACGCCGCCGATCTGCGAACCGCCGTTCGCGACCGTCGTGCCGAGTGCCGTGACGAGCGTGCCGGTTTGCTGGACGACGTTGCCGAGCGGGGTGACGTTGGTGCCGGAGGTGCCCGAGGTGCCGGAAGTGCCCGACGTACCGGAAGTGCCCGAGGTGCCGGAGGTGCCCGAGGTACCGGAAGTGCCCGAGGTGCCGGAAGTGCCCGACGTGCCGGAAGTGCCCGACGTGCCGGAAGTGCCCGACGTGCCGGAAGTGCCCGATGTACCGGAAGTGCCCGAGGTACCGGAGGTGCCCGAGGTGCCGGAGGTACCCGACGTGCCGGAGGTGCCCGAGGTGCCGGAAGTGCCCGACGTGCCGGAGGTGCCCGAGGTGCCGGAGGTACCCGACGTGCCGGAGGTGCCCGAGGTGCCGGAAGTGCCCGAGGTGCCGGAGGTGCCCGAGGTGCCGGAAGTGCCCGACGTACCGGAGGTGCCCGAGGTGCCGGAGGTACCCGAGGTACCGGAAGTGCCCGAGGTACCGGAAGTACCCGAGGTACCGGAAGTACCCGACGTGCCGGAAGTGCCCGACGTGCCAGAGGTACCCGACGTACCGGAGGTGCCCGAAGTGCCCGAAGTGCCGGAGGAGCCCGAAGTGCCGGAAGTACCCGACGTACCGGAGGAGCCCGAAGTGCCGGAGGTCCCCGACGTCCCCGAAGTCCCCGACGAGCTCGGTTTGATCGACGGCGTGACCGGTCCGTCGACCGAGCCGCAGCCGTACAGTGAGAGCATCGACAGGACGGCCAGCGATACCGCCGACTTCTTTAAGTAATGGTGCATGGAGGCCTCGACATTGGAAGTTGTGTCCGGGCCATTACTGCAAATTCCGCGCCATGACACCTTTCGCGAAACGCGCCAGCGCTTTGTTGCGGGAATCGGGAATATCGACGCGAATTAAACGGAGGAATGGCGCTTTCGCGAGACGGAGACGCCGGCCGTGCCGGCGCCCTCGCCGTGATGTTCCCGTAAGGAACCGTAACGCCGGGCCGGATGTTACGTAGCGTTCGACCCGACGTTCCGCGTGTGACGTGGCCGGCCACGACCCGAGGACACGGTCTTTGACGAAACGTCCGCGTGCCGCGAACATGAAGCGCACCCACCCGGCCGCGGGCAACGCCGAAGCGGCCACGACTTCAGACAGGACACGATATGAGCGAACAGGACAGGGAACAGGGCAAGGCGCGCCGCACCGAGGTGATGGGCGAGGCGTTCGTCGAGCGTGCGATGCGCGACCTCGACGGTTTTTCGCGTCCGTTGCAGAACTGGCTGAACGAGCACGCGTGGGGCAGCACTTGGCAGCGCGGCGGGATCGACCTGAAGACGCGCAGCCTCTGTACCTGCGCGATGCTGGCCGCGCTCGGCCGCGGCACGGAACTGAAGGGCCACGTGCGGGGCGCCCTCAACAACGGCGCGAGCCTCGTCGAGATCCGCGAGGTGCTGCTGCACAGCGCGCTGTACGCGGGCGCGCCGGCGGCGGTCGAGGCGTTCCGCAGCGCGCGCGAGGTAATGACGGAACTCGGGCTGTCGCTGCCCGACGACGAGGCCTGACCGGCACGCGGTGCGTCGCGGCCGGCAGGCCCGCGGCGGATCAATGCGCGACGTGCGCGCTCTGCGTTGGCGTCTCGACCGGCGCGGCGGCGACTTCGAGCAGCCAGTCCGCCGTTGCGTCCGGAATCGTGACCGGCAGCATGTGCCCGCCTTCGACGACTTTCAGCCGCACGCGCGCCGACTTCTGCGCGAGCGCCTCGCCGTGCGTACGCCAGTTCAGGATCGGATCGGCGCGACCGTACAGCACGTCGACCGGCAACGCGAGGTCCGCGTAGCGGCGCTCCATCGCGGGGAGGTCGACGGGCGCCGACAGCAGGTCCGTCGCCGTTGCGTAGAACACGTGCGGCCGCATCCCGAGCAGCCCGCCGCCCTTCACCGGGAAGTCGCGCGGCACGGCTTCCGGCGCGAACACCTGGCTCACGGCCTTGCGGCCGGTCAGGATCGTCAGCGGGATCGCGAAGGTCCACGACACGAAGCGGCGCACCAGTGGCGACGGCAGCATCAGCGGCTTGAACGGCGCCGGCGGCTCGGTCTGCTCGTGCGACAGCGGCGCGATCAGCGCAAGCCGGCTCACGCGCTCCGGATGGTTGAGGCCGACCGCGAGCGCGATCGCGCCGCCGAGCGAGTGGCCGACGAGCACGGGCCGATCGAGCTTCAGCGCATCGATGAACGCGGCGATCGTGCGGGCCTGCGCGAACACGTTCGCCTGCGAACCGGCGCCGCGCAGCGAGCGGCCGGCGCCGGGCCGGTCGACGAGGATCACGCGATGATGCTGCGCGAGCCGCGTGAGCGGCAGGTACGCGAAGTTTCGCCACTGCCCGGCGAGCCCGTGCACGAACACGAGCGGCGGGCCGCTGCCGTATTCGACGTAATGGATGTGGTCGCCGCCGATGTCGACGAAGCGGCCTTCGGGCGGAAACGCGCGCGTCACGCGGCGCGCGACGTAGCCGGAAAACAGCGCAAGCGCGGCGAGCACCGCGACGACGCCGAGCAGCACGTTCTGGATCAGGTGGAGCGTATGGCTCATGTCGGCCTCAACGGGTTTCGAGTATGGGGTCGGCAACCGGCGCGGCGGCCGGGCCGGCTTTCGCGCGGCGTTCGAACTGCATCGCCGAATCGGCGAGCCCGCTGAACTTCAGCGACGCGAGATCGAGCACGTAGTTCTGATGGAATTTCCAGGGCTTGCGGTGCCCCTGCTTCGGCAGGATGCCGGCCGCGCGCTGGATGTAGCCCGAGCTCAGGTTCACCGCCGGCACGTCGCCGAGATCACCCGCGCCGAGCCGCGGCACGCAGGTGTCGTAGCCGTTCGCGCGCATGTGGTTGAGCAGCCGGCACACGTAGCGCGCGATCAGCTCGGCCTTCAGCGTCCACGACGCGTTCGTGTAACCGAACGACGATGCGAGGTTCGGCACGTCGCTGTACATCATTCCCTTGTAAGACACGGTCTGCGGCAGATCGACCGCGCGGCCGTCGACCGTGACGCGCGCGCCGCCGAGCATCTTCACCTTCAGTCCCGTCGCGGTGACGATCACGTCCGCGTCGAGCTGCTGGCCGCTCTTCAGCTTCAGGCCGGTCGGCGTGAAGCGCTCGATCTCGTCGGTGACGATCGAGGCGCGGCCCGCGCGGATCGACTTGAACAGGTCGCCGTTCGGCACGAGACACACGCGCTGGTCCCACGGCATGTAGCGCGGCGTCAGATGCTTCGCGACGTCGAAGTCGGGGCCGAGCTGCTTGCCGGCCGCGCGGATGATGAACCGTTTCGTCTGCTCGGGCTTGCGGCGCGACACGTTGTACAGGTACATCGTCAGCAGTACGTTCTTCATGCGCACGATCCGGTGCGCGAGGCTCGACGGCAGCACGCGGCGCAACGCATTCGCGATCTTGTCGCGTGCGGGAAGCGACAAGATGTAGGTCGGCGAGCGCTGCAGCATCGTCACGTGTTTCGCGTCGGCCGCCATCGACGGCACCAGCGTGACCGCCGTCGCGCCGCTGCCGATCACGACGACGCGCCGGTTCGCGTACGACAGGTCCTTCGGCCATTGCTGCGGATGAACGATTCGGCCTTCGAACGATTCCATGCCGGCCCAGTCGGGCAGGTAGCCGCCGTCGTAGTCGTAATAGCCGCTGCACATGTAGAGGAAGCGGCACGTGTAGACCAGCGTGTCGACCGCGCCGTCCCGCGTGCGCTCGATGTGCACCGTCCAGCGCGCACGGTTCGAATCCCAGTCTGCCGCGACCACTTTCTGGCCGTAGCGGATCGTCTGGTCGATGCCGTACGCGCGCGCGGTGTCGCGGATGTAGTCGAGGATCGTCTGGCCGTCCGAGATCGCCTTGTCGCTGTGCCACGGGCGGAAGCTGTAGCCGAGCGTGAACATGTCGGAATCCGAACGGACGCCGGGATAGCGGAACAGGTCCCAGGTGCCGCCGATCGCGTCGCGCGCCTCGACGATCGCCACGCTCGCATACGGGCAGCGCCGCTTCAGGTGATAGGCGGCGCCGATGCCGGACAGGCCGGCGCCGACGATCAGCACGTCGAGGTCGCGGTTGTCGCCGCGGGCGGACGGCACGTCGCGCCGGTCGGTCGTCGTCGAGGTCATGCGGGATCCTTGGTCGGGGTGGTCGGGAGCGCGGCCGGCGCATGGATGCGCTCGAGATTGCGCGCACGGGCGCGGCGCACGTGGCGCAGCACCAGCCGCTGGTAGCCGGCGCCGAGCAGGCGCGCGAGCTTGTCGAGGCGGCGGGCATCGGCGCCGACCAGCACGCGGCGCGCGTTGCGCTCGACGCCGGCGAGGATCTGCCGCGCGGCATCGTCGGCCGTCGTCGCGTTGATCAGGCGGTTCGCCTGACGGCGGTGGGTCGCTTCGTCCTGGCCCGTGAGCGCGTGGATGCTGGTGTCGACGCGGCTCGCGTCGACGATGTTGGTCGCGACGCCGCCCGGATGCACGCAGGTCGCGCTGACGGGCGCGCCGTCGAGTTCGAGCTCCATCCGCAGCGCCTCGGTGAAGCCGCGCACGGCGAATTTGGTCGCGTTGTACGCGCTCTGCGTCGGCATCGCGACGAGCCCGAACAGGCTCGACGTGTTGATCACGTGCCCGTCGCCCGACGCGCGCAGATGCGGCAGGAACGCCTGCGTGCCGTGTACGACACCCCAGAAATTGATGCCCACGATCCATTCGAGATCGGCGATGCGCGCGGTCTCGGCGCTCGCGGCCAGCGACACGCCCGCGTTGTTGAAGACCAGGTTGACCTTGCCGTGTTCGGCGCGCACGTAATCGGCCCACGCGAACACCGCATCGCGGTCGGCGACGTCGAGCCGCCGCGTGCTCGTGCGCACGCCGTGCTTCGCGCACGCGGCCGCCGTGCCGGCGAGCCCGACTTCGTCGACGTCGGCGAGCGCGACCTCGCAGCCGCGCCGCGCGAGCTCGACCGCGAGGCTGCGGCCCATGCCCGAGCCGGCGCCCGTGATCGCGGCGACCTTGCCGGAAAAACCCTTCATTCGTCGTTCCTCCCGTTCCGCTTGCGCTGCGTCGGCGGCGCGCCTATTGTGGTGTTATTCGTCACCACTTTAGTTTTCGGGTGTCCTGATGTCAAATAGCGAAATGGAGAAAGCACTCGAAACGGAAAAACGGGGCCGGGCGTACGGCGGCGTGGCGCCCGAGGTGCGGGCCGCCGAGCGGCGCGATGCGCTGATCCGCGCGGCGACGCGCGTGTTCGGCACGGTCGGCTTCCGCAAGGCGACCGTGCGGTCGATCTGCCAGGAAGCAAAGCTCAACGATCGCTATTTCTATGCGGCGTTCGACAGTACCGAGGATCTGCTGCGTTGCACCTACCTGCATCACGCGCAGCAGCTGCACGACGCGGTCGCGCGGGCGGTGGCGGAGCGCGGCGGCGATCTGCGCGAGCGCATCGACGCGGGGCTCGCCGCGTTCTTCGGATTCCTGCGCGATCCGTGCGCGGCGCGCGTGCTGCTGCTCGAGGTGATGGGCGTAAGCGCGGATACCGACATGACGTACCAGCGGATACTGATCGACTTCGGCAAGCTGATCATGGCGATCGGCACGGCGCGCGAGGCCGTGACGCCTGCCGAGCGCACCGAGCAGCGGCTCGTCGGGCTCGCGCTGGTCGGCGCGATGACGAACGTCGGCGCGGCGTGGCTGCTTACCGGGTATCGCGACCCGGAGGTGCAGATGGTCGCGAGTTGCAGGAAGGTGCTGCTGGGGACGTTGCGCGAAGCGGGCTAGGATGCGGCGACGATCGGACCTGCGCGATTCGCATCCGGTTGCGTCGCGGAGCCATCCGACGCTTCAACCCCTCGAGCGTTTCGTTCGCGCCGGCGTCGCTGATCGCGCTTCTCCGATCCTCGCCTTCATCGCATCGATGAACGCACGCACCTTCGGCGAAGGCAGCCGCGTCGACGGATACACCGCGTGAATCCCGGCCCGCGCCGAGCGCCATGCGGGTAGCAGCCGGACGAGCCGGCCGGCCGCGACGTCCTCCGCGATCGAGAAATCCGTCAGGAGCCCGAAGCCGCCGCCCGCGAGCGCGATCGCACGACAGGCCGTCGCCGTGTTCGACACGACGGGCGCGACGCAGCGCACCGACGCATGGCCGCCGCTCGCGTCGAGAAGTTCGAGCGTATGCGGGCGCGACAGCGTCGACAGCATCACGAATGGCAGCGCGGCGAGCGCATCCGGGGCGCGCGGCAGCCCGTGCCGCGCGACGAACGCCGGGCTCGCGACCAGCCATTTCTCGTACTCGCCGAGTTGCACCGCGCGATAGTTCGAATCCGCGAGGCGGCCGATGCGGATCGCGACGTCGAGATTGTCCGCGACGAGATCGACGACGCGATCGTTCGCGATCAGCTCGACGTCGAGCCCCGGATGCGCGTCGCGCAGCGCGACGACGGCCGGTGCGACGACGAGCGCGCCGTAGTCGATCGGCACGCTCACGCGCAGCGTGCCGCGCAGCGGCCCCGCGTCCGACGACACCGCGTCGAGCGCGCTTTCGGTCGCGCGCACGATGTCGCGGCACGCGTCGTAGAACGCGCGCCCCGCATCGGTCACGCTCAGCCGCCGCGTGGTGCGCACCAGCAGGTTCGCGCCGACCTCGGATTCGAGCCGCTGCATGTGCGTGCTGACGACAGTCTTCGCGAGGCCGAGCCGCTCGGCCGCGGCCGTCAGCGAGCCGGCATCGACCACCGCGACGAAGATCGCCAGCCGGTTCAGGTTCACGTCGCGAAGATCGGCCATCGTCGATTGTCCTATGAAAGAGGATAATGTTTCAGCGATTATCCGTCTTCTGGACGCGAACGGCGAGCGCTACGCTGGGGCCGTTCGTCGCCGATTCCCGGCGGCGCGAGATCCAGGAGACTCTCCATGCCAGCCGCCAGCAAGCCCGCCCGTCCGGTTCGTGTCTATTCGTTCCCGCTGTCCGGGCATGCGCATCGCGTGCGGCTGTTCCTGTCGCTGCTGGGGCTGCCGTTCGACACCGTCGACGTCGATCTCGCGGCCGGCGCGCAGCGCGAACCCGCATTCCTCGCGCTCAATCCGCTCGGCCAGGTGCCGGTGATCGACGACGACGGCACCGTGCTCGCCGATTCGAACGCGATCCTCGTGTATCTCGCGAAGCGCTACGGCGACGCGCACTGGCTGCCCGACGATGCCGCCGGCGCGGCGACCGTGCAGCGCTGGCTGTCGTACGCGGCCGGGCCGATCGCATCGGGGCCGGCGGCCGCGCGGCTTGTTACCGTGTTCAGCGCGCCGCTCGATCACGACGCGGCCAAGCGCACGGCCGCGAAGGTGCTGGCCGTGATCGACCGGGAACTCGCCGGCAAGCCGTTCGCCGCGGGTGCGCAGCCGACGATCGCCGACGTCGCCGCCTACACGTACATCGCGCACGCGCCGGAAGGCGGCGTGTCGCTCGAACCGTATCCGCACGTGCGCGCGTGGCTCGCGCGCGTCGAGGCGCTGCCGGGCTTCGTCGCGATGCCGCCGACCCGCGCCGGCCTGCTTGCCGCCTGACGCGAAGCCGCGCCTTGACCGGGAGAACGCGATGACCACGCCGACCGCCGCCGTACCGGGCTGGGAACTCGACGTCGCGCCGTTTCACGCGGGCGAGCTTGCCGTGCAGCAGCGCGCGGGCGTGACGGAGGCCGCGGGCACGGCCGGCCGGCGCGGGATTCGCCGCTTCATGCCGGACCAGCACCGGACGTTCTTTGCGCAGTTGCCGTTCTTCGTGCTCGGCGGCGTCGATGCGCACGGCCAGCCGTGGGCGACGCTGCGGGTCGGGACGCCCGGCTTCGTGACGGCGCCGGACGCGCGCACGCTGCGCATCGACGGCGATGCGCTGCCCGGCGATCCGCTGGCCGGCGCGTGGCAGCGGGGTGCGCCGCTCGGCGGGCTCGGGATCGAGTTCGATACGCGCAGGCGCAATCGCGTGAACGGCGTCGTGCGCGCGACCGACGGCGGCGCGTTGACGATCGCGGTCGAGCAGAGCTTCGGCAACTGTGCGAAGTACATCCAGGGCCGCAAACCCACCTTCGTCGCGCGTGAAGCCGGGGCGTCCATTGCGTCCGACGTGTCGGACCGGCTGAGCGACGCGGATCGCGCGCTGCTCGCGCAGGCCGATACGTTCTTCGTCGCGAGTGCGAACACGTCGGCCGACGCGGGCGCCGCGCGCGGCGCGGACGTGTCGCATCGCGGCGGCATGCCGGGCTTCGTGCGCGTCGACGACGCACACACGCTGACGACGCCGGATTTCAGCGGCAACCGCTTCTTCAACACGCTCGGCAACCTGCAGCACGATCCGCGCGCGGGGCTGCTGTTCGTCGATTTCGACAGCGGCGATCTGCTGTATGTCGCCGCGCGGGCGGAGATCGTGTGGGACGGGCCGCTCGTCGCGTCGTTCGATGGCGCGCAGCGGGTCGTGCGGTTTCATGTGCGGGAAGTGCGGCGCATGCGCGCGGTGTTGCCGTTCAGGTGGTCGGCGGTCGAACGCGCGCCGCAGTTCGCGGCGATGGCGGCGGGCGCGGTTGCGGCGGGCGGGCCGGTGCCGTCCGCACTCGCATCGGCAACGGCACGCACGTCCGCGCCTTCATCAGCAATCGCATCGGCTCCCGCATGGCGCCCGCTGCGCATCGCGAAGATCGTCGACGAAGCGCGCGCGATCCGCTCGTTTCATTTCGAAGCAGCCGATGGCGACGCGTTGCCGACGTACGAAGCCGGGCAGCACCTGACGCTGCGCGTCGCGCTGCCGGGCAGCGACGCGCCGACGATCCGCAGCTACACGTTGTCCGATGCGCCGGGCGCACCGCGTTACCGGATCACCGTGAAGCGCGAAGGACGCGTGTCGGCGTGGCTGCACGATCATGCTCGGGCAGGCATGACGCTCGACGCGCAGATGCCGCGCGGCCGCTTCACGTTCGACGTCGCGAGCCCGCGCCCGGCCGTGCTGGTGTCGGCCGGCATCGGCATCACGCCGATGATCGCGATGCTGCGCCGCGCGTTGGCCGACGACAAGGCGTCGAGTCGCATCGTGTTCGTGCACGGCGCGCGCGACACGGCCGACCGGCCGTTTGCGGCGGAACTGACGCGCATCGCCGACGCGGACCCGCGCGTATCGCTGCACTGGTTCGACAGCCGGCCGCAGCGCGACGGCGCGGCGCGACCGGGCCGCATCGACATCGCGCAACTGAAGCGCATCCTGCCGTTCGACGACTACGATTTCTACGTGTGCGGGCCGTCCGCGTTCATGCGCGACTTGTACGACGGGTTGCGCGCGCTGAACGTGCCGGATGAGCGTATCCGTTTCGAGGCGTTCGGGCCGTCGAGCGTCGTGCGCAGTGCGACGCGCGCGGCAGCTGCGCTCCCAGTGGCGAGCGTGCCCGTCGTATTCCGGCGCACGGGCCGCGAAGCTGCATGGACACCCGCCGACGGCACATTGCTCGAATTTGCCGAAGGCCAGGGCGTGGCGGTGCCGTCCGAGTGCCGTTCCGGGTCGTGCGGCACGTGCGCGACGCGCATGCTGTCCGGTGCGGTCGATTACGTGCAGTCGCACGATGCGCCGGTCGAACCCGGCTGCGTGCTGCTGTGCGTCGCGCAGCCTATCGAAGGGGCCGTGACGCCGCTCGTGCTCGAGCGCTGAACGCCCCATGCGACATGCCGCCGCAGATGGCCTGCTGCGCGAAAAGCGCGCGCAACTGCTGCTTTTTTCGGATGCCGGTCGGGTCGACGATAGCGTCAACCGATTCGATGAAAGGAGCACAACCATGAAACTGCTCGGCATGATCAAGCTGGTCCTGTGGAGTTTCTTCGGCGTACGCAACAGCAAGGCGCACGCCGCCGATCTCGCGAACGTCAACTACACGTTGCTGCCTTTCGTGGCGATCGTGCTCGCGGTGCTGGTCGGCGCGGTGATCTATGGCGTGGTGCACCTGGTCGTCGATCCGACCGCGACGATGCAGGGGTTCTGACCGACCGCCGAATCGCGAGCGGGCGAACGTTCCCGCTCCGGTTTCCGGCCGCGTGACCGTGCCGGCCATCGAGGTGCCCGCGCACGACGCCAGTCACGCGCACCTCGGCGCCGTCGCCGTGCCGCATGAATCGCGCGGTGTCCGTTCCCGCCTTCCTCGCCCCCGATTTGCCCGATTCCAGGGCGGTCGGCCCCGCCCGGGGTAAAATGCGCGCCGCGCCGCGATGTCGCGCGCGACGGGCATGCCGCCGTTCCAGCGAACGGCGCGCGCAAGTACGTCGCGCCCGTAACGGGGCGTTCGAAGCGTCCCCCCGCATGACAAGCCGCGCGCGATGCAGCCGGCCGCCCGACACGCTCCCGGCGAACCGGTCGGCGGCTGCGTCGGTGCCCGGCGCGTCTCCGTCATCCGATGTCCCATCCAGCGCTTTCCCGATCGATCGGCACGCATGCTGCCCGATCGTCCGATTCGTCTGATGAATGTCGTGTCGACGTTCGTGCCCGGCGTCCGCTGGGCCGCCGCGGGTTCTTGCGCGAGGTCGCGCTTCGCGGCTGCATAACGCGTTTCGAGTGTTTCGACAGGGTCGAGTGGCGAGTTTTCCATCCAGAACAATGACGGTGAATAGAACAACAGCGGCGCCCGCACGGCGGCGGCGCGCGAAGGTCGGGCTTGGCGTCGGTCTCGGCATCACGCTTTTCGCGGCGCAGGCCGCCGCGGCACAGGGCGACGCGCCGGCATCCGATGCCGATGCGCCCCGGGCCGCGACACTGCCGACGATCACGGTCAGCGGCGAGCGCGGCGGCTCGTTTCGCGTGCGCGAGGCGTCGGTCGCGGGGCTCGACGATGCGCCGCTGCGCGACACGCCGGCCTCCGTCAACGTCGTCACGCGGGCGCTGATCGACGACCAGCAGGCCAAGCGCCTGAGCGACGTGGTGCGCAACGATGCGTCGGTCGTCAACGACTATGCGCCGGTCGGCTATTTCGAAGGCTTCGCGATCCGCGGCTTTCCGGTCGATCTCGCGAGCGCGATCCGGATCGACGGGCTGACGGTGTCCGGTGAGCAGAACGTGCCGCTCGAGAACAAGGAGCGTGTCGAGATCCTGAAGGGACTGGCCGGCATCGACAGCGGCGTGGTCGCGCCGGGCGGCGTGATCAACTTCGTGACGAAGCGCTCGGCGAACGTCGCGAGCGTGATGACCGGCGTCGACAGCCGCGGCTCGACGTCGGCGGCCGTCGATCTCGGCCGCCGCTTCGGCCCCGACAATCAGTTCGGCTTCCGGATCAATGCCGCGAAGGAGAACATGCATTCGTACATCGACGGCACCAACGGGCGACGCACGTTCGGCTCGATCGCCGCCGACTGGGACATCAGCACGCGCGCGAGCCTGCAGTTCAACGCGGAATTCCAGCAGTGGATCCAGCGCTCCGCGCCCGGCTACCAGCTGCTCGGCGGCACCGTCGTGCCGTCCGTCAACACGACGTCGAAGGCGCTCGGCACGCAGCCGTGGGCGAAGCCGGTGACGACCGATGCGCTGAACCTGAACGCGCGCTTCGACTACCAGTTCAACGACGACTGGAAGGCCTACATCGCCGCCGGCCGCAGCCGCACGATGATCGACGACAACAGCGCGTTCGCGTACGGCTGTTCGTATGCGCCGAGCTGCGCGGCCGGCACGACGTCGCCGTTCTTCTTCGGCGCGAACGGCGACTACGACGTGTACGACTTCCGCAGCCCGGGCGAATACCGCCGCAACGACGACCTGCGCGCGGTCACGACCGGCAAGTTCGCGACAGGCCCGCTGCGGCACGAGCTGACGCTCGGCGTGAGCGTGCAGCGCCGCGTCGTGCACATGGCGAACGCCGTGTACGACTACGTGGGCAGCGAGAACATCTACGGGCCCGACGTCGCGTTCGCGCCGTCGCCGAACACGGCCGGGCCGTCGTATCCGCAGCTCGACGCGTGGCAGTACGGCGTGTTCGGGCTCGACCGCATCAGCATCGGCGAGCACTGGCAGGTGCTCGCGGGCGGCAGGGAAGTGCTGTTGCGCCAGCGCAGCTGGAACAGCCTCGACGGCGACGCGACGCACACCGACCGCTCGGTGTTCCTGCCGCAGGTCGCGCTCGTCTACAAGCCGGTGAACGTGCTGTCGCTGTATGCGTCGTACAGCAAGGCGCTGTCGCTCGGCGACCAGGCGCCGGTGCGCGCGACCAACGCGTATGCGTTCCTGCCGCCGGTCGAATCGCATCAGTTCGAACTCGGCGCGAAATACGACTGGCTCGACCGGCTGAGCCTCACGGCCGCCGTGTTCTCGATCAGCAAGCCGTTCCAGTTCGCCGATCCCGATGCGTCGGGCACGAGCTATACGTTCGTGCAGCGCGGCACGCAGCGCCACCAGGGGATCGAACTCGGCGCGGCCGGGCGCGTGACCGAGCGGCTCGGACTGACGGCCAGCGTCGCGGCGATTCGCGCGCGCGCGTACGATTCGGGTTCGCCGGCGTACGAGGGGCATCAGATCATCAACGTGCCGGCGCTGCGCGCATCGCTGTATGCGGACTACGCGGTGCCGGGCGTCGCCGGTCTGAACGTGCTCGGCGGCGTCGAGTACAGCGCCGCGCGCAATGCGAACGAGGAAGGCACCGCGCGCGTGCCGTCGTGGTTCGTGTTCAATCTCGGCGCGCGCTATACGACGAAGATCGCGGGTCATCGCACGGTGCTGCGCGTGTCGGTGGACAACCTGTTCAACAAGTTCTACTGGCGCGACGCGGGCGAGCAGCAGGGCGACGCGTACCTGTTCCCGGGCGCGCCGCGCACCGCGCGCGTATCGTTGACCTATGATTTCTGATCGTCCGGATCCGGCCGCGTGATGCGCGGCCCCGGCAGCCAACCAGGAGAGCACAGACGATGTCCCCACTCGAAATCGCCGGCGTGATCGTCAGCGCGCTCGCGATCTGGCTGACCGCGAAACGACGCATGCTGTGCTGGCCGGTCGGGCTCGCGTCGGTCGCGCTGTACGGCTGGATCTTCTTCGACGCGAAGCTGTATTCCGACATGCTGCTGCAGGGCGCGTTCGCGGTGCTGCAGGTGTACGGCTGGCGCCGCTGGATCGCGCAGCGTACGCTGGAGGCGAGCGGCGGCGCGGCGCCGGCCGGCGACGTCGCGCCCGTCACCGGCGTGCGGCCGCGGCAGATGCTGCCCGACCTGATCGCGGCCGTCGTCGGCAGCGCGCTGCTCGGCGGGATGATGGCGCGCTGGACCGACGCGGCGCTGCCGTTCGTCGATGCGTCGCTGACCGCGTTCAGCCTCGTCGCGCAATACTGGACCGCGCGGCGCTACATCGCGTCGTGGGGGTTGTGGATCGTCGTGAACGTCGTATACGTCGGGATGTTCGTGTTCAAGGAACTGTATCTGACGGCCGGACTCTATGCGCTGTTCATCGCGCTCGCCGTCATCGGCTGGCGCGACTGGAGCCGGACGGCCGACGCGCTGCGCGCGACGGCGAGCCCGGCGGGCTGATTCACGGGCCGATTCAACTACGGAGCTGCGTCGTTCATGACATTTCCTCTCGAGCCGAACGCGCCTGCGTCGCGTGACGCCGCCGACGCGCGGGACGTCGCACCGCCGCAATTCGGCGTCGACGGCGAGCAGGCCGAACGCGACTGGCCGCTGATGACGCACGACGAAGTCGCGCGCGTGCTCGCGCGGATCGATGGCGTCGGCGCGCCGGCGCGGCTCACGTGGCACAGCCCGCGGCCGTTCTCGGCGGCCGTGCTGGTGCACACGACGGACGAGCGCACGCTGTTCGTCAAGCGTCATCACGTGAGCCTGCGTGATGTCGCCGGACTCGAGGAAGAGCATCGCTTCATCGCGCATCTGCGTGCACGCGACGTTCCGGTCGCCGATGTGCTCGCCGGTCGCGACGGCGCGACCGCGTTCGCATCCGGCGACTGGACCTATGAAGTGCACGTGGTCGCGCCGGGTGTCGATGCGTATCGCGGCGTGATGTCGTGGCAGCCGTTCACGGATCCTTCGCATGCATACGCGGCCGGCCGCGCGCTGGCCGAACTGCATCGCGCATCGGCCGGCTACGATGCGCCGGCGCGGCCCGTGCGCACGCTGTTGTCGAGTTTTCGCGTACTGTCGTCCACCGATCTGGCGGGTGCGCTCGAACGCTGGGTCGATGCGCAGCCGCTGCTGGTGCGCGCGCTCGGCACGCGCGACTGGCGCGGCGACGTAGCGGACGCGATCGGCCCGTATCATGCGCGCCTCGTGCAGCTGCTTCCCGCGCTGCCGCCGCTGTGGACGCACGGCGACTGGCATGCGTCGAACCTGCTGTGGACCGATGCCGGCCCCGGCGCACAGGTGCGCACCGTGCTCGACTTCGGCCTGTCCGATCGCACCTGCGCGGTGATGGACGTCGCGCTGGCGATCGAGCGCAATACGATCGACTGGATGGCGCCGGCCGATGCGCGCCGCATCGAATACGCGCACATCGATGCGCTGCTCGACGGCTATGAATCGCTCGAACCGTTGAGCGACGATGCGTATGCGGCGCTGGTCGCGATGCTGCCGATCGTGCATACGGAGTTCGCGCTGTCGGAAGTCGCGTATTTCGGGTGCATCATCGAGGCCCCGGCGATCGTCGACGTCGCATACGACGGCTACCTGCTCGGGCACGCACGCTGGTTCGGCGAACGCGACGGACGACAACTGCTCGACTGGCTGGTGCAACGCCGGCGCGCGAAGCGGGGCGGCGTGTAAAGCTGCGCGCCGGCCGTCGTCGAGCCGGCAATGTTGTTTTCCTTCCGTGCGGCGATCGCACCGCACATTCACTGAAATCATCCGATCCACGAAGCGGACCCTGCTTCCGCAGGACGCCGCACGTCCGCACGCCGTCGCATCCAACATGACGGAAATGTCATCTTCGGCTCATGTTCGCACTGCACCCGATCCGTAGCATCGGTGCGAACCGTTATCGCAGAACCGAACATGCTCAAGCTCACCCTCGCCGTGGCCGTCGTCTTCGCGACGGCCGCGACGGCCCATGCGCAATCGCTGCAGGTCGCGGCCCCGGCCTTGGCCTCGACGGCTTCCGCTGTTGCACCGCCGTCCGACGCCGCTTCTTCCCCATCGCTGACGTTGTCCGACGCGCTCGCGGCAGCGGCCCGCAACAACCCGGCGTTGCGCGGCGCGCGCGCGGACGTCGACGCATCGGCCGGCGCGCTGATGCAGGCCGGCGCGCGTCCCAATCCGGAAGTGTCGTTCCTGCAGGAAGGCTTCAGCCGTGCGGAGCGCACGTCGACCGCGCTGATCAACCAGACCATCGAACTCGGTGGCAAGCGCCGCGCACGGCTCGATGTCGCGTCGTACGGCCGCGAGGCCGCGAATGCGTCGCTCGACGAGCAGGGCGCCGCCGTGCGCGCCGATGTGATCGCGGCGTTCTACGGATTGCTTGCCGCGCAGCGGCAACTTCAGGTCACCGAAGAGTCGGCCGCGATCGCCGCGCGCTCGGCGGACCTCGCGGGCCGCCGCGCGCAGGCCGGCAAGGTGTCGCCGGTCGAGGCGACCAAGGCGCAGGTGGCGGCGGCCGGCGTCCAGATCGAGGTGGCGACCACGCGCGGCCGTGTCGACGTCGCGCGCGAGAAGCTGAATGCGGTGATGGGTGAAGCGCGCAGCGACCGGCGCGTCGCGCTCGGCGATCTGGAAGTGGTGCCGGCGGTCGAGCCGCTGTCCGCGCTGACCGCGCAGCTCGACGATGCGCCGCTCGCCCGCGTCGCGCGTGCGCAGATGCTGCGCTCGAACGCGGCCGTGTCGCTCGAACGCGCGCGGCGCATTCCCGACGTGACGGTCAGCGCGGGCATGAAGCGGGTGACGACCGGCGGCGTGCCCGACAACCAAGCGGTGGTCGGCGTGTCGATTCCGATTCCGCTGTTCGACACGAACCGCGGCGCGCTACTCGAAGCGACGCACAAGGCCGAGCGCGCGAATGCCGATCTCGACCGCGAGCGCACGCGGCTGCGGCTCGAACTCACGCAGGCGTACGCGAATTTCGACGCGGCCGCGCAGGAAGCGCGGCGGCTGAAGACCGACATCCTGCCCGGCGCGCGGCTCGCGCTCGATGCGATGTCGCGCGGCTACGAGCTCGGCAAGTTCAGCTTCCTCGACGTGCTCGACGCGCAGCGCACGCTGTTCCAGGGGCAATCGCAATACGTGCGCGCACTCGCCGACGCACATGCGGCCCGCGCCGATATCGGCCGGCTCGTCGGCACGCCGCTCGCGGCCGTTGCGCAATAGCCGCGCTTCTTACCTGAAGGATCATCATGTCACGCAGCAGAATCTTCATCATTGCGGCGGCCGTGCTCGGCGGCGTCGGGATCGTGCTCGGCGCGCTCGCCGTCACGCGAGGCGGCGCGTCAGTGCCCGCGGGTACCGAAGCCGCGCAGGCGGCCGACGGCGTCGGCACCGGCTCGCACGGCGGCGTCGTGCTCACGCGCGGCAAGTTGTCCGTCGAGATCGTGATGACGGAAAAGCCCGGCGACGCGCGGCTCGTCGTCTATCCGTTCGTCGACGGCAAGCCTGCGACCACGGGCGTTGCCGTGTCCGGCACGCTGGTGCGGTACGACCGCTCGCACGAACCGATGCGCTTCGACGCGGCGGGCCAGAAGTTCGTGTCGGCGCAATCGATCGCGAAGCCGCACGTGTTCGACGCGACGATCGACGTCAAGGCGGGCAACGAGGCCGCGTCGTTTCCGTTCGCCCGTGCGGACGGCGCGATCGCGCTGACCGACGCACAACTGCAGACGTCGAAGATCGCGCTCGCGAAGGCCGGCCCCGCGCAGATCGCCACGCCGTTCCAGCTGCCGGGCGAGATCAAATTCAACGAGGATCGCACCGCGCACGTCGTGCCGCGCGTGGCCGGCATCGTCGAACAGGTGTCGGTGTCGCTCGGGCAGAACATCGCGAAGGGGCAGGTGCTGGCCGTGATCGCGAGCACCGATCTCGCGGACCGTCGCAGCGAACTGCTGACCGCCGAACGCCGGTTGTCGGGCGCGCGCGCGACCTATGAACGCGAACGCACGCTGTGGCAGGAGCGCATCTCGGCGGAACAGGACTACCAGCAGGCGCAGGTTCAGTTGCGCGAGGCCGAGATCGCCGTGCAGAACGCGCGGCAGAAACTGGCCGCGCTGAACGCGCCGGCCGGCGCGGGCGCGCTGAACCGCTACGAGTTGCGCGCGCCGTTCGCGGGCACGATCGTCGAGAAGCATGCGACGCCCGGCGAAGCGATCGCCGCAGACGCGAGCATGTTCGTGATCTCCGACCTGTCGACGGTGTGGGCCGAGATGGCCGTGCCCGCGCAGCGGCTGAACGACGTGCGCGTCGGCCGCGACGCGACGGTCAGCGCGACCGCGTTCGAATCGCGCTCGAGCGGCCCGATCGCTTACGTCGGCTCGCTGCTCGGCGAACAGACGCGCACCGCGCCCGCGCGCGTCGTGCTGCCGAATCCGGACGGCGTGTGGCGGCCGGGGATGTTCGTGAACGTGTCGGTCGACGCGGGCAAGCAGGCCGTGCCGCTCGCCGTCGCGAGCGACGCGCTGCAGGACGTCGACGGCGTGCCGTCGGTATTCGTGCGCTCGCCGAAGGGCTTCGTCGCACAGGCCGTCGAGACGGGGCGGCGCGACGACCGTGCGACCGAAGTGCTGAAGGGGCTCAAGCCGGGCCAGGACTATGTGGCCGCGAACAGCTTCGTGCTGAAGGCCGAGCTCGGCAAGGGGAGCGCGGAACATGAATGAGCGTCACGCATCGAAGGCCCACGCAGTGGACGTTCCCCGCTTCGAGGAATCCCGCCATGTTTGAGCGCCTGATCCGCTTTGCGATCGCGCACCGCTGGCTCGTGATGCTGGCGATCGCGGCCGTGGCCGCGCTGGGCGTGTTCAGCTACCAGAAGCTGCCGATCGACGCGGTGCCCGACATCACGAACGTGCAGGTCCAGATCAACACGGCCGCGCCCGGTTACTCGCCGCTGGAGGCGGAGCAGCGCATCACGTATCCGGTCGAGACCGTGATGGCCGGCCTGCCGGGCCTCGAGCAGACGCGTTCGATTTCGCGCTACGGTCTGTCGCAGGTCACCGTGATCTTCAAGGACGGCACCGACATCTACTTTGCGCGGCAGCTCGTCAACGAACGTATCCAGGAAGCGAAGGACAAGTTGCCGGCGGGCATCGCGCCCGCGATGGGGCCGACGTCGACCGGCCTCGGCGAGATCTACCTGTGGACCGTCGAGGCCGACGCGGCCGCGCGCAAGCCCGACGGCACGCGCTACACGGCGGCCGACCTGCGCGAGCTGCAGGACTGGGTCGTCCGGCCGCAACTGCGAAACGTGCGCGGCGTGACCGAGGTGAATTCGATCGGCGGCTACGTGAAGGAATACCGCGTCGCGCCGAACCCGGCGAAGCTGATGTCGTACGGGCTGACGCTCGCCGACGTCGTGCGCGCGCTCGAACGCAACAACGACAACGTCGGCGCGGGCTACATCGAGAAGCGCGGCGAGCAGTACCTGGTGCGTGTGCCGGGCCAGGCGCGCACCGTCGACGACATCGCGAACATCGTGCTGACCAACGTCGGCGGCGTCCCGGTGCGGATGAAGGAGGTCGGCCAGGTCGACATCGGCCGCGAGCTGCGCACCGGCGCGGCGACGTCGAACGGCGAGGAGGTCGTGCTCGGCACGGTGTTCATGCTGATGGGCGAGAACAGCCGCTCGGTCGCGAAAGCCGTCGCCGCGAAGATGGCGGACGTGAACCGCACGCTGCCGGCCGGTGTGAAGGCGATTCCCGTCTACGACCGCACCGTGCTCGTCGAGAAGGCCGTCGCGACGGTGAAGAAAAACCTGCTCGAGGGCGCGATCCTCGTGATCGCGGTGCTGTTCCTGTTTCTCGGTAACATCCGCGCGGCGCTGATCACCGCGCTCGTGATCCCGCTGTCGATGTTGATGACGTTCACTGGGATGGTCAACGCGAAGGTCAGCGCGAACCTGATGAGCCTCGGCGCGCTCGACTTCGGGATCATCGTCGACGGCGCGGTCGTGATCGTCGAGAACTGCGTGCGACGGCTCGCGCATGCGCAGGCCGTCGCCGGCCGGCCGCTGACGCGCGACGAGCGCTTCGCGGAAGTATTCGGCGCATCGCAGGAGGCGCGCCGCGCGCTGATCTTCGGGCAACTGATCATCATGGTCGTGTACCTGCCGATCTTCGCGCTCACGGGCGTCGAAGGGAAGATGTTCCATCCGATGGCCGTCACCGTGGTGATGGCGCTCGCGGCGGCGATGGTTTTGACCGTCACGTTCATTCCGGCAGCGGTGGCGCTGTTCATCGGCGAGCGCGTCGAGGAAAAGGAAAACCGGCTGATGGGCTGGGCGCGGCGTGCATACGAACCCGTGCTCGCCGCGTTCATGACGCGCCCCGCGCGCGTGATGCTCGGCGCCAGCGCGATCGTGCTGGCCACGCTCGGGCTCGCGACGCGGCTCGGCAGCGAGTTCATCCCGAGCCTGAACGAAGGCGATCTCGCGGTCGCCGCGCTGCGCATTCCCGGCACGAGCCTGTCGCAATCGGTCGAGATGCAGAAGTCGATCGAGAAGACGCTGAAGGCGCGCTTTCCGGAAATCGAGCGCGTGTTCGCGCGCACCGGCACGGCCGAGATCGCGGCCGATCCGATGCCGCCGAACCTGTCGGACGGCTACATCATGCTGAAGCCGACCGACAAGTGGCCCGACCCGAACAAGCCGCGCGACCAGCTCGTGCGCGAGATCGAAGAGGCGCTCGCGGAACTGCCGGGCAACGCGTACGAGTTCTCGCAGCCGATCCAGTTGCGCTTCAACGAACTGATCTCGGGCGTGCGCAGCGACGTCGCGGTGAAGATCTTCGGCGACGACATGACCGTGCTGAACCAGACCGGCGAGCAGATCGCGGCCGCGTTGCAGAAGGTGCCGGGCGCATCCGAAGTGAAGGTCGAGCAGACCACCGGCCTGCCCGTGCTGAC
The DNA here is from genome assembly GCF_001521935.1 of Burkholderia sp. RF7-non_BP4. Taxonomy (NCBI): domain Bacteria; kingdom Pseudomonadati; phylum Pseudomonadota; class Betaproteobacteria; order Burkholderiales; family Burkholderiaceae; genus Burkholderia; species Burkholderia sp. RF7-non_BP4. The sequence goes on along the minus strand of NZ_LOTA01000053.1, from coordinate 194,245 downwards.
CGTCAACCTCGACCGCGACAAGCTCGCGCGCTACGGCGTGACGGTCGCCGACCTGCAGGATACGGTGGCCGCGGCCGTCGGCGGGCAGAAGGCGGGGACGCTGTTCCAGGGCGATCGCCGCTTCGACATCGTCGTGCGGCTGCCGGACGAGCTGCGCTCCGACATCGAGGCGATCAAGCGTCTGCCGATCGCGCTGCCGGCGCCGGCAGCGGGTGCCAGCGCGCCGCTCGCGCAGGCGCCGTACGTGCCGCTCGCGGAACTCGCGACGATCGAGGTCGCGCCGGGCCCGAACCAGATCAGCCGCGAGGACGGCAAGCGGCGCGTCGTCGTCAGCGCGAACGTGCGCGGCCGCGACGTCGGCTCGTTCGTCGCCGATGCGCGCGAGCAATTGCAACAGGACGTGCGCGTGCCGGCCGGCTACTGGGTGTCGTGGGGCGGCCAGTTCGAGCAGTTGCAGAGCGCGAGCGAGCGGCTGAAGCTCGTCGTGCCGCTCGCGCTGTTCATGGTGTTCGTGCTGCTGTTCGTGATGTTCAACAACGTGAAGGACGGGCTGCTGGTCTTCACCGGCATTCCGTTCGCGCTGAGCGGCGGCGTGGTGTCGTTGTGGCTGCGCGGGATTCCGCTGTCGATCACTGCGGCGGTCGGCTTCATCGCGCTGTCCGGCGTCGCGGTGCTCAACGGTCTCGTGATGATCTCGTTCATCCGCAACCTGCGCGACGACGGGATGCCGCTCGACGCGGCCGTGCGCGAAGGCGCGCTCACGCGGCTGCGGCCCGTGCTGATGACCGCGCTCGTCGCGTCGCTGGGCTTCCTGCCGATGGCATTCGCGACCGGCACCGGCGCCGAGGTGCAGCGCCCGCTCGCGACGGTCGTGATCGGCGGTATCCTGTCGTCCACGGCGCTGACGCTGCTGGTGCTGCCGGTGCTGTACCGCGTGAGCCACGCGGTGTCGTGGCGCGCGGTATTGCGCGGCGGGTTCGGCGCGGGCGTGCTGCGCCGGCTGGGTTTCTTCAAGGGTAATGCGTGATGCGAATTCTGATTGTCGAGGATGAACCGAAAACCGGCGCCTATCTGCGCAAGGGCCTGACCGAAGCCGGCTATGTCGTCGACTGGGTGGAGGACGGCATCACGGGCCAGCATCAGGCCGAGACCGAGGAGTACGATCTGCTCGTGCTCGACGTGATGCTGCCGGGGCAGGACGGCTGGACGTTGCTGCAGAACCTGCGTCGCAGCAAGTCGACGCCCGTGCTGTTCCTCACCGCGCGCGACGACGTCGGCGACCGCGTGAAGGGGCTCGAACTCGGCGCCGACGATTATCTGGCCAAACCGTTCGACTTCGTCGAACTCACCGCGCGCATCAAGTCGATTTTGCGGCGCGGCCAGCCGCGCGATTCGAACACGCTGCGCGTGGCCGATCTCGAACTCGACCTGACGCGCCGCAAGGCCACGCGGCAGCGCGACACGATCCTGCTGACCGCGAAGGAATTCGCGCTGCTGTGGCTGCTGATGCGTCGCGAAGGCGAGATCCTGCCGCGCGCGACGATCGCGTCGCAGGTGTGGGACATGAACTTCAACAGCGATACGAACGTCGTGGATTCCGCGATCCGGCGACTGCGCTCGAAGATCGACGACGCCTACGAACCGAAGCTGATCCACACCGTGCGCGGGATGGGCTACGTGCTCGAAGTGCGCGACGGCGCGGCCAAATGATCGCGCGCCTGCTGCCGCGCACGCTGCGCGGACGCCTGACCGCGCTGATCATCCTGTCGACGTCGGTGATCCTCGCCTCGAGCGGCGTCGCGCTGTACGAGGCGTTGAGCAATCGCATCGAGACGACGGCGGCCGAGCAGATGGCCGGTATTTCGACCGCGCTGGGCACGCACCTGGCGGAAGCGCGTTCGACGGCCGACGTCGCGCGCAACCCCGATATCTGGATCGACCAGTTGCATGGGCATCCGAACATGGACCTGGCGATCTACGATGCGGCCGGCACGCGCATCGTCGGCACGCCGGGATTCCGGACCTACGCGCCGCTGCTGTCGACGGCCGCGGGCCGTATTCCGGTATTCGTCGCGCCGCCCGGCGTGCGGCATCAGTATCTGGTGATGACCGTGCCGCTCGCCGGCGCGGGCGCGCCCGTCGTGCGCGTCGCGGTGCAGTACGACCGCAGCGCCGACGTGCTGCTGCTGCGCACGCACGCTTATACGATCGTCGTGATCGAGGTGTTCGGCGTCGTGCTGGCGGCCGCGATCGCATACGGCATCGCGGCGCTCGGGCTGAGCCCGCTGCGGCGCTTCGCGGCGCGGGCCGAGCAGATGTCGACGAGCCGGCTGGCCCATCCGCTGCCGGAGCTCGAAACGTCAGGCGAACTGAAGGAACTGGAGCATGCGTTCAACGGGATGCTCGCGCGCCTGAACGAATCGTTTACGCGGTTGAGCCAGTTCTCGTCGAATCTCGCGCACGACATGCGCACGCCGCTCACGAACCTGCAGGCGGCCGCGCAGGTCGTGCTGTCGCAGCCGCGCGGCGCGGACGAATATCGCAGCGTGATCGAGTCGAGCATCGACGAGTATCAGCGGCTGTCGAGGATGATCGAGGACATGCTGTTCCTCGCGCGCTCGGAGCAGGCCGGCACGTCGATCGACGTGCGGCGGCTCGATGCGGCCGAGGAGGCTTCGCGAGTCGCCGGCTACTACGAGCCGCTCGCGGAGGACGCGGGTGTGTCGGTGAAGGTCGACGGCTACGCATGGGTCGATGCGGATCTCACGCTGTATCAGCGCGCGTTGAGCAACCTGCTGTCCAATGCGCTGGCGTATGCGCCGCGCGGCAGTGTCGTGACGATCGATTGTTCGGAACAGGCCGGCGCGACGACGATCGCCGTATCGGATACGGGGCCGGGCATCGATGCGCAGCACGTCGCGCGGATTTTCGAGCGCTTCTATCGCGTCGATCCGTCGCGGCACAATTCGGCGTCGGGGACGGGCCTCGGCCTCGCGATCGTCCGGTCGATCATGGACAACCATGGCGGCGAATGCGGGGTCGACAGCGTTCCCGGCCGGCGCACGACATTCTGGCTGCGCTTTCCGCAGCGGCCGCCGGGTGCGCCGAAGACGATGCCGGCGACCCATGCTTGAGATCGCACGCCGGCACGGCCGCGCGTTCGCCGCGATACGGCGGCGCGCGGCACGCTGCCCGCGATCGCGCGGCAGCGCCCGCGCCTGACCGGCATCAGCGGGTCGCGAGGCTGTCGTGATTGTCGGCCTGCGGCGCCTTCTCGCCGGCATGCACCGAAATCCCGTGAAGCTCCTTGTTGCGCGCGACGATCTCGCCGGTCGGCGGGTACTGCGTCTTGCTCGTCGGCACCACGCCGTCATGCTGCGCCTGCTTCAGTTCGTTGATGACTTCCGCGCGGGTCTTGCCCTGCATTTGTGTTTGCGTTTGTGCGAATGCGGCTTGCGTGGCGATGCCGAGCGACAGCGTCGCGGTGACGAACAGGGCAGCGAGTTTTACCGTTTTCATGGAGCTCTCCTTGATGAGGCCGCCGGGTGGCGATCCATGGAACCAGTATGCGAAAGCAGCCGAGCGTGACCGTGATCGGCAGATGAAAAATCCGTCAGATTGCGCGGCTGCGTGTCCAACGTGTGGGCCCTGGCCGACATGACGTAATCGTCATATTCGGGTCATGCGTGCGATGAACGGAAAGCGGAGCATGTCGCTTGCCGACGGCCGATGGTGTCGTCGGCATGCGCGCCGTTCGCCGCACCGGCATGGAAGGCGGCCGGCTTCGTTTCGACTTTCATTCCGGACCAAACAGTGGATCGTCCCGCCATTCGCCTGTCGTTGCTTGCGTTGCTGATTGCCCCGTTGGTCGCCGGTTGCGCTTCGTCCCGTCACGATGCAGGAACGGTCAGATCGTCCGCGCCGAAGGCCGTGCGCAATGCGGTGCCCGCCGGCCTGACGCCCGGCGAGCAGATCGACTATGCGGGACATCGCTGTGGCAATCCGAACTTCCACGTGAAGACGCATCCGTGCCTGTTCCCGAAGCGCAACGTCACGCCTTGATCTGTCGTACTGACGAAAAAAAGCCCGGCACTCACGGTGTCCGGGCCGAACGCGTGATCGTGCCGTGCGACAGCGATCCGCTTGCGTGGATTGCAACGGGCATCGCCCGTCACGCATTCGATGGTAGCGACACGATGCATCGCGAACCTGATCGGAAGATGAAATTTTCGTCATGCGCGTGCCCGCGCGTTGCCGCTGCCCCGATCAGAATCGATGGCGCAGCCCGAGATTGACGATTCCTTGCGTGCGCGTGCCGCCGTAGCCGTAGGAGCCGATCGACGCCTGCGCCGTCTGCGTGCCGCCGTCGAGCGTGCGTTGCTCGCCATTCGCGCGTTGCCACGCGCCGACCGCATAGAGATCGGTGCGTTTCGACAGCACGTAGTCCGCGCCGGCTGACACCTGATGGTAGGTCGCGCGCGTATCGCCGCGGGCTTTCGTGTAGCTGTAGCCGACGCCGACGAGCAGGCTCGCGCTCGCCTGATAGTTGAAGAAGCCGCGCACGGTATCGTATTTCTGCGTGTTGCGAAACGCGGACATCGCATCGGCCTTGTACTGCGCGTTGCTGTAGTCGATGCCGACCGCGAAGGGCGCGAAGCTGTAGCGCAACGCGCCGCGTGCAATGCCGATCGACTTCGCGGAGATGTAGCCGCCGTTGACCAGCGATCCGTCGAACGTGCCGTCGGAGGTGCCGTTCCAGCCGGTTCGGATGCCGTCGGCAAGCGGCGACTTGTTGGCCGCGTAGTAGTAGCCGCCCGCGACGTCGATCGGGCCGTTGCCGTACGAAAGCCCGGCCGACCAGGTTTGTCCCGCGCCCGTCTTGCCGGCCACGCCGCCGAGCGCAACCATGCCGACGAACTGGAACCCGGCGATCACGGGGGACGTGTACTTTACCGCGTTGTCGGTTCGCGACGACGTGTCGTAGTTGTCGACGTCGCCGGGCGTCGCATACACGCTGCCGAAGTAGAAATCGCCGGTAATCGGCCATGCGACATCGGCAAGCGCGTCGTATTGGCGGCCGATCGTCAGCGTGCCCCAGCGCGAGCTGTCGAGACCGACGAACGCCTGCCGACCGAACATCCGGTTGCCTTGCCCAAGCGCGCCGGTATTCGGATTGAAGCCGTTCTCCAGCGTGAAGATCGCCTTCAGCCCGCCGCCGAGGTCTTCCGCGCCTTTCACGCCGAAGCGGTTCCCGAGCAGGTTGCCGTTGCCCAGGCCGACGAGATTCTTGCCGTCTGCATTGGCGTTCCATACATACGTCAGCGACGTATCGAACAGGCCGTAGAGGCTGACTTCCGACGCGTGAACCGCGTGGGCGGTCGTGAGCAGCGCACCGGACAGCATGACGAGCCGAGATGGAGTGTTCATGTTGGGTCCCTGAGGTTCGAGTTGATCGTTTCGTGCGTCCGTCGATGGTGCCGCCGCGCATTCCGCGTGCGGGCGACGAATATGGCGAACGTGCAGGCGATTCTGGGAACCGTTCGAATCGCGACGGTGAGGGACAAATGAGAAAAATGTCATCCGCGCGTCATGTGAGTCGAAGCATCTCGTCGATTTGCTTCGCACTGCGATTCAGGGCGTGGCATGCGATGACGAAATCGTCATCCCGTGTTCATGATCGCGCACCGCCGCCGGATCAATCTTGGAACTCACGTTACCCATTCCGGACCAGGAGCGAAGCTCATGAACATTCGACGACCCCTGATTTCGATCGCCGTTGCCGCGCTGTCGATCGCCGCTTTCTCGCAGTCGGCCACCGCGCAGTCCAGGACCCGGCAGGAAGTGCGCCAGGAACTGCTGCGCGCCCGTCACGACGGCGTGATTCCGAGTCCGAAGCACGACTATCCGCCGAGCCCGGCCACCATCGCCCGCAATCAGGAAATCCATCGCGCGACGGTGCATCGCGGCGAATCCGCGCCGGTCGTCGATGCGCATGACAACGGCTTGGCAGTGCGTTGATATTTTTTCGAGGAGGAACGGACGATGCGCAACATGATGAAAGCGATCGTACTGGCTGCGTGCCTGACGGCGACGGCCGCGACGGCGGCCGGCTGGCCGGAGCGCGCGCTGTCGCATGCGCCGGAACACGACGCCGGCCGCCGCGCGGGCGAACGGATGCGCTGCGAGTTCGCGGCCGTGCCGGCGGGGGAGTGGAGCGCGACGTTCACGCGCGGGCAATGCGAAGTCGGGAACGGGCGGCTCACGTTCCTGCCCGCCGAGGCGGGCGCCGCGCCGGCGCCGCTCGCCGAGCAGCGGATCGTGCTTCGCGAGGTGCGTACCGCGTCGCATCAGTCGCGCAAATTGAAGGAGCAACTGCAACTGACCACGCGCGACGAAGTGATCGCGCTGAACGTGCTGACCGACGACGGCAGCCGCAAGTCGCGCGAGCATGCGATCGACCTGTGGGCCGCATTGCGCAACGAGGGCGTGACGCCCGTTAACGGCACACGCATCGTCGAGACGTATCCGACCGCCGCGACGACGTGGTGATGCTCGTGCTTCAGCCGGCCTTCACCGAACCTTCGATCGGGAAGAACACGATGAACCCGGTGAAATGCCGGATGACGCACGACGATTTCGTGCCGGGCGTCGCTCCGGCATCAACCGGGGATTGAACACCTTGAGCGGGCGTGTGCACGCCTGCGCCAGGTCACACTTGCGCGAGCGCCTGGTCGAGATCGGCGAGGAGGTCGTCGATGTGCTCGATGCCGATCGACAGCCGCACCGTTTCCTCCTTCACGCCGGCCTTCGCGAGTTCGGCCGGCGACAGTTGGCGGTGCGTCGTCGAGGCCGGATGCGTCGCGAGCGATTTGGTGTCGCCGATGTTGACGAGCCGCGTGAACAGCTTCAGCGCGTCCTGGAACTTCGCGCCGCCGTCGCGGCCGCCCTTCACGCCGAACGTCAGGATGCCGGGCGCGCGGCCCGACAGGTAGCGCGCGACGAGCGGATGATCCGGGTGATCGGGCAGCCCCGCGTAGTTCACCCACTCGACATGTTCGTGGCGCGCGAGATGCTGCGCGATTTTCAGCGCGTTGTCGCTGATGCGCTCGACGCGCAGCGCGAGCGTCTCGATACCCTGCAGGATCTGGAACGCGTTGAACGGCGAGATCGCCGCGCCCATGTTGCGCAGCGGCACGACCCGCGCGCGCCCGATATAGGCGGCCGGCCCGAATGCTTCGGTGTACACGACGCCGTGATAGCTGACGTCGGGTTCGTTGAGTCGCTTGAAGCGGTCCGCGTGCTGCGCCCACGGGAACTTGCCCGAATCGACGATCGCGCCGCCGAGGCTCGTGCCGTGGCCGCCGAGATACTTCGTCAGCGAGTGCACGACGATGTCCGCGCCGTGTTCGAACGGGCGCAGCAGATACGGCGACGGCACCGTGTTGTCGACGATCAGCGGGATCCCGTGGCGATGCGCGACTTCCGCGAGCGCGGCGATGTCGGTCACGTTGCCGAGCGGGTTGCCGACCGATTCCGCGAAGATTGCCTTCGTGCGTGCGTCGATCAGCGGCTCGAACGATGCCGGGTCGCGCGGATCGGCGAAGCGCGTCGTGATGCCGTATTGCGGCAGCGTATGCGCGAACAGATTGTAGGTGCCGCCGTACAGCGAACTGGCGGACACGATGTTGTCGCCGGCTTCGGCGATCGTCTGGATCGCGTACGTGACGGCCGCCTGGCCCGACGCCAGCGCGAGCGCGCCGATGCCGCCCTCGAGCGCGGCGATCCGCTGCTCGAGCACGTCCGTCGTCGGGTTCATGATTCGCGTGTAGATGTTGCCCTGGACCTTCAGGTCGAACAGGTCCGCGCCGTGCTGCGTGTCGTCGAATGCGTACGCAACGGTCTGGTAGATCGGCACCGCGACCGCGCGCGTGGTCGGGTCGGGACGATAGCCGCCGTGCACGGCGATGGTTTCGAGTCGCCAGTTCGAAGTGGCCTGATCGGTCATGGGTGCTCCGTCTGTTGTTGTCGTGGTCGAGCGATTATAGGAGCAGGTGCGCTGCCGCCTTTAGAACGAATGGTTGGTTGCTTATGCGGCCGCCGCGCTCGCGACGAGCGACGCGGCCGGGCTGCCCGCGATCAACGTCGCGCCGAACCAGGGCAAGCTGCTGCAACTGCTGGCGACGATTCGCGGCGCACGGCGCACCCTCGAAGTCGGCACACTCGGCGGCTGGGACGGGTTTTCGATCTCGATCGTCGGCGCGTGACGCGCGCCGCGCTATCCTTTCACGCACACCACCTGACGCAGCGTGTGCACCACTTCGACGAGGCTGCGCTGCGCCGCCATCACAGCGTCGATGTCCTTGTAGGCCATCGGGATCTCGTCGATGACACCCGCGTCCTTCCGGCATTCGACGCCGCGCGTCGCGCTCACCTGGTCGTCGACCGTGAAGCGGCGCTTCGCCTCGGTTCGGCTCATCGAGCGTCCGGCGCCGTGGCTGCACGAACAGAAACTCTCCGGATTGCCGAGGCCGCGCACGATGAAGCTCTTCGCGCCCATCGAGCCCGGAATGATCCCGAGCTGCCCCTTCTGCGCGGACACCGCGCCCTTGCGGGTCACGAGCACGTCCTCGCCGAAGTGGCGTTCGCGCTGCACGTAGTTGTGGTGGCAGTTCACCGCATGCTCGTCGACCGCGAACGGTTTCGCGATCACGCCGCGCGCCGCGCCGATCACCGCGTCCATCATCGCCTGCCGGTTGCGGCGCGCGTAGTCCTGCGCCCAGCCGACCGCCTCGACGTAATCGTCGAAGTGGCGGCTGCCCTCGGTGAAATACGCCAGATTGCGATCCGGCAGGTTCGCGATGTGCTGCCGCATGTCGGCCTGCGCGAGCTCGATGAACAGGCTGCCGATCGCGTTGCCGACGCCGCGCGAGCCGCTGTGCAGCATGAACCACACGCGTCCGGCCTCGTCGATGCACACCTCGATGAAATGGTTGCCCGTGCCGAGCGTACCCAGATGCGCACGGTGGTTCGTCTTCACCAGCTTCGGATACTTGTCGACGATGCGCTGAAAGCCCGGCAGCAGCGACTTCCACGACTCGGTCACGGCGGGCGGCGTGCGATCGCCCCATGCTCCGGGATCGCGGCGCCCCGGCACGCGGCCGTGCGGCACCGCGCGTTCGATCGCGCTGCGCAGCCCGCCGAGCGAGTCCGGCAGGTCCGCTGCCGTGAGCGTCGTGCGCGCCGCCATCATCCCGCAGCCGATATCGACGCCGACCGCGGCCGGAATGATCGCGCCTTTCGTCGGAATCACGCTGCCGATCGTCGAGCCCTTGCCGAGGTGGACGTCCGGCATCACCGCGACGTGCCTGAAGATGAACGGCATCTGCGCGGTGTTGCGCAACTGCGCGCGCGCATCGTCCTCGACCGCGACGCCTTGCGTCCACATCTTCACCGGCTTGCCGTTCGACAATTCCATCACCTGGAATTCGTCGCTACCCATTTGCTTCACCCTTCATTCCACTATTCGCGTCCGGCGCGGCATTCAACTGCTCACGCGTGGCAGATCGCGATGATCTCCGCGCTGGCCGCGTCGTCGAACGGCGCGCCGTGCCAGTCGCCGCACCATTCCGCCGACGTGAAGCCGGCGGCCGCCACGCGCGCCCGCAGGTCGGGCTGCGCGATGAAGCGCAGCCGGCTCGCGTTCTTCATCCGCGTATTGTCGCGCTGAAAGTGGTAGACCGTGTCGAACGACACGATCGGGCCCTCGACCGCGGTTACCGCATGGTGCAGCTCGACGCGGCCGAACTCGGGCGAATCGATGCGGGACGCGGACGCCTGCGGCGTCCAGCCACGCCACGGCTCGACACGCGGGTTGCGGGTGTCGAACAGGAAGCGGCCGCCGTCGGCCAGCACGCGCCGCACGCCGTGCAGCGTCGCGTCGATGTCCGCGTCGGTCAGCAGACACTGGAACGCGTGTCCGGTCATCACGACGGCATCGAACGGCGCGCCGGGCGGCAGGCCGCCGAGATCGCACGCAAGCCAGCCGACCGCGCCGGCGCCAGGCTGGCGTCGCGCATGGTCGATCATCGCGGGCGCGGGATCGATCGCGACGACGTCGTGCCCGGCCGCCGCGAGCCGGCGCGCGAACGTGCCGGTGCCGCAGCCGAGATCGAGAATCCGTTGCCGCGTGGCGCCGATGCGCGATGCGTAGAACGCGAAGTCGCGATCGCCTGCGTTGAACCGGTCGTAGACCGCGACGAGGCGCGGGTCGGTATAGAGGATTTCGCCGGCGGTTGCCGCGTCGGACGTCATGCGAAACGCGCGTCAGCGTTGCTGGACCGCGACGCGCAGCCCGAGCGCGATGAAGATCGAACCGATGATCTTCCCCTGCCAGCGCGTGAGCCACGCAAGCCGCTTCACGAGGCGGCCGAGCGGGCGGATCGAGCACGCGATCAGCGTCGTGTAGAGCGAGCTGAGCACGACGAAGATCAGCCCGAGCACCGCGAACTGCACGAACGTCGAGCCGCGTTCCGGATGCACGAATTGCGGCATGAACGCGAGGAAGAACAGCGCGGTCTTCGGGTTCAGCACTTCGGCGGGAATCGCTTGCAGGTACGCCTTCAGCGGCGTGACGGGCGACACTTTCGGCAGCGACGGATCGGACGGCCTGTCGAGCAGCGCGCGCACGCCGAGGTAGATCAGGTACGCGGCGCCGACCAGCTTCACGACGTTGAACGCGAGCGCCGACGTCATCAGCAGCGCCGACAGCCCGACCGCCGCGAACAGCGTGTGCACGAAGTCGCCGCTCGCGACGCCGAGCCCGGTCAGGATGCCGGTCTTGCGGCCGCCCTGCACGGTGCGGCTCAGCACGAGCAGCACGGCGGGGCCGGGAATCAGGAACAGACCCAGGACGACGGCGGTGAAGGTGGTCAGCGTGGTCAGGTCGAACATGGCGGCTCCGGCAAGGTTGGCGCAGCGGCGGGGGATGACGCGGCGGCGCGAATGTTCCGATCGTTCACTGCTCGATTCGCCAGAATATCAGCGTTTCGGGCATCGATGCTTGCTCCGGTCGCCGGCCTTCACTCGCCCAGCTTCGCCGCCAGAAAATCCACGGACGCCCGTATCCGGCGCCGACGCGGCCGCGGGATCGCGATGATCAATTCGATCAGTAACTTGCGCGGTTTCATCGGGTCGTTCGCGATCGACTGGCTCATGCACGTGACGGGTGGGTATGCGGCAAGGCCTTACGTGGTGGCGGGCACGCTCTGTTGCTGAGTCGCAAGGGTGGGCGCGAGCACGTCGTGTCGGGAGGTGACAGCATCGTTGAAGGCAGGACTTGCCGGACGCAGCGGTCGAAGGTTCCGCTATGCGCCCGATGCGCGGACGTTTTGCACGATCTCCAACGCACATGCATCGGCCGATGCCTTCGACGTATCGATCACGCAATCGCTGAACGCACGTGCCGCATAGCCTTCCCGATACATCTCGGCGATACGTTGCCGCTCCCAGTCCGTCAGCGCCCGCGTGCCGCGATCCGACGACGCGATCGCCTCCGGTGGCGCGAGCGTCACGACGAACAGCCGCGCATCGCGTGCATCGCAGGCCGCGCGCAGGCGTTCGAATTCCGCCTCGCCGATCGGGTAAGCGGTCACCAGGTGGCGTTCATTGGCCTGCGCGACCTGCGTGACGAGACGCGTCAGCGCGATCGCCCACTGCACGTCGAACGGGGCGTCCCCGGGCGCGTCGTGATCGTCGCCGTCGATGAAGCGTGCATCGGGCAGCAGGCGTGCGAGTGCGCGACCGATCGTCGTCTTGCCGCTGTTGATCGGGCCGTTCAGGTGAATGACGATGAGGGAAGTCATGAGCCGAGTCTGAATTCGAACGACTCTCAGCTTGCCATGAACGCAGCAGCGTTGCAGCGCCGTTCGCGGGCGACGCGAACGTGATGCGATAGCGGGAAATGCAGGAAGGGGAGAGGCGGAAGGGAAACGGCAGGCCGCGCATGCGACGACGCATACGCGGCTTGCCCCGCCGGGGCGTGTATCGGCTACGTGCCCGGCGTCGAACGAGGCGGCTTACTCGCCGCTGTCGCTCTTGATCTGCGGCAGCGCCGAAGCTTCACCCGGCGTCAGCAGGCCGACTTGCGAATACACGCGCAGCTTGTCGCGCGTATCGGTGATGTCGAGGTTGCGCATCGTCAGCTGGCCGATCCGGTCGCGCGGCGAGAACGTCGATGCCACCTTCTCCATCGACAGGCGTTCCGGCTGATACGTGAGGTTCGGCGACTTCGTGCTCAGGATCGAGTAGTCGTTGCCGCGGCGCAGTTCGATCTTCACTTCGCCGGTGATCGCGCGCGCGACCCAGCGTTGTGCCGTTTCGCGCAGCATGATCGCCTGCGGGTCGAACCAGCGGCCCTGATACAGCAGGCGGCCGAGACGGCGGCCGTTCTCGCGGTACTGCTCGATCGTGTCTTCGTTGTGGATGCCGGTGACGAGACGCTCGTACGCGATGTACAGCAGCGCGAGGCCCGGGGCTTCATAGATGCCGCGGCTCTTCGCCTCGATGATGCGGTTCTCGATCTGGTCGCTCATGCCGAGGCCGTGGCGGCCGCCGATGCGGTTCGCCTCGAGCAGCAGCTCGACCTGGTCCTTGAACTCGACGCCGTTCAGCGCGACCGGCTGGCCCGCTTCGAAGCGCACCGTCACTTCTTCGGCGGCGATCTTCACGTCGTCGCGCCAGAACGCGACGCCCATGATCGGGTTCACGATCTTGATGCCGCTTTCGAGGCTTTCCAGATCCTTCGCCTCGTGCGTCGCGCCGAGCAGGTTCGAGTCGGTCGAATACGCCTTCTCGGCCGACATCTTGTATGCGAAGCCGGCCTGGTTCATGAATTCGGACATTTCGGCACGGCCGCCGAGTTCGTCGATGAACGTCTGGTCGAGCCACGGCTTGTAGATCTTCAGATCCGGGTTCACGAGCAGGCCGTAGCGGTAGAAGCGCTCGATGTCGTTGCCCTTGTACGTGCTGCCGTCGCCCCAGATGTTGACGCCGTCTTCCTTCATCGCGGCGACGAGCATCGTGCCCGTCACGGCGCGGCCGATCGGCGTCGTGTTGAAATACGTGACGCCGGCCGTCGTGATGTGGAACGCGCCGCTTTGCAGCGCGGCGATGCCTTCGGCGACGAGCTGCGCGCGGCAGTCGATCAGGCGGGCGCCGGCTGCGCCGTATTCGATCGCGCGTTTCGGGATCGCGTCGTAATCGTCTTCGTCGGGCTGGCCGAGGTTCGCCGTATATGCGTACGGGACGGCGCCCTTCAGTTTCATCCAGTGCAGCGCGGCGCTGGTGTCCAGGCCGCCGGAGAAGGCGATACCGACCTTCTGGCCGGTCGGGAGGCTTTCGAGAATCGTGCTCATAGGAATTACCGTGGATTGAAGCCGGTGGGATCGTATTTCGCGGAATATGCGAGTATCGGCTGTCCGGGAAGTTGGGGCAAGACCTGATTTTCGCGCCAATACGTCGTCGGGCCTGTCGCGGCGGGCCCGGCGGGCGGTTAACCGGCCGGAGAATCCGGCGGGAACCGGCCGCGGGCGGCTGTCGAAACCGGCGGAAACGCGGCGGCGCGCAGGCCCGGTTTCCGGGGCCGGATCGGCCGACGGGCACGGTCGCCGTCGACGGGATGCCGGTCCGTCTTCATGAAAGATATTTGAAAGTATTGCCGGCGTTTCCCGCCATCCGCCGGTCTTCAGATATTCCACGCCTGTGCGGTATCGAGCAGTTTCTCGCGCAACTGATCCACTTCGCCGGCCAGCTTGGCCGTGATCGACACGTAGCCCGACAACTGCGGCGGAGGCAGGTCGTGCGGCGGCTCGGCCGGCCGGCGGCGGGCCGCGAGCCGGCTCGGCGTGCCGAACTTGAGCGCGCGGCTCGCGCCGACGAGCGTATCGCGGATGCGCCGGTTCACGGCCTTCATGTCGTTGCGCATGTATTCGCGGGCAGCCAGGTCGTCGCGGGCCGGCACCATGCTCGACAGGATCTCCAGGTAGCCGATGCACAGGCGCAGGCTGCGCTGGATCGCCTCGAGGTGCGTGACCGAGATCTCGCATTCCTTCGACACCGACGGCATCAGCGAACGCAGCTGCACCAGCAGCGCGCTCAGCGCGGCCATTTCCTTCAGGTGCGCGTCGTTGCTCACGTGGCGGTCGCCCGCGAGGCGCGTATGCACGGCCGCGCACGCGCGCAGCGCGTCGGCGAGCTTGTAGCGCCACGAGTAGGTCGCGTAGAGCGGCAGCGCGAACGAGAACGCCAGCGCGATCGCGATGCCGGCCAGCACGTTCACCGCGCGCCACAGGCCGTCGACGATCTCGTTGTCGCCGTGCCCGGCGACGATCACCATCGTGATCGCCGACAGCAGCGCGATGTAGCCGGCCTTGCCGATCGCGTGATAGGCGCAGACCCCGCACGCGATCGCCATCAGCAGGTAGATCGCGAGCGGCGCGTGCAGGACGGAGTAGAGCAGGATCAGCCCGAGCCCCGCGAGCGCGCCGATCGACGTGCCGAGCGCGCGCTCGGCTGCCTTCTTGCGGATGTTGCCGTGGTGCTGCAGCCCGCCGACGACGATCAGCACGGTGATCGTCGACCATTCGCCGTGCGGCACGCGCAGCCCGGTGGACAACGCGATCGACACGAGGATCGCTAGCGCGACGCGCGCCGCATGGATCAGCTTCGCGTGCCGGTAGCGGCGGTAAGGGTCCAGCAAGGGACGGAGGGCGTGGCGCAGGAGCGGCGGCAGTCGGGCAGGGAGCTGGGCGGTCATGACGGTGCGGGGGTGGCCGGCGGGGGGGCCGGAATACGCGCGGGCGGCCAGCGCGGGCCGGCGCCGCGCCGCACGCGCAGCTGACGTAACGCTAGCCGAACGCGCGCGGGCTGTCCACGGCGGCGCGGTGCGGGTGCCCGGGCGGCGGCCGCGTCACGCGTCGGCCGTGCTTGCCTCGGCGTGCGACACGCGATTGCGTCCGCCGGACTTCGCGCGGTACAGCGCCTCGTCGGCCTGCCGCAGCAGCGTCGCGGCGTTGACGCGCCCGCCGGTGGCGGTCGCGGCGCCGATGCTCGCCGTCACGTGCCCGTACGGGCTGCGGCCGTGCGCGATGTCGAGCCCGGCGATCGCGCGGCGGATCCCTTCGGCGACGGTCGCCGCGCCCCGCGCATCGGTGTCGGGCAGCGTGACGACGAATTCCTCGCCGCCGTAGCGCGCGACGTGGTCGCTGTCGCGGCGCAGGCAGCGCGACGCCGATTGCGCGACGCGGCGCAGCACGTCGTCGCCGGCGAGGTGGCCGTAATAGTCGTTGAACGCCTTGAAATGATCGACGTCGACGAACAGCACCGACAGCGGGCGGCCGCTGCGCGACGCGCGCTGCGCTTCCTTCGCGAGCACCGTGTCGAACGTGCCGCGGTTGTCGAGCCCGGTCAGTGAATCGGTGTGCGCGAGCCGGTACAGCTTCGACTCGGCGATCTGCCGGCGCCTGAGTTCGCGCGACAGCGCGAGCGAGCCCCACGCGATGAACACGGTAAACAGGCCCATCAGCACGGCGGTCCAGATCGTGCGATGGCGCCACGACGCGTAGATGTCGATCTCGGCGGGCGCGACGTCGACGATCAGCGGCAGATTCGCGAGATGCTTGTAAACATAGATGCGCCGCACGCCGTCGATCGCGCCGACGCCGGTCAGCGCGCCTTCGCTGCTGCGTTGCGCCTCGATGAAGAGCGGGGAGTCGTGAAGGTCGAGGCCGACCACGCGCGCATCGAACGGCAGGCGGGATACGAGCACGCCGTTGTCCTCGACGATCGCCGCGCTGCCGTGCTTGCCGACCGCGAGACCGTCGAGCAGCGCGCGGAAGTAGTCGATGCTGAGCGTGCCGACGACGATCCCGCCGAAGCGGCCGTCGGCCAGAGTGATCCGTCGGCTGAGCGCAATTGTCAGCGCACCGCCGCGCAGCCGGGACGCATAGGGCCGGCTGATGTAGAGGCCCTGCGCGAGCCGGTCGCGATGCACGGCGAAATATTCGCGGTCGGCGAAATTGCCTTGCCGCGGCGGCGATGCGGCCGAATCGATCACGATATTGCCGTGCGGATCCATCACGAAAATGGCACCGAGATACGCGCCGCTCGCGGCGCGGTCGAACAGCAGCCGGTGACGCTGGTGCGGCGGCAATGCCATCAGTTCCGGATCGGCGAGGCCGTCGACGACGTTTTGCAGCGACAGATCATACAGTTCGATATTGCGGGAAATATCGCGCTCGATCAGCAGCATCAGGTTGCGCGCATTTTCGACCGCATGGTCGTATGCGTCGTGGCGTGCCTCGATTAAAAGCGATGTCGAGAGCCCCCAGCTGAACAGCAGCAGCACGATGCCCGCGACGAGCACGCCGCGGGGCGACAGAATGCGTGCCACGGCCGACGCGGTATGACCGCGCAGCTTGGCGAGCGGCGTGTGTGGCTTCATCCTCGGGGGCGGGGGGCGGAAATTTGCGTCGTCGACGATTCCGCGCACTGATTAATTCGCATTAATCGGGATTATCTCGCGAATTCCCGAATTTCGTCGCGCGATGCAAAACATGCATGCATCGTTCACGATTTGGAACGATTACACATCATTACCGTGAACCTGCGTGCCAAACTGATTTGAATCAATTACGGGTGGCCGATATTTTGTCTGATTATTGACGATGAATGCCGTTCGATTTGTCGGTTTAATACAGGATCCGACGATTGCGCCGGCGCGATTACACATTGCACGGTGCGCCATCGCGGATGGCCACCGAATGGCGCGACCGGTGCCGCGCAACCCGCGGCTGTGCCGTCGTCTCGTCGCCGCGCCGCATCCAACTTGTTGATTCTGCTGCGTCTGCATGCGGCGGCGGGGCGGCCGGCGCTCAGCTGTCCGCGCGGCGAATCAGGTAGAATCCGCGCTTCGCCGCAGGCGCCCGGCGCGCAACGCGTATCGGGGCCGCATCGAATGCATCGCCGCAGGCGGCGCGCCGCGCCCCGATCCCGCATGCGCCGGCTCCGGATGCCGGCCCGCTCAACGTTCGTCTCGTTTATGTCCGCACTTCCGAATTCCGACCAACCCGGTTCGTCCGCGAACCCACCCAAGCTTCATCGCGCGCTGAAGGCGCGCCATCTGACGATGATCGCCATCGGCGGCTCGATCGGCACGGGCCTGTTCGTCGCGTCCGGCGCGTCGATCTCGCAGGCCGGCCCCGGCGGCGCGATGGTCGCGTACATGCTGATCGGCCTCATGGTCTACTTCCTGATGACGAGCCTCGGCGAAATGGCCGCGTTCATGCCGGTGTCGGGCTCGTTCGCGACCTACGGCGCGAAATACGTCGACGAAGGCTTCGGCTTCGCGCTCGGCTGGAACTACTGGTACAACTGGGCCGTGACGATCGCGGTCGAACTCGTCGCCGCGCAGCTCGTGATGCACTACTGGTTCCCGGACGTGCCGGGCGTCTGGTGGAGCGCCGCATTCCTCGGCGTGATGTTCCTGCTCAACGCGCTGACCGTGCGCGGCTTCGGCGAAGCCGAATACTGGTTCGCGCTGATCAAGGTCGTCACCGTGGTCGCGTTCATCGGAGTCGGCCTGCTGATGATCTTCGGCATTCTGAAAGGCGCGCCGGGCAACGGCTGGGGCAACCTGACGATCGGCGACGCGCCGTTCGCGGGCGGCCTGCCGGCGCTGATGGGCGTCGCGATGATCGCGGGCTTCTCGTTCCAGGGCACCGAGCTGATCGGCGTCGCGGCCGGCGAATCGGAGAACCCGCGCACGACGATCCCGCGCGCGGTGCGTCAGGTGTTCTGGCGCATCCTGCTGTTCTACGTGCTGGCGATCTTCGTGATCGGCGTGCTGATTCCCTATACCGATCCGAACCTGCTGAAGAGCGACGTGACCGACATCGGCGTGAGCCCGTTTACGCTCGTATTCCGCCACGCGGGCCTCGCGTTCGCGGCGGGCGTGATGAACGCGGTGATCCTGACGGCCGTGCTGTCGGCCGGCAACTCGGGCATGTACGCGTCGACGCGGATGCTCTACAACCTCGCGACGGAAGGCCGTGCGCCGAAGCTGTTCGCGAAGCTGTCGCCGGGCGGCGTGCCGCGCAATGCGCTGTACGCGACGACCGCCGTCGGCGCGCTGTGCTTCTTCACGTCGCTGTACGGCGACAAGACGGTGTACCTGTGGCTGCTGAACACGTCGGGGATGACGGGTTTCATCGCGTGGCTCGGCATCGCGATCAGCCACTACCGGTTCCGCAAGGGCTACGTGACGCAAGGCTACGCGCTCGACCAGCTGCCGTACCAGTCGAAGTGGTTTCCGTTCGGCCCGCTGTTTGCATTCGTCCTGTGTCTCGTGATCGCGCTCGGCCAGGACTATCAGGCGTTCCTCGCGAACCGGATCGACTGGGCGGGCGTGGCCGCGACCTACGTCGGCATTCCGCTGTTCCTCGTCGTGTGGCTCGGCTACCGGTTCCTGAACAAGAGCCGCTTCGTGCGCTATGAGGACATGGAGATCGCACCGTGGGTCGCCGCGAACCGCGGCGCGCAGCTGCAGCGCGTGGAGAACCGCGAAACCGTGGGCTGATGCCGGCGCGGCATGCGGCCGCGCGATGGCGCAACGAAACGGGAAGCCGCGCGCTTCCCGTTTTTTTTGTCCGCTTTTCCCTGCACGGGGTCAAAGCCGGTTATATTGCCCGACCCTACCGGGCCACGGCCCGGCCGGCGCGACGAGCGCGGCGCGGATCGGGCATCCGGCGCGCGCCTGTCGCGGCGGCCGGCGGCGCCCGGCGTTTTCATCGCTCCGCCGCGGCCGGCACGGCCTGCGGAGCGCGCAACCCAGAGGAATCCATGAGCGCATCACCCGCCGAGCGGAAGGCCGGACCCGTTTCCATCGTGCGAATCGAAGCCGCGATCAACGCGTGGCGCGAAGTGTATCCGCCGGCGCCGGACGGCGAAGACGGCTACGCGCTCGACGCCGGCAGCAACTGCCTGGCCGAGCTGTACGGCGCGATGATCTGCTATCGGCTGCCGGACGTGCCGCTCGACTCGCTGAGCGACGCGCAGCGCGATGCGTTGTACGCGACCGAGGCGTGACGCGCGGTCGAGAGGCCGCCGCGACGCGGCGTCGATGAAGCAACGGGAAGCCTGACGGCTTCCCGTTTTGCTTTGCGCGGTGCCGGACGCCGGGGCGGCACTGCGCTGCTCGCGCCGGTATCGGCGCGGGCTGAGGTATCGTCATGGCATCGGGATCAGGCGATCACGGGACGACCGGCGCGGCACGCATGCGCGCGGGGCCGAATGAACGTCCGTTGCCGGTCCGGGAGGGAGCGAACATGGAGTTGAGACACCTCCGCTACTTCGTCGCGGTTGCCGAGGAGCGGAATTTCACGCGCGCGGCCGAGCGCCTGCACATCGCGCAGCCGCCGCTCAGCCGGCAGATCCAGCAGCTCGAGGAGGCGCTCGGCGTGCCGCTGTTCGAGCGCAACGCGCGGCCGCTGAAGCTGACCGACGCGGGGCGGTTCTTCTATTCGCACGCGGTGCAGCTGCTCGCGCAGACCACCGAACTCGAATCGATGACGAAGCGCGTCGGCAAGATCGAGCGCAGCATGTCGGTCGGGTTCGTCGGCTCGACGCTGTACGGGATGTTGCCGAAGATCATCCGGCGCTTTCGCAGCGAATATCCGGCCGTCGAGCTGAGCCTGCACGAGATGTCGACGATGGACCAGATCAAGGCGCTGAAGGAAGGGCGCATCGACGTCGGGTTCGGGCGCATCCGTCACGAGGATCCGAGCGTGCGGCGCGTCGTGCTGCGCGAGGAGCGGATGATCGTCGCGCTGCCGGTCGGTCACGTGCTCGACGGCGCGAAGCCCGTCCTGTCGCTGCACGATCTCGTGAACGACACGCTGATCATCTTCCCGAAGGCGCCGCGGCCGAGCTACGCGGACCAGGTGCTCGCCGCCTTTCACGATCGCGCGTTGCAGCCGCGCAAGATCTACGAGACGCGCGAACTGCAGATCGCGCTCGGACTCGTCGCGATGGGCGAGGGCGTGTCGGTCGTGCCGCACAGCGTGTACGGCCTGAAGCGCGACGACATCAGCTACAAGCCGCTCGACGATCCGAACCTCGTGTCGCCGATCATCATGAGCATGCGGATGCTCGACGAATCGGAGGACATCCGCGCGATGCAGGCGCTGATCTACCGGCTGTACGACGAGTCGCAGATGGAGTATCTGCCGCCGCAGCCCGAATGAGCGTGCGGGCGGTGGGGCTTGCTTGACGCCGCGCGCGTCGCCGGGCCACCATCGTCGGCATTCGATGCAGCCCGCCCGCGTGCGGCCGCCTTCATGCAGACCACGACACACATGACTGACATCGTGACCGAGGAGACCTGGGTCGAGACGCCGCAAGGGCGTCTCTTCGCGAAGCGCTGGCGCTGTGAGCCCGCGCAGGCACCGGGAGCACCTGAGCCGGCCGCGCCTGAGCCGGCCGCGCCGATCGTGCTGCTGCACGATTCGCTCGGCTGCGTCGAGCTTTGGCGCGACTTCCCCGCGCAACTCGCGCGCGCCACGCGGCGCGACGTGATCGCATATGACCGGCTGGGCTTCGGCCGGTCCGATCGTCATCCGGGGCAACTCGGCATGACGTTCGTGCGCGACGAGGCCGACCACGGATTCCATGCGCTGCTCGAGCGGTTCGGCATCGACGCGTTCGTGGCGTTCGGGCACAGCGTCGGCGGCGGGATGGCCGTCGGATGCGCGGCCGCGTATCCCGCGCGTTGCCGCGCACTGGTGACGGTCTCCGCGCAGGCATTCGTCGAGGATCGCACGCGCGACGGCATTCGCGAGGCGGCGCAGCAGTTCGACGCGCCCGGCCAGCTCGACCGGCTCGCGCGTTATCACGGCGACAAGGCCGAATGGGTGCTGCGTGCGTGGGTCGACACGTGGCTGTCGCCGGCGTTTCGCGACTGGTGTCTCGACGACGACCTGCCGCGCGTGCGTTGCGCGACGCTCGCGATTCACGGCGAGCAGGACGAATACGGGTCCGACGTGCATCCGAAACGGATCGCCGCGCGCGTCGCGGGGCCGTCGTCGTTCCTGCTGCTCGATCGATGCGGACACATGCCGCATCGCGAGCGGACCGACGACGTTCTCGCGGCCGTGGCGACGATCCTGCGCGACGCGCTCGCCTGAACGCCAGCGCGCCGGCGTGCGATGCGACCGGCGGGCCGGGCCCGCCGGGGCTCAGAACGACAGCTGGATTGCGAGGTCGATCGCGAGAATCGCGATCGAGCAGCCGATGCCGAGAACCACGTTCGGCAGCCGATGTTCGAAGTCGCGATTGTCGCGGCGCATCGCGGCACCGAGCAGGAAGATCGCCTCGACGACGATCTGCAGCCCGACGAACAGCAGCATCAGCAGATATTCGTAACCCATCTGCTTGTACGCGGCGAATTGCATCCCGTGATCGCGGATCCATTGGCCGACGCGCAGCAGTTCGTAGACGAACAGCAAGGCGGGAAACAGGTAGCTGATGAAATACGTCGGCGCGGTGGCGTGCCGTAGTTCGAGATGGAAGTGCTGATGCGTGGTAGCCATCAAGAAGCCCTCCTTGCAACGCATGATTGCGGTCGCGACGGCGGCGCGACGACGTGCGGACTAAGGGATTGCCCGAGGCATCGTGCGCGGTCGTACGGCACCAGCATACTGCTGCGCGGGAAATTTGGCATCCCGTCCGTGCGATCGTTGTAAAAACCCCTCCGCATCATGCGATGCCTTCAACGGCCGTCGCGCGCGATGCGCGTTCGACGCGGACGCACGTTCCTGACCGGGCGTCGCCTGCGCGGCCACTCACGCTTTCGCGTGCGCGCCTTCGACGAACAGCTTCGCGATCGACCGGAATTCCCGCTTCAGCGACAAACCAGGTACCGTCAGCCAGCGCAGCATCGCCGCGAGATAGAGGTGATGAAACCACGTGGCGAGCTGGTCGGCCGCCAGCGCCGGGTTCAGTTCGCCCGCCTGCTGTCCGGCCGCGATCAGTTGCTGCCACACGAGCGCGATGTCGCCGCCGCCGTCCTTCCCGCTGTCCGCTTCCACCACGCCGATGCTCAGGAACCGATGTCGCAGGTATGCGAGCAGATACACCGGATGCTGCTCGCACCATGCGGCCGACGCGTCGAGCACGCAGGCGATCCGCGACGCGAAGGTCCGCCGTCGCGCGACGTCACGCTGCAGGTGCGCGAGGTCGCGCGCGAGTTCGCCTTCGAGCCAGTGCGCGAGCACGGCCTCCTTCGTCGGAAAGTGGTTGTACAGCGTACGTTTCGCGACATCGGCCTGCGCGGCGATCTGTTCCATCGTCACGGCATCGTAGCCGTGCGCATCGAACAGGCGTGCGCCGGTGTCGGCGAGATGCGCGAGCATCTGGATGCGCTTGCGTGCGCGGCGGCCCGGATCGTCGGTCGTCGTCGGCATGGTTCGGTATCGACTGAAAGTGCACGAATTGCATTAGTATACGACGTGCATTTTTATGAATCCACTCGCCTGCATCGTGCAGGAGGAACCGCGCATGAAGCTCGTCATCGCCACCTACGGCACCGAAGGCGACACGCGCCCGCTCGCGGCGCTCGGCCGCGCGCTGCTGGATGCCGGCCATGAGGTGCGGTTGCTGGCCGACGCCGCGACGCTCGGTTCGGCCGCCGCGCTCGGCGTGCCTTGCGCGCCGCTGTCCGGCGACATCCGCGCGGCGATCGCGCCGGATGGCGCGTTGTCCGACGCGGTGCGCGGGCGCGGCGGTTTCAACGACACGTCGAAGGCGCTCGCCGCGATCGCGAATGCGAATACGGCGGCATGGATGCGCGAAGTCGCGGCCGCGTCGGCCGGTTGCGATGCGATCCTGGTGTCGGGGCTGGCGTCGTTCGTCGGGCTGTCGATCGCCGAGTATCGCGGCGTGCCGGCGATCGGCACGGGGATGATCCCGATCACGCCGACCGCGGCGTTCGCGTCGCCGTTTCTGCCGCCCGGCAAGGTGCCGCGCTGGCTGCATCGCGCGAGTCACCGGTTCGTGAACGCGCTGCTGTGGCATGCGTTCAGGAAGGCGACCAATGCGGCGCGCGCCAGCGTGTGCGGACTGCCGCCGCGCGGGCGCGTATGGACCGATCATCCGATGCTGTACGGCGTGTCGCCCGCGCTGCTGGCCGATCCGGCCGACTGGCCGTCGCATGTGCTGGCATGCGGTCAGTGGCGCGTCGACGCGCCGGCGTGGACGCCGCCGCCCGCGCTGTCGAGCTTCCTCGATGCGGGCGATCGGCCCGTGTATATCGGCTTCGGCAGCATGGCCGGGTTCGACCGGGCCGCGATGGTCGATGCGCTGCTGCAGGCGCTCGACGGCCGGCGCGCGCTGTTCCATCCGGGCTGGAGCGGCATCGATGCGTCGATGCTGCCGGCGCACGTGTGCGTGATCGGCGAGACGCCGCACGACTGGTTGTTTCCGCATGTATCGATGGCGATCCATCACGGCGGATCGGGTACCACGCATTCGGCCGCGCGGGCGGGGATTCCGTCGGTCGTCGTGCCGTTCGCGGGCGATCAGTTCTTCTGGGCGAGCCGGCTGCAACGCCTCGGTGTGGCCGATGGACCGGTGGCGGGGCGGCGTGTGGACGCCGCGGTGCTCGCACGCGCGATCGCGTTCGCGGCACGCGCCGACACGCAAGCGCGTGCCGCCGAACTCGGTGCGCGGATCGCGCGGGAAGACGGGGTGCGGCTGGCGGTCGGCGCGATCGAGCGCTGGGGGCGCGCCGGCGTGCGCTGAACGCGTCCGCCCCGCGTCAGAAATGTCCGGTGAACCGGTAGCGGCTGCCCGGATGCCACAGATTGGCCACCGACGCGACCATCCCTTGCGACCACGTGCGCCGATGCAGCAGCAGGCACGGCTCGCGTTCGTCCGTCGTCAGGTGGCGGCGCGTTGCCGCATCGGGCATCGCGGCCTCGATCCGGTATTCGACCCGCTGCAGCGGCGCGACGCGCGTCAGGTACTGGTTCGGCGTCGTCGTCGTGAAGTCCTGCAACGCATATTCGGGCGCGCAGGCCGGGTTGACCCAGCGCTCCTCGAGCTGCACGGGCGTGTCGTTTTCGAAGTGCAGCACGCGCGAATGGAAGATCGGGCTGCCGGTGTCGAGCTGCAGCTCGTCGGCGAGTTTCGCGTCGGCAACGGCCGCGCCGACCTCCAGCACCTGCGCACGATACGCATGGCCGCGCGCGGCGACTTCATCCGAGATGCTGCGGATCGCGACCAGCGTCGATTCGTATTTCGGCGACGCGACGTACGTGCCCGAGCCGCGCGTGCGCGTGAGCACCTGTTCGGCCGTCAGCTCGCGCAGCGCGCGGTTGACCGTCATCCGCGCGACGTTGAATTCGCGCGCGAGCTCGTTCTCCGACGGCACCTGGTCGCCTTCCGCCCACTCGCCCGCATGAATGCGCGCGAGGATGAAGTCCTTGATTTCCTGATAGATCGGTGTGGTCATTGCATTGCTGTTCAAGAGACGGCGGCCGCGTGCCGTCGCAGGCCGGCCTTCGTGCGGTGTCCGGGCGGAGTGTACCGGGTTCGACGCGGTGCGGGCCCGACTGTGGGCCCGGGATTCGGGTAATTCCGGCCTGCATCCGGCGCGCCGGTCGAGGGGGCCGCGAGGGCCATACGGACCTCGGTCGCCGCGTCGGCGAGCGCGACGGACGAAAAAGTATAGACAAATGTGGGCGCGCCGACGACGCACGGAATCCGCACAGAAAGCTGGATTTCATCTGCATGTAATCTGTAGCGAATTGAAATATAAGGGAAATTCGCTCATGGAAACAATCAACCGACAATTAGAGATAAACACGGATTGCTGGCAGTGACCTGAAAAAGGCAAAGTTGTATGTACAACTTCGAGAGTCACCGGACAGGCGGCTCCCGGGTTGGAAGGGTTCGCGGCGGCGACGCCGACGGGACCCGTGCCCAGTTCGCCTAAGACAGGAACGCCATGAAGAAACTCGCGCTCAGTATTGCCCTTGCCTGCCTCGCGGTCGGCGCCCACGCCAAGGATTGGTCGACGATCCGGTTCGGCGTCGACGCCAGCTATCCGCCGTTCGAATCGAAGGACGCAAGCGGCAAGGTCGTCGGCTTCGACGTCGATCTCGGCAACGAGATCTGCGCACGGCTGAAGGCGAAATGCGTGTGGATCGAGAACGACTTCGACGGGATGATCCCGGCGCTGAAGGCGAAGAAGTTCGACGGCGTGCTGTCGTCGATGTCGATGACGCCGGCGCGCGCCGAGCAGATCGCGTTCTCCGACAAGCTGTTCAACACGCCGACGCGCCTGGTCGCGAAGAAGGGTGCGAACCTGCAGCCGACGGCCGAATCGCTGAAGGGCAAGTCGGTCGGCGTCGAGCAGGGCACGATTCAGGAGACCTACGCGAAGGCCTACTGGGCGCCGAAGGGCGTGCAGGTCGTGCCTTACCAGAACCAGGACGGCGTGTACCAGGACCTGATGTCCGGCCGCCTCGACGCCGCGCTGCAGGACGCGGTGCAGGCCGACCTCGGCTTCCTGAAGACGCCGCGCGGCGCGAACTTCGAATTCGCCGGCAAGGACATCGACGATCCGAAGACGCTCGGCAACGGCGCCGGCATCGGGATGCGCAAGGACGACGCCGACCTGAAGGCGAAAATCGACCACGCGATCGCCGACATGATCAAGGACGGCACGTACAAGAAGCTCGAGAAGAAGTACTTCGCATTCGACGTCTACGGCGGCTGATCGTCCATGCGGCGCGCGTCGGCTGTGGCGCGCGCCGCGTCGGTTGCCGCGTGCAACCCGCTTCGCATGATGCGTCCGGCTTGATGAGCAAGTCGCATCAGGTAGTGCGCAGATATCGTTTGATGCGCAGTTAATGGCTATTGACAATCCAGCCACTTCGTTCTGGATCCCTTATATGATCTTCCAAGGATTTGGCCCGCTGTTGTGGGCCGGCACGGTCGAGACCGTGAAGCTCGCGGTGCTGTCGCTCGCCGCGTCGCTCATACTGGGCCTCGCGGGCGCGGGCGCGAAACTGTCGACCAACCGCGCGCTCAAGTCGGTCGGCACGTTCTACACGACGCTGATCCGCGCGGTGCCCGATCTCGTGCTGATGCTGCTGCTGTTCTACGGGATCCAGATCCTGCTGAACGACGCGACCGACCTGCTCGGCTGGGATCAGATCGACATCGACCCGTTCGTGGCCGGCGTCGTGACACTCGGCTTCATCTACGGCGCGTACTTCACCGAAACGTTCCGCGGCGCGTTTCTCGCGGTGCCGCGCGGCCAGCTCGAAGCGGGCTTCGCATACGGGATGAGCGGCTGGCGCGTGTTCCACCGGATCCTGTTCCCGCAAATGATGCGCTTCGCGCTGCCGGGCATCGGCAACAACTGGCAGGTGCTCGTGAAGGCCACGGCGCTGGTATCGATCATCGGCCTCGCCGATGTCGTGAAGGCGTCGCAGGACGCCGGCAAGAGCACGCTCGATTTCTTCTTCTTCACGCTCGCGGCGGGCGCGATCTACCTCGCGATCACGACGGTGTCGAACGTCGTGCTGCACCACCTCGAGAAGCGTTATTCCGCGGGCGTCCGGAGGCTTGCACTGTGATCGAACTCGTCAGCCAGTACTGGCAAAGCTATCTCTACACCGACGGCTACCGCTTCAGCGGCCTCGCGATCACGCTGTGGCTGCTGGTCGTGTCGATCGCGCTCGGCTTCGCGCTGGCCGTGCCGCTCGCGATCGCGCGCGCGTCGTCGAACCGCTGGATCTCCGGCCCCGTGTGGCTCTATACGTACGTGTTCCGCGGCACGCCGCTCTACGTGCAGCTGCTGATGTGCTACACCGGCATCTACAGCCTGCAGGTCGTGCACAACCACGTGCTGCTCGACACGTTCTTCCGCAACGCGATGAACTGCACGCTGCTCGCGTTCGTGCTGAACGAATGCGCGTATGCGACCGAGATCTTCGCGGGCGCGATCAAGGCGACGTCGGCCGGCGAGATCGAGGCCGGGATGGCCTACGGGATGTCGCGCTTCAAGCTCTATACGCGCGTCATCCTGCCGTCCGCGCTGCGCCGCTCGCTGCCGAGCTACAGCAACGAAGTGATCCTGATGCTGCACGCGACGACGCTCGCGTTCACCGCGACCGTACCCGACATCCTGAAGGTCACGCGCGACGTCAACTCCGCCACGTACATGTCGTTCCAGGCCTACGGCATCGCGGCCGTGCTGTACGCCATCGTCGTGTTCGCGCTCATCTGGGCGTTCCGCAAGCTCGAGACGCGCTGGCTCGCGTACCTGTCGCCGCGCGGCCATTAACGCATTCGCAAGATTCGCAAGGAAGGACCAAGCATGTACAAGCTCACCGTTGACAACCTGCACAAGAAATTCGGCGACAACGAGGTGTTGAAGGGCGTGTCGATGAAGGCGAAGGCCGGCGACGTGATCAGCATCATCGGCTCGAGCGGCTCCGGCAAGAGCACGTTCCTGCGCTGCATCAACTTCCTCGAGCAGCCGTGCTCGGGGCAGATCACGATCGGCAGCGAGCCGATCGAGACCACGCGCGACCGCAACGGGTCGCTGCGCGTGGCCGACCAGAAGCAGCTGCAGCGCATGCGCACGAAGCTGTCGATGGTGTTCCAGCACTTCAACCTGTGGGCGCACATGACGGTGCTCGAGAACGTGATCGAGGCGCCGATGGCCGTGCTCGGGATCGGCAAGGAAGAGGCCGTCGCGCGGGCGCGCAAGTATCTGGAGAAGGTTGGCCTCGCGCCGCGCGTCGAAGGCATGTATCCGTCGCACCTGTCGGGCGGCCAGCAGCAGCGCGTCGCGATCGCGCGTGCGCTCGCGATGGAACCGGAGGTGATGCTGTTCGACGAACCGACGTCGGCGCTCGACCCGGAACTCGTCGGCGAAGTGCTGAAGGTGATGCAGAAGCTCGCCGAGGAAGGCCGCACGATGGTCGTCGTCACGCACGAGATGGGCTTCGCGCGCAACGTGTCGAACCACGTGATCTTCCTGCACCAGGGGAAGATCGAGGAAGAGGGCGATCCGCGGGAGATTCTCGTCAATCCGAAGAGCGAGCGGCTCGGGCAGTTCCTGTCGGGGCGGCTCAAGTAAGCGGACGCTGCCGCGGCCTGGAACGCTAAATGCTTGTCCCGGATGACTCTTTCGATCGAGGAGCGCCGCGATGAGCACGCCGACCCCTACCGCGTTTTCCCACGTGAGGCCGCAGGACACCGCGTATCAAGGCGAAGGCCTGCGCGACTTCTTCCTGTATCGCGATCTCGGCATCGCGGCCGCGACGAACGGCAAGGTCGTCGCGCAACTCGTCAGGGCGAATCATGCACCGACGGCGGGCACCGGCTGGCACCGTCACGAGGCCGAGTTCCACATCGTGATCATGCTGAAAGGCTGGGCGCGCTTCATGTATGGCGAGCGCGAGACGCTGGTGAACGCCGGCGACTGCGTGCACCAGGCACCGGGAATCGTGCATTACCTGTTCGACTATTCGCCCGACATGGAGTATCTGGAGATCGTCGGGCCGGCCGATTTCAAGTCGATCGACGTCGAAGGGCCGTGCGAAGTGCCTGCGCCGACGCCGTGGGGCGACGCAGGCGCGTAGCCGCCGTCGTTTCGCATGCGAGGCATCCACGTGCCTGGGAAAGACCGCCTTCGGGCGGTTTTTTTATTGGCCTTCAGTCATTCGACATCCGAAGCGTTCGTCATGTAAGGAATTGGAAATGACAGACAGGCGTTTGTCAGCCTCGCGTGACGTTTCGTTACACGCCGTCAAAGATCGTCAATTCGATGCGGGTGCGGTGCACGGCACATCGGGGACCGGCGTTAAGGGGATAACAGCCGGATCACCGGCTGGCTTACCCAGGAGAATGTCATGACCCGCATCGCGAAGATCCTGACCGTGACGGCCGTCGCTTGCGCCGCTCTCGTCCCGGCGCTGGCCGAAGCCCATTCGCACCGCGTGTGCCATTTCGATCACCACCATCACCGCGTGTGCCGCTGGGTCCGTTGACCCGTGGCGCGGTATTCCCGGCATCGCGTCGGGACGTTTTTCCCATTCAGGCAAATCAGGAGAGGACTATGAAAAAGACGATGTTGATCGCCGCGCTCGTCGCGGGCATGGGCATGTCGATCGGTGCGTTCGCACAGGTTCCGGCCAGCGCGCCGGCCGGCACGACCGGGCTGTGCAAGGATGGCTCGTTCTACTCGGGCGCGTCGAAGAAGGGCGCATGTGCCGGTCACAAGGGCGTGAAGACGTGGTACGGCGCATCGTCGGCAGCCGCGGCCAGCGCACCGGCCGCAGCCCCCGCGACCGCGGCTTCCGCTTCCGCCGCATCGGCCGCGGCACCGGCGAAGAGCGCGCCCGCGACGACCGCGGCAGCGGCGCCCGGCGGCGGCGCGGGCAAGGTGTGGGCCAACGACAGCACGAAGGTCTACCACTGCTCGACCGACAAGTACTACGGCAAGACGAAGCACGGCAGCTACATGTCGGAAGCCGATGCGAAGGCGAAGGGCTACCACGCGTCGCACGGCAAGGTCTGTTCGTAATATCGACGGCATGCGCGAGCGTTGCCGCTCGCGCACTGACCGGCATCGCGCCCCGCCATCC
The DNA here is from genome assembly GCF_001521935.1 of Burkholderia sp. RF7-non_BP4. Classification (NCBI taxonomy): domain Bacteria; kingdom Pseudomonadati; phylum Pseudomonadota; class Betaproteobacteria; order Burkholderiales; family Burkholderiaceae; genus Burkholderia; species Burkholderia sp. RF7-non_BP4. The sequence goes on along the minus strand of NZ_LOTA01000053.1, from coordinate 164,528 downwards.
GTGCGGGGCGCTTCGTTTTCAACGCCGACGTGCCGCGCCGATCGCTGCCGTACCGCGCGGGTTCAGTGCACGCGATCGGATTGCGGCGAGGTCGCCGCCGCATCGCGATCGGCCGCGCGTGCATCGAGCAATGACCGCAGCGTCACGTAGTGCGCGCCGCTCGCGCCGCCGTCCGTATCGGCGGTGCGATCGTACGGCTCGTTGTCATGGATCGTCGCCCGGACGATCGGATAGATCTGCGTTTCCCAACGGCTGCCGTTGAACACGCCATAGTGGCCCACGCCCGTCTGCACGTGGTGCGTTTTCAGGTACGGCGGCAATCCCGAACACAGCTCCTGCGCGGCCACGGTCTGGCCCACGGCGCAGATGTCGTCCTTCTCGCCCTCGATCGTCAGCAGCGCGGTGCGGTGGATCGCGGCCGGTTCCACCAACCGGTCGCCGACCAGCAGCTCGCCGCGCGCGAGCGCATATTGCTGGAATACTTTCTCGACCGTTTCCAGATAGAACTCCGCGGTGAGATCGGCCGTCGCGAAGTATTCGTCGTAGAAGTGGCGCAGCGTGTCGGCTTTCGCGGGGTCGCCTTTCGCACGCTCGTAGTACAGGTCGGCAAACGAAGCGGCATGGCGGTCGGGATTCATCGACATGAACGCGCCGACCTGCACGAAGCCCGGATACACGCAGCGCTGCGCGCCGACGAAGCCGGTCGGCACGACGCTGATCAGGTTGCGCGCGAACCATTCGATCGGCCGGCTCGTGGCGAGCGCGTTGACTTTCGTCGGATTCACGCGGCAGTCGATCGGCCCCGCCATCAGCGTCAGGCTCGCGGGCTGGGTCGGATCGCCGGCGGCGGCCATCAGCGCGACCGCCGACAACGCGGCGACGGTCGGCTGGCAGATCGCGAGCACGTGCGCGTCCGGGCCGATCTGGTGAATGAAATCGATCACGTGCGAGACGTATTCGTCGAAGCCGAATCGCCCGGCCGAAAGCGGGATGTCGCGCGGGTTGTGCCAGTCGGTGATGTACACGTCGTGATCGGCCAGCATCGTGGCGACCGTACCACGCAGCAGCGTCGCGAAATGCCCGGACATCGGCGCGACGATCAGCACGCGCGGCTGGCGCGCAATCGGCCGCGCCTTGCGGAAATGCAGCAGCGTGCCGAACGGCGTGGCCGCCGCGGCTTCCTCGACGATCGGCACCGATTCGCCGTCGACGACGACCGACGCGATGCCGAACGGCGGGCGCCGGTGCGAGAACGCGCAGCATTCGAGCAGTTCGCACAGCGCGTCGACCATGCGGCCCGTCGGCGTCGACGTGGCGGCCGGCCACTGCGACATCGTCGCGCGCGTGACGGCCGCCCATGCGCGCGCCGGGCGCAGGCATTCCGCAGACCATTGGTAGTACGGATAGGCAAGCAGGTTCATGTCCGTCGCTCGTTGCGTCACGTTGCATGGAGCGAGGCAAGCCGTGTGCCAGCATGCGGCTGGCACGCGCGTTGCACGCGGTTCTCGAACGCGGCGACGGACACGGCGATACATGCGGTCCCCGTGCAGCCGGGCGACCGAACGCCGCGCGCTGCTGCTGCGGTTCGGGGTAACGGCCGTGCCTTTGCACCAGGCGGCGGTGCGCCACTTCGGCGAACGCGCCGCACTGGCGTGGTGCGGTTCGCGTGGCGCGGCGTGCGCTTTCGGTGCAGGGGCACGAACGGCAATCAGCGGGAGAGCGACATGGAAGCTACCGGGCGGACGACGTTGACCATCAGCAGCCGCAACTACTCGTCGTGGTCGATGCGCGGCTGGCTGCTCGCGAGACTGAGCGGACTCGCGTTCGAGACCGTCAGCGTGCCGATCGACGCGGCATCGCGCGCGGAGTTGCTGCTGCTGTCGCCGTCGATCCTCGTGCCGTGCCTGACGCACGACGGCAGCACGGTGTGGGACACGCTCGCGATCGCCGAATACCTGAACGAGATCCGGCCGCAGGCCAGGCTGTTGCCCGACGACCGGCATGCGCGCGCGCATTGCCGGTCGATCTGCGGCGAGATGCATTCCGGTTTCAGCGCGCTGCGCTCCGCGCTGCCGATGAACCTGCGCGCGCACTTCTCCGGTTTCCGGATCTGGTCGCGTGCGCAGCACGACATCGAGCGCATCGTGACGATCTGGCGCGATTGTCTGGACGCGTACGGCGGCCCCTGGCTGTTCGGCGAGCGGATCGGCGTCGCCGATGCGATGTACGCGCCGGTCGTCACGCGATTCCTGACCTACGACGTGAAACTCGAACCCGATATCGCCGAGTACTGCATGCGCATCCTCGCGCATCCGTTCGTCGCGGAGTGGATCGATGCCGCGAAAGCGGAGCACGAAGACATCGACGAACTGGACATGGAGTTCTGACGCGCGACGCACCTTCGTGCGTTGAATCGGACGCCGGCACGTCCATCGAAACGAACCGCCGCCGCAACTGCGCAACTCGCAAACGTTTTACGTTGATTTTCGCTGGAAACGAGGACGAATTCCCTAAAGGATGCCGGCGCCGATGACGTTAAACGGGCACGGGGACGACTGTCGATCGCATGCATGCGACATGCGACGCGCAGTCCGCAACAACCAGCGCAGCAGGGGAACCAACTTGAACCGTCAGCAATCTTGGACGCGTACGGCCGCGCCCGGCGAGATCATCTACTCGGAGGGCTTCGCCGGCGAGCCCGTCATCTTTCTGATCGCCGACGGCAAGGTCGAGCTGTCGACGCGCTGCGAAGACAAGCGTGTCGTCGTCGCGACGCTCGGGCGCGGCGAGTTCTTCGGCGAATCCGCGTTGCTCGCTGCCGAGCCGCGCGCGCATACGGCGAAGGCGCTGTCGTTCTGTCAGCTCACGGTCGTGCCGGCCACGCTGCTCGACGAAGAAATCGAGCACGTGTCCGCGCTGCTCCGTCATGTCGTGCGCACGATGATCCGACGCGTGAAGCGCAAGGACGACCAGCTCGCGACCTATACGCACGCGGATTTCATGCCGGGCGTGCTGTCGTATGCGCATGTGCTGTCGCTGATGGCGGGCGCCGACACGCGCGGATCGGACGACGCGTGGTCGCGGCGGCCGATGCAGGCGCAGGCGGCCGAGGCATCGGTGCCGCTCGCCGACGTGATTCGCCGCTGTCGCGCGATCGCCGGCCATTCGCGCCCGCACGTGCTTGCGATGCTGCGCCGCATGGAGAAGCTCAATCTCGTCACGATCGAAGCCGCGCAGGCGGACCATGCCGGCGGCTCGGCCGATTACACGGCGTCATCGGATGCGCGCCAGGTCGTCACGTTCGACGCCGCGCGCGTGGTCGATCGCGCGCAGCAGGTCGCCGATCACGATCTCGACCTGTCGATCAACAGCGAGCTGGAACTGATCGAGCTGGCCGATCTCGAAGCGCTGATCGGCGTCGACCGGAAGCTGCTGCTCAACAAGCTGTCGCACGGCGAGATCGCCGACGAGGTGTTCGCGTTCCGCAAGTCGAAGGTGCTCGGTTACGTCGAGCAGAAGGGCGTCGCGTATTTCTCGCGGCGCAGCCCGCGCGCCGGCGGCGACGTGCGCGCGCTCGAGGATATCGTGTGGGTCGACCAGCGCACGCTGTTCGACGTGATCAGTGCGTTCGATACGTACGATCTCGCGAAGCTGATCGCGAGCCTCGACGATCGCGCGGTGGCCGACAAGCTGTTCTCCGTGATGACGGAAGCGCGGCGCAACGAGGTGTCGTGGGTGATGCGCCGCGAGCTGAAGCTCGACCCGATCGAGATCGAGGAGATCGAACGGCGCGTGCTCGATGCCGTGCGCGCGGCCAAGGCGCCGGCGGCAGGCGCGGCACCCATGCCGCTGGCTTCATCCGACGCGTGACGCGCAACCCGACGGAGACACCCATGGACTTGTTGACCCTGGCCGGCGTGCTGCTCGGCGGCGCGGCCATCGTGTTCGGCTTCGCACTGGAAGGCGGACATTTTTCGACGCTGTTCCAGTTCGAGGCGCTCGTGATCGTGCTCGGCGGTACGCTCGGCGCGGTGATGATCCAGAACACGTGGGCGCGGTTCTTCGATGCGGTGAAACAGTTGCGGCTCGCGTTCGTGCGTGCGCAGGAAGTCGACCGCAAGCACCTGACCGACCTGCTGGAGTGGGGCGATCGCGCGAAGCTCGACGGGTTGCTCGCCTTCGAATCGATGGACGTGAGCGGTATCCATCCGTTCGCGCGGCGCGGGCTCGAACTGCTCGCGAACGGCGTGTCGACCGCCGTGCTCGAGGACGCGCTGCACCGCGAGCTCGACGCATACGAGCGCAGCCGGCTCGCGGCCGCGCGCGTGTGGCAGCAGGCCGGCGGCTATGCGCCGACGTTCGGCATTCTCGGCTCGGTGCTCGGGCTGGTCCAGGTGACGAGCCACATTCTCGAACCGGCGCAGCTCGGACCGGGCATCGCGGTCGCGTTCATCGCGACGCTCTACGGCCTCGCGTTCGCGAACCTCGTGTTTCTGCCGCTCTACGGCAAGCTGCGCGCGCAGATCGACAGCGAGTTGCGATTCCGCAAGCTGTATCTCGACGGCCTGCTCGCGATTTCGCGCAAGGAATCGCCGCATACGATCGAGACGCGGCTGACCGGCGACGTGCGCGGCCGCGCGGCGGAGTCCCTCGCATGATGCACCGGGAGCTTCGACATGACCGCTCGAACTGACGGCGCGCGGGCGGGCTCGCTCGCCGCCGATCGCGACGACGAAGGCGAAGGCACGCAATCCGGACGCTGGCTGATTTCCTACGCGGATCTGATCACGACGCTGATGGTGCTGTTTCTCGCGCTGTACGTGCTGCAGCTCGCGAAATACAACGCGCTCGACGCGCGCTATCAGACGCTCGCGCGGCACGACAGCGGGACCGCCAGCGCGCCCGGCGCGGCGATGCCCGAGCGTGCCCCCGCCTGGCTGGCATCGCTCGACGCGCTGAAGTCGAGCGGCCGCATCTCGCTCGTGCGCGCGCGGCATGGCATCGAGATCGGCATCGACGCGAAGGTTCTGTTCAACGTCGGCGACGCACGCTTGCTGCCCGATGCGACGCCGGTGCTCGGCCGGATCGCGCAGGCGCTGAGCGAACATGCGACCGGCGACATTCTCGTCGAAGGGCATACCGACAGCGTGCCGATCGCGAATGCGAAATACGAATCGAACTGGGAGCTGTCGTCCGCGCGGGCGGGCAGCGTCGTGCGCTATCTGGCCGATCGCGGCGTCGCCCCGCACCGGCTCGCCGCGATCGGGCGGGCCGATACGCAGCCGCTCGTCGCGGGCGACGATGCGGCCGCCAGGGCGCGCAACCGGCGCGTGACCATCTTCGTCGCGTATTGAGCGTGCGAACCTCGCCAGGCGCGCGACGGCTATCCGTCAACGACATATCCGATCTCGCATGACGAACATGTGAACCCGGCGATGCGATTCCGCGCGCGCCTGCCGATAACCCAAGCTGGCTCAGACCGAGCGGTTATCGAGGGTTCCCCATGCATTTCTGGCGCAAGCTGTCCATTCAGAACAAGCTGATTCTCAGCATGACGAGCTGCCTGCTCGTGTTCGTCGCGATCTCGAGCGGGTTGAGTGTCCGTCTGATCGGCAACGCCGTGCGCGAGCGCGTCGTCCGCGAAGGGCTGCCGACGGCCGTGAGCGGCATCCGCGCCGACGTGCAGCGGCAGCTGGCCGGGCCGATCGCCGCATCGCGCGTCCTTGCGCGCGATGCGTTCCTGCTGCAATGGGAAGCCGACGGCGAGCCCGACGCCGGCACGCGCAACTGGATCCAGCTGGCGAGGAACGTGAAGGACGAGCAGAAGGCGGCGTCCGTGCAGTGGGTGTCGGTGAAGAGCGGCAACTACTACAACGAGGCCGGCCTGCAGCGGAAGGTCACCGACAACGATCGGTGGCTCGCGACCTTCCTCGCATCGGGCAAGACCTACGACGTGAACATGGACCGCGAGGTCACGGCCGGCGGCTACATGATGTTCATCAACAGCCGCGTGGAACTCGACGGCGCGCCGGTCGGCGCGACCGGCATGAGCCTGTCCGTCGACGCGCTCGCGAAGGGGATCGCCGCGTACCGGATCGGCGATACCGGGTTCGCGTACCTCGTGCGGCCCGACGGCGCGATCATGATGCATCGCGATACGTCGCTGATCGACGGCAAGCACTTCCTGAAGGACGAACCGGGGCTGCCCGGCGATGCATCGTCGACGCTGCTGGCCGGCCAGCCGTATGCGTACCTGAGCTACGACGGCGACGGCGGTGCGCGCTTCATCGCGACGTCGTTCATTCCGGAGCTGAATGCGTACGTGGTCGTCGAAGTGCCGCAGGCCGAACTGCTCGGCCCGGTGACGCGTGCGATTCGCAGCGCGGCACTGGTCGCCGCGGTCGCGGGCCTCGGCGTCGCGCTGGTCGTGATCTGGCTGGTCGGGCGCGCGATCGCCGCGCCGATCCGCCGCGCGGCGACGCTGCTGTCGGAGATCGCGAGCGGCCAGGGCGACCTGACGCGCCGGATGACGGTCGAGAGCGAGGACGAGATCGGCCAGCTGTCGGACGCGTTCAACCGCTTCGTGTCGTCGTTGTCGACGCTCGTTCACCGGATTCGCGCGGCGTCCGCGTCGATCGCGACCGGCTCCGCGCAGATCGCGTCGGGCAATGCGGACCTCAGCGAGCGGACCGAAGGGCAGTCGAGCAACCTCGAGCGGACGGCTTCGTCGATGGAGGAAATCACGGCGGTCGTGCGCAACAACACCGAAACCGCGACGACGGCCGCGAAGCTGATCACGGGCGCATCCGATACGGCGATGCGCGGCGGGCACGTCGTGGGCGAAGTCGTGACGACGATGGAGCAGATCAGCGATGCGTCGCAGCGCATCTCCGAGATCATCGTGATGATCGACAGCATCTCGTTCCAGACGAACATCCTCGCGCTGAACGCGGCGGTCGAGGCCGCACGCGCCGGCGAGCAGGGCCGCGGGTTCGCGGTCGTCGCGTCGGAAGTGCGCAATCTCGCGCAGCGCAGCGCGCAGGCGGCGAAGGAAATCAAGGCATTGATCGAACACAGCGCGGGGACGGTGGACGCCGGGTCGCGGCTCGTCAGCGAGGCAGGGAAGGTGATGAGCGACGTCGTATCGCAGGTGCAGGGCGTCAGCGCGATGATGAGCGAGATCGCCGAAGCGAGCCTGGAACAGAGCGCCGGCATCGATCAGATCGGCGACGCGGTGCAGTCGCTCGATCAGATGACGCAGCAGAATGCGGCGCTGGTGGAGGAAAGCGCGGCGGCGGCGGAAAGCCTGAAGCAGCAGGCGGCGGAACTGACGCAGCTGGTATCGGCATTCAAGGTGGATGAATGAAGCGCGCGCGACGTTAGAATGATGCGCTTCTGAGGGGCGTCGGCCGCGGGATCGCGGCGGACGTTTTCGCGGTCGGCGCGGGATTCGTCAACGTCATAAAAATGAAGCGCATTTCAAGACTGAAGGTCGGGGTAGGGGCGGTGGTGGTCGCGGCGGTGCTCGGCGCGGTTGGGGCGAAGGTGATCGCATCGCCGGCAGATTCGTATCTTGCGTATCGGAAGAAGGCCGCGGCGGCCGTGGCCGCGGCGCGAACGGAAGATCGACCGCGTGTCGACCAGCAGTACACGGCCGACGTGAATGCGCGGCTCGCGAGGCTCATCGGCACGGTCCGGGCGAAAGGGTTTGCCGCGAAGGCGGCGGGAACGGTGCAGAGCGTCGGCCCCGTCGACGGGATGCCGCCGGGGCCGGACGGGCTGGCCTTCAAGTCGGCCGACGGCAAGACGAATCTCGTCGTGACGACGGTTCCGCTGCTGAAGGCGTGGGCGAGCACGGCGGATGCGGGCATCAAGCCGACGGACGACGTGGCCGCGATTCTCAACAATGAAACACTTTACACGGACGTATTCGGCGACGACGCCGCGGCGTTTCGCTTCGCCGAGTTGCCCGTCAAGCGGCAGCCGGCCGACGGCGTGGTGAAGGCGTGGCTGCTGGGCGAAAGCCAGGACGGCGTGCCCGAGGGGCCGAACACGCTGGCCGTGTCGGTCCGGCAGGGCGAACGCGTTTATATCCAGTGGAAGAGCGTGACGCTGCGCCCGATCCTGGCGTGCGGCGCGGGGCGCGTGCCCGAGGACGCGCGACAGGCGTGTTTCGCCGCGCAGGTGGTGTCGCAGCGGATCTACCCGCGGCTGATCGCGCAGGCGCAATCGATGGCCGATGCCGTGGTCCGGTAGCGGACGGTAGGCGTCGGCGTGTCGCCCGCCGACCGGATTCAAGGCGACCGCAACGCCTGCAGCCCCAGCGTGAGCGCGTTGAACGGCATCTCCGCGGCGCCCAGCGAAAAGCTCGTCGCACTCGCGGTCGCCCCAGGCGAATGCATCAGCGCGTGAACGATCCGCTCGCTCGCATGGCCGTCGCCATACGGATTGCTCGCGCGCGCCATTTCCTCGTACGCGCTTTCGCTGTCGAACAGCCGCGACGCCTCCCAGACGATTCGTTCCCGGTCCGTGCCGACGAGCCGCGCGGTGCCGGCCTGGATCGCCTCGGGCCGCTCGGTCGTCTCGCGCGTGACGAGCACCGGCTTGCCGAGCGCGGGCCCTTCCTCCTGGATGCCGCCCGAATCGGTGATGATGAAATGCGAGCGCGACATCAGGAATACGAACGAAAGATATTCCTGGGGATCGATCAGGTAAATGTTCGGCACGCTGCCGAGCAGCGCGCGCGCCGGCTCGCGCACGTTCGGATTCAGGTGCAGCGGATAGACGAACTGCGCATCGCGATAGCGGTTCGCGAGCGTGCAGAGCGCCTCGCAGAAATGCCGGAACGGCTCGCCGAAGCTTTCACGGCGATGGCCGGTGATCAGCACGACGCGGCGGGACGGATCGAGAAAGGGAAAGTGCGCGGCGATCTTGTCGTTGAGCACGGTATCGTGGTCGAGCATGCGTTTGACGTCGTGCAGCGCATCGATCACGGTGTTGCCCGTCATCACGACCGCGCCAACCGGCACGCCTTCGCTGAACAGGTTGTCGCGCGCCTGGCCCGTCGGCGCGAAATGCCATGACGACACCGCATCGGTCACGCGGCGATTCAGCTCCTCCGGCCACGGCGACCAGATATCGCCGCTGCGCAGGCCCGCCTCCACGTGCCCGACCGGCAGATAGCGGTAGAACGCGGCGAGACTGACGGCCAGCGTCGTCGTCGTGTCGCCGTGCACCAGGACGACGTCGGGGCGGAAGTCGTCGAAGACGATCCCAATCGCCTGGAGAATGCCGGTCGTCACGTCGGTCAGCGTCTGGCTCTGGCGCATCAGATTGAGATCGTAGTCTGGCTTGATGTCGAACAACGTGAGGACCTGATCCAGCATCTCCCGATGCTGGGCGGTCACGCATACGCGGGCGTCGATATCCTTGCGCGACTTCAGTGCGCGGACGAGCGGCGCCATCTTGATGGCTTCCGGCCGAGTCCCGAATACAAGCAAGATCTTCTTCATCGTTATCCTCGTTGAGCATCTTCGCGCCGGAAGACCCGGCACCTGGCGCCAAACCTGGTTGCAGGCGACTCGTCCCGTTCCGCATGCGGCGACGCCGGCCGGCGTCGGCCGCACGACATTCAGCGGCGCGGCGGGGCGAGCGCACCGTTCTTGTCCGCGCGGTCTCCGCCGCGCAATCGTCGGACTACGGACGTCCCCTTGCATCTCGTCAATCACGTCATTAGCGTTCCTCATCGTGTCGATCGCCACGTCCTTCCGTCACACGATTCGCGTCGCTACGCGCCGGCGCACCGGGAAGGCGATCCCGCTTTCCATACAGCAATATTCAAACCAGCGGCCCCTGCGTCCGGGTCCGATTCGCACGGCATGCGCGTTTCGTTACGGAACGTTTCACAACTGCTACGGACGCCGGATCGGAGGAAGGGTGCGATGCAGATAAACGGACGCCCATTCGCGCGAGCAGTGCGGTCGCGTCATGCGAAGCACGGCGGCGCGGATCGAGCGTCGACTACCGCTCGAACGGCATCCATCGTTCGAAGCGCATTGAATCGCTTCGACATGCGAATTTTGTCTGGGCAATGAAAGGCGTGTCGCCGATTGTCCGGATCGGGTCACGGAGAAATGATTTGCCCGTCGTGCCGCATCGCGCGCGCTGCTCGAGCCGACAGGCGCGAAATGTTGCGTATCTGTAACGCGCGGCCGGAATGCGGCGGGTATGCACGCATGACGGCCTTCCGACGCGCGCGGCAGCGTCAGCGCGGACGTTTTCCGGACATGGCCCGTGCGATGGCGATTCGCGACGGATCGGGTCTCGAAGCCGACGCGCGCGAGGCGACATACGTGCGATGAACAGACGATTCACCGCGCAACGCGAACGGATCGCGCTGCCGACCGCACATGCCGTGCCAAAAGCTGATTCGCCGGTGAATCAAAAACACTCGGCCGCGGCCCCGGCCGCGCCCGCCGCCTGATCGTGGGTCCTTGCCGCACGGGGCGCGGCGGTCGATGGCTCGCCGCTTGCTTGTTCTGGGCGGACAGGCGCGTTCCGACGTGTTCCAACGACAGCAGACGGGCAGGGACGCCAAAGCAACGAATCCGGAAAGCGGCAGGACACGTTCGTCCGGCGCGGAAGACGCCCGCGCTTGCGCGACGAACGTGCGGCCGCTTCCCATTGACATCCGCGCGATGCACGGCCCGGGCGCAAGCGCTCGGCTGCCGCCGTCGCCGGCACGGGGGCAGGACATGAAGAACCGTCGGACGGTGTCGCTCTGCGTCGAGGGCATCCTGCTGTTGATCGTGCTGGCCTGCTCGCAGGTCGTGCACGACACCGCGTTGCGGCCGTTCGCCGACGCTGTGCGCCTCGGCATGCCTGCCGCCGGCGCGGCGGAGCGCGGCGCCGCCTATGCCGGTGCCGCGCCGCTCGCGGTGCGCGCGTCGACCGACGCGGACGCGTTGCTCGGCCCGGCGTCGGCCCGTACCGCGCAGGCCACGTTCGATCCCGACGTGCTGTTGATTCCCTGTGTCGCCTACCTGTGGCTGTTCACGCTACTGACCTGCGTCTACGCGGCGCGGCATTACGTGTTCAGTCTCGACCGTCTGTTCAAGCCGCAGCACGCGCCTTATCGGGCGGTGACCCACGGCGAATGGCCGCGGCTCACGGTGTTCGTCGCCGCGCACAACGAAGAAGCCGTCGTCGTCGATTGCCTGATGGCGCTGCTCGCGACGACCTATCCGCACGACCGGCTGATGATCATTCCGGTCAACGATCGTTCGACCGACAACACGCGCGCGCTGATCGACGAGGTGCGCGCGCTGGCGCCCGAGCTCATCAAGCCGTTTCATCGCGAGAGCGGCAAGCCGGGCAAGGCGGCCGCGCTGAAGGACGCGCTGCGCTTCATCCGCGGCGACATCATGGTGGTGTTCGATGCCGACTATCTGCCGCGTCCCGGGCTGTTGAAGGAACTCGTCGCGCCGTTCTTCGATCCGGAAGTCGGCGCGGTGATGGGCCGCGTCGTGCCGCAGAACGCCGACAGCAATCTGCTCGCGCGGCTGCTCGATCTCGAGCGCGCGGGCGGCTATCAGGTCAACCAGCAGGCGCGCAACAACCTGAACCTGGTGCCGCAGTACGGCGGCACGGTCGGCGGCATCCGCAAGGGCGCGCTCGATGCGGTCGGCGGATGGTGCGACGACATGCTCGCCGAGGATACCGACATGACCTATCGCCTGCTGCTGAGCGACTGGCGCACGGTCTACCTGAATCACGCCGAATGCTACGAGGAAGTGCCCGAGCGCTGGGCCGTGCGCGCGCGGCAGCTGACGCGCTGGGCGAAGGGGCACAACCAGACGCTGCTGCGCTATCTCGGTCCGGTGTTGCGCAATCCGCTGATTTCGCGGCGCTGCCGGCTGGACGGCGCGCTGCTGCTCGGCGTGTTCCTGATGCCCGCGCTGCTCGCGATCGCGTGGGGCACCGCGATCACGCTTTATCTGCTCAATGGCGTCAACTCGACGGCGCTCGGCCTGCTCGTGTCGCTGTTCGCGCTGTTCGCGTTCAGCACCTTCGGCAATTTCGGCGTGTTCTTCGAGATCGTCGTCGCCGCGCGGCTCGACGGTCGCGCGACGCGCCTGCGGCTCGTGCCGGTCAACGTGGTCGGCTTTTGCGTGACGATCGCGGCCGTGGTGTCCGCGCTATGGGGGCTCGTGCTCGACGCCGCGTTGCGCCGCGAACTGAAATGGGACAAGACCGAGCGTTTTCGCCGGCAACTGAAACCGGGGCGGTGAACGATGACGACCTTCAATGTGATGGTGCCGGTGGCGGGCGTGCTGAGCCTGCCGTTCCTGCCGCTGCTGCACGAGCTGATCCGGCGCAGCGACGTGGCGGCATTGCCGATCGGCGACGGGCCGTTCGTCGACCAGGCGCTGCTCGCCGCGCGCTGGCGCGATGCGCTGCGCGCGCACGCGGGTGGTGCGCGGCCGGCCGATGCGTCCGCGATGCCGCCGTGGCACGCGCTCGGCCTCCTGGTGCGGCATGACGACGAGATCCGCGTCGTGCACGACGAGCATTGCGAGGACGTGCTGTACGCGGATCGCGCGATCACGCTCGATGGCGGCGCGCGGGCCACGTATGCGTTCGCCGAGCAGCGCATCGACGTTCGTGCCGGCGCGACGATCGGCATGCTCGCGCACGCGCCGCAGATCGACGTCGACAGCGCGGTGCTGCGCGGCGTCGTGGTGGGCGGGACGGTATACCTGCATGGCGCCGGCGGCTTCGCGTGCCTGTACGGCGAACCGATCGTGTTCGGCAAGGCGCCGACGGCGCCGACCGACGATACGGCCGTCGCACCGCGCCGTGCGATCTCGCTGACCCGCCACTTCTCGACGCTGCCGCATCGCTACGTGCACGGCCGCTACCTGCTGCCCTGCGACGTGCGTCTGCCCGCGCATACGGTCGTGCAGGGGAACCTCGTCGTGGACGGCACGCTGGTGCTCGGCGACGGCTGCGTGCTGCGCGGCGGCGTCAAGGCGCATCGCGTCGAGCTCGAGCGCCACGCGTTGCTGCACGGCTCGGTGTTCGCGCGGGACGACGTGCTGCTCGCCAGCGGCAGTTGCATCGACGGCGTCGTGTCGGCCGGCGGCCTGCTGCGCCTGACCGGCGCGCGCATCGGCGTGGCCGGTCATCCTGTCAGCGCCTGTGCGCGCGACGTTTCGGTCGTTGGCCATGCATGCGTGCACGGCGACCTCGTCGCATGCCGCAGCGGCTGGTTTCACGCATCCCGTTAAGGAGCGCCTCCATGTCCGATCGTTCCCGCCGTCGCGGCTCGCGCGCACCGGTCGCCGCTCTGGCGGTGCTGTGCGGCGTTGCCGTCGGCCCGCTCCCGGTGCTCGCGGCGCAGCCGGATGACGCCGGTGCGCCGGCACCCGCGCAGTCGCCCGCCGCCGCCGCGCCAGTCATCGTGCCGCGCACGCTCGACGCGCCCACGTTCGTGCGCGTGTCCGCCGACGGCCTGCCGGACGGCACGCCGCTCGCCGAATTCTCGCCTGACGATACGAACCGGCCGCCGTTGCCCGACGCCGTGATCGCGCACGTGCAGGCGCCGAGCGAGCGCCATGCCGAGATGTCGCTCGGCGTGTCCAGCGCACACCTGACGCACGGGTATGGCGACTGGTACGGCGTGCACGTGCGCGGCGTCTATCAGGACGGCGGCCGCACGATACTCGGCGAGCTGGCGCAACTGCATCGCTTCGGCGAGAGCACGCAGCTCGGCGCACTGACGTACGTGCAGGACCTGGGACCGGACTGGTTCGGCGGGATCGGCTTTTCCGGCACGACGTCCGGGACGATCCTGCCGAGCGCGCGCGTCGACCTCTCGATCAACCGCAAGCTGTTGTCCAACCGGTCGCTGATCGTGTCGCTGGGCGCCGGCTATGCATGGAACCGCAGCGGCCACCGGGATCAGCTGTATCACGCCGGCGTGATCTGGTATGCGCTGCCGAAGTGGATCTTCGAGGCGGGGACGAATTACACGGTCGATTCGCCGGGGTCGGTGAAGGCGCCGCAATACTACGGCGCCGTCACCTACGGCGAGGTCGGGAAGAGCGTGATCGTACTGCGTGGCGGGTTCGGCCGCGAGGCGTATCAGGTCACCGGATCCGGTTCGCAGATCGCCGATTTCCGCAGTCACGAAGTGATCGCGAAATGGCGCTACTGGTTCACGCGCAAGTGGGGTACGCAACTCGAATTCGACTACTACCATAACCCTTACTATTCACGGATCGGCGGCGAGCTGAGCGTGTTCTATCGCTGGTAACGGGAACGGGCGCCATGCAGACGCATCCCGTCCTTCCTCCCGTCGACCGTTCGCTGCGGATCCATCCGCATCCACAGCGCTGGCTGATGTCGATCGTGCTGCTGACCCCGACGCTCTATGCGTTGCTGTGGCTCGGTCTGCCGCTCGCGTGGCGCTACTGGCGCGCGGTCATGGCGTGGGGGGCGCACGAGATCGATCCGGCACTGCACGTGATCGTGATCGGCTACCCGCCCGATGCGCCGCGCGTCCCGCTGCTGTCGATCGACCTCGCCGCGCGAATGCCGAGCGGGACGCAGCTTGCCGTGACCGCGGTGCTTTGCGCGATCGGCTTCGGCGCGTCGTTCTTCCGGCGTGCGAACTGGTTGCCCGTTGCATATCTGTTACGTATCGCGAGCTTCACGCAGCTGCTGATCTGCGCGTATTTCTGGCTCGCACCGGGCGCGTTCCCATATGTGCCGATGCTGCATCTGCGTGACATGTTCGTACTGCACGGCGCGGCGATCGCGTTGATTCCGCTGGTGATGGCGGCGCTTTACTACCCGCTCGATTTCACACCGCTGCAGAAGATCGCCGCATCGCTTCTCGTGGTCGGCTACTTCATTTTCGCGCTGCCGTTCGTGATGCTGCTGCACGCGGTCGTCATCCATCATGGCTCGCTGCTGTTCCTGCCGTTCTGCTATTTCCTGCTCGGCGGCCCGCTGCTGATCGGCCTGCTCGTCACGCTCTATACCTACTGCGCGAGCTGGCCCGGCTCGCTGACGAATCCGTCCGACGATTCGTGCTAAACGCCGCCGTATCAGTGATGAAACGATTCGGCCGCGTTTTTCGCCGCACCGCACGGCACGCGACGCACCGAGCGAGCACGACAGGGCTTCCGGAGCCAATGGCACGTTGTTCGCTTCTCTCCCTGCGTCGCATCGATTCTTTTCCAACGGAGAAGACGGGCCGGCCGCCGATGGCCGACGTCGTTCGATGCTCGACGAACTGGGCAGCCGCACACATCTACCGGGCAAGGTGGGCCGAGCTGGCGGCACGC
This sequence comes from Burkholderia sp. RF7-non_BP4, assembly GCF_001521935.1. Classification (NCBI taxonomy): domain Bacteria; kingdom Pseudomonadati; phylum Pseudomonadota; class Betaproteobacteria; order Burkholderiales; family Burkholderiaceae; genus Burkholderia; species Burkholderia sp. RF7-non_BP4. The sequence continues at coordinate 149,175 of NZ_LOTA01000053.1, read as the reverse complement.
TCATCGCTGCTGTGGCGCCACCCATTCCTTAAGCGAGGAGCACACCATGTTGGCAAAGTCAGGCAAGTTCTTGCGGATACTGTTCGCGCTATTCGCGCTGGCGTTCGCATTCAGTCCGGGCGGCGTTCGGGCGGCCACCAACCAGCTTCTCCTGTTGGTGCCCGACACGCTGACGCTGCCTGATTCTCGCGTGTCCGCGTGGCTCGATACCGCGCAGGAAGAAGGGTTGCAGATCACCGTCATGACCGACAGCCAGTTCATGGCCGCCGGCTCGTCGCTGTCGCAGTATCCGGGCCTGATCCTGCCGGACCAGGTGCATACGACGGCCGCCGACGCGCTCGTGACGGCGATCCAGAACTACGCGCTGAACGGCGGCAAGGTGATGCTCGTCTACGATTTCGGCGTACTGAATTCGGCAGGCTTCTATGTGAGCCCGAAGTCTCGTTTCAGCAACATGGCCGGCGTCGACTACGTGTTGTATGACCAATACGGCGGCAACATGATCGGCCTCGGCAACGTGACCGGCATGAGCAGTTGGCTGCGCACGCTGCAAGTGCCCCCCGGCAAGTCGATGGCATGGACGACGACGACTTCGGCGACCACGGCCGCCAGCCCCACGACTTCGTTCGCGTCGACGAGCAGCTCCGGCTCGTCGAAGACGTCGGCATCGACGTCCGGCAGCGCGCTGTTCCTGGCCGCCAGCCCGTCGAACCCGGGCGGCCTCGCGAACTACAACCACAATGCGTGGTTCCAGTACACGACGCCCTCCACGGGCAGCGGCGTGCTGAGCCAGACGCTCCCGAAGCTGACCGGCACCGTGACCGGCAAACTGAAGAAGACCACGACGTATAGTGCCGGTTCGCTGCTGAGCACCTCGACCGGCAAGACGGCAAACACGCTTGCGTCCACGCTGACGACCACCACCGACACGCTCGAAGGCATCTCCGGCTACGTATACGGCTTCCTGACCTATCCGAGCTTCGTCACGCAGGGCACGTATTCCGGCACGACGATCCTGACCTCGCCGACGTTCGGGCTGGTGTCCGGCTACAACCCATACGGCAACGGCGGCGTGCTGTTCGTCAACCTGCCGCTCGCCTACCTCGACGGCCAGACCGACGGCATGCTGATTCACGGCTACCTGCATTATTTCGGCACGCAGATGCTGAACCTGCCGTCGCTGTCGCCGCTGCCGAAAGCGCAGGCCGGGCTCGTGTTCAACTGGCACTTCTGCGCGGGCGACCAGATCCAGCCGGCGCTTTACCTGAAGAGCCTCGGCGTGTGGAACAACGGACCGTTCTCCGTCGTGGTCACTGCCGGGCCCGACGAAGCGACCTTCGGTGACGGCGGCGGCATCAATCTCGCCAACAACCCGACGGCGCAGAATCTCCTCAAATACTTCATCAGCAGGGGGCATCGCGTCGGCAGTCACGGCGGCTGGATCCATGATTACTGGGGGGCGAATGCGAGTGAAACGAACGCGAGCACGTTCACGCAGTACCTCGTGATGAACCACCAGGCCGTGCAGGCCGCGACGGGCCTGCCCGACATCGAGTATGCGGCGCCGGAAGGCAACACGCCGACCTGGTCGGTGAACTGGCTCGAAAGCAATGGCTTCAACGGGTACTACTTCACCGGTCACACCGGCTCGGCGCCGACCCGCGCATACCGCAACGGTGCGCTGCTGAACCCGGGCCTGTGGGCTTACCCCGTGATGCCGTTCGGCAAGTACGCGACGTTCGAGGAGTTCCAGCAGTACGCGGTGCCGACGACCGACGTGAACAACTGGTACGCCGCGCTGATGAACTTCGTCGTCGCGAACCACACGAGCCGCCTGATCTACGCGCACCCGCTCGGCGCGTCGTCCTATACGTCGACGCTGTCCTCGATCTTCACTCAAGCCAATTTGCTGAAGCTGACCGGGCAGTTCCGCTGGTACACGATGACCGATATCACGGTCTTCGACCGGGCGCGCCTGAACGTCACGTGGTCGGCCACCGACACGGGTAGCGGCTGGGCATTCTCCGCCAGCCACCCGACCAGCCTGACGAACATGACGTGGCTGTTGCCGAAGGCTGCGTATGCGTTGCCGATCATCACGCAAGGCAGCGGCAGCGTGGGCATCACCGACTCGACGTACTGGCTCGTGACCGCGAATAGCGGCACCAGTCTCCAGTTCACCAGCGCCAAGGTGCACTGAGCCGCAACGTCGATATACCCGCCGGCGCGCGACGCGGCCAACGCCGCGCCCGGCGCGAATTGCGCAGAACTACCGCGCAGGAGCCCCCGATCATGAAACGGCCCGCGCTTTTCCCGGCCGCACGCGCGTGCGTGGCGGCCCTTGTCAGGCCGTGCCATGCGTGGCGCGTTGCCTGTTGCGTCGCCGCGTGCTGCTCCATGCTGCACGCGGGCGCCGCCGAACTTCAGCTGAACGGGCTGTATCAACGCCCGGACGGCGCGATCACCGTGCGCCTGAACGGCGCCGGCATCGATCCTTATTTCGCGGCGAAGGCGCTGCTTGCCGCCGCCGACACCCATATGGATGCCCATCAGGCCGCACTCGCGTGGATCGCGTGGGTGTTGCCGCGCCAGCGGCTGGACGGCGGATTCGACCGCTTCTGCGTGAAGAGCGGACAGGTCGGCCCGTGCGCGGAAGCCGACGCGGACGACGCGATGATGGCGACCTGGATCGAACTGCTCGCGCGCTTTGCGCCTCCCGACGGGATGCCGGCTGCCTGGGAACTCAGCCTGAACCGCGCGGGCGCGCACCTGGACACGCTGCTCGACAAGGCGAGCGGTGTCTATCAGATCTCGTCGTCGCTGCATGTCGCACTGCTGATGGATAACGTCGAGGTGCACAGCGCGTTCCAGGCGCTCGCCGCGTATTACGTGCGCCGCGCCGACTACGCGCGCGCGGGGCCGTGGAGCCAGCGTGCCGACCGGCTGTCGTCGGCGATCGTGAAGGTGTTCTGGCGCGGCACGCAATCCGGCTTTCGCGCGAGCACGCAGAAGATCAGCGACACGAGCTTCTATCCGGCGAAAGTCGCGCAGATCTTCCCGATCCTGTCCGGCATCCAGGTGCCCGACCAGTCGAACGAGACGATCTATGCGCAGTGGATGCAGAAGTACGGCAAGACCTGGATGCAACTGGCCGGCTCTGATTTTCCGTGGGGGCTGATCGCGCTGGTCGCATTCAAGATGAACGACTGGAGCACCGTCGCCTGCTGGTATGCGCGCTCGGGCCCGTACCGTCATGGCTCGCACTGGAACGTACTGGAGGAGGCGCTGTATCTGGCATTCGAAAGCCGGATGGCCGACCCGCTCGCGCCCGCCAAATGCGGGTTCACGACGGCGGAGATAACGGTGACCGGATCGCGCTGACACGACGGCGCACGGTCGATGAACGGAAACAGGGAAGGAGACGTGTCATGTGTGGCATCGTCGGCGCGGTCGCGCAACGGAACATCGTTCCGATTCTGATTGAAGGTTTGCGCCGCCTCGAATATCGCGGCTACGATTCATGCGGCGTGGCGACCGTCGTCGACGGCCAGGCGCGACGAGAGCGCAGTGTGTCGCGGGTCGCCGATCTCGACGCGCACGTGCGCAGCGCCGGGCTGTCCGGCAGCACCGGCATCGCGCATACGCGATGGGCGACGCATGGCGCGCCCGCAACCTGCAATGCGCATCCGATCTTCTCGCGCGACGAAATCGCGCTCGTGCACAACGGCATCATCGAGAATCATGAAACGTTGCGCAGGCAACTGTCTGACGAGCACTACCAGTTCGATGGCCAGACCGACACCGAGGTCGTCGCCCATCTGATTCACAGCAAGTATCGCGGCGATCTGCTCGCCGCCGTGCGCGATGCGACGTCGCAACTGCACGGCGCATACGCGATCGCGGTGTTCAGCAAGCATGAGCCGCAGCGGCTGATCGGCGCACGGGTCGGATCGCCGCTCGTCGTCGGCCTGAAGGACGACGAATGTTTTCTCGCATCCGACGCGCTCGCGCTCGCCGGCATCACCGATCGCTTCATCTTTCTCGAGGAAGGCGACATCGTCGAATTGACGCCGGGCGGCGTGCGAATCCTCGAGCGTGGCGGCACGCCGGTCGATCGCCCGATCCAGACCGTCTCGTCGGCGCAGGCCGCGGTCGAGCTCGGGCCGTATCGGCATTTCATGCAGAAGGAAATTTTCGAGCAACCGCAGGCCGTCGCCGCGACGATTCCCGATGCGGGGCTGTTCGATCCGGCGATATTCGGCCCGGATGCCGCACGCGCGTTCGAACAGATCGACAACGTGCTGATTCTCGCGTGCGGCACGAGTCACTATTCCGGCCTCACCGCGCGCCGCTGGCTCGAGACGATCGCGCGCCTGCCCGCGCAGGTCGAGATCGCGAGCGAATACCGCTACAGCGACGCGCTCGCGCTGCCGAATACGCTGGTGGTCAGCGTGTCGCAATCCGGCGAGACCGCCGACACGCTCGCCGCGCTCAAGTATGCGCAGGCGCTCGGCCACATCGATACGCTGGCGATCTGCAACGTGCCGACGAGCGCGATGATGCGTCAGACCGGCTTGCGGTTCCTGACGCGCGCCGGCCCGGAAATCGGCGTCGCGTCGACCAAGGCGTTCACGACGCAGCTCGTCGCGCTGTTCATACTCGCGGTGACGCTCGGACGGCTGCGCGGCTACGTCGACGATGCGCAGCTCGCGCGTTATACGACCCAGTTGCGACGGCTGCCGAACGCGCTCGAGGACGTGCTCGCGCTCGAACAGCAGATCGAGCGCTGGGCCGCGGAATTCTCGCGGCACGAGAACGCGCTGTTCCTCGGGCGCGGGCTGCATTACCCGATCGCGCTCGAAGGGGCGCTGAAGCTGAAGGAGATTTCGTACATTCACGCGGAAGCGTATCCGGCCGGCGAACTGAAACACGGGCCGCTCGCGCTCGTGACGCACGCGATGCCGGTCGCGACGATTGCGCCGAACGACGCGTTGCTCGAGAAGCTCAAGTCGAACATGCAGGAAGTGCGGGCGCGGGGCGGACAGCTTTACGTGTTCGCCGATGCCGATACGCGGATCGACAACGGCGAAGGCGTGTCGGTGCTGCGCATGCCGGATTACTACGGGCTGCTGTCGCCGATCCTGCACGTCGTGCCGCTTCAGCTGCTCGCGTATCACGCGGCTTGCCTGCGCGGCGCGGATATCGACAAGCCGAGGAACCTCGCGAAATCGGTGACGGTGGAGTGACGGGAGCTGCGAAGGGGGGCTAAAGCTTTTTTAGCTCCCTTTTCTTGCTGACGCTCGCTTTGCCGGCGAAGTAACCGTCCGCGGTCTCATCCAGACGACCTCCTGTAACGAATCGGCGGCTTGCCGCCCGCGGAGAGGATCGCTCTCAAGCTCCGGAGCTCATATCACGATGGACGAACTCGAAAGGTCATCGCGCTGCGGACCGTGAACCGGAAAGTGTTTTTGCAACAGTTCGGTCACTTGCTCGACACCTCGCAGAACACCGGACCGATAATCGCGTTGCCGGAAATGAGCCTCCATGGCCTGGCAAATCGCCTCCCATTCGCGGCTGTCCACTTTGGCGTGTATGCCTCGGTCCGCAACGATTTCGACGTCGCGGTCCGCAAGAAGAAGATAGATGAGAATGCCGTTGTTGTGCTCCGTGTCCCAAACCCTGAGGTCCGAGAACACCTCGATGGCACGATCCCTCGCAGTCGTGCCCTTCAGCAAGGCGCCAATGTGCAGCGCCCCCTCCACAGCAAACCTGACTTGACCCACGTGCGCGCGATGACTAGTACGTACAGCCTCGTCGATAGCGTCAAGCGCCCGCCGTGAAAATACGCTGTTGACCTGCCAGTGGGTCGTGAAAAGATGCCGGAAGAGGCGTTTCAGGTCCATGCTCACCACCGTCCCGATGCGCCACCGCCGCCGAAGCCCCCACCGCCTCCGCGAAAGATGTCGCGATTCGAATCACGACCGAAACGTGCGTCGCTACCGCCAATGAAGCGCCCGCCAGCGGCTCTCATCCCGCCACCCAGCAATGTGAAGAGCAGCGCCATCATTCCCGCCGCGATGGCGACCAAAAGCGCCTGCGATAAAATCCACGCGAGTACCCCAACGACGCCGCCGGTAACGACGGCTCCTGGCAGACGCCCGAACATGGCGCGCAGCAGCCCGCCGGCCATGACCGTCAGGAGGAAAAGAACAGGAAGCAACCGTCCGGCGCCGTCGCTGGCCCGAGGTGGTCGCTGCGGCGGAGGTAACGGCTCGCCGCTGGTGACGCGCATGATGCCGTCGAGGCCGGCGGTGATGCCACCGTAGAAGTCCCCGTTTCGGAATCGCGGGACTATCGCTTCGTTGATGATGCGATTGCTCGTTGCGTCGGTGAGCACACCTTCGAGGCCGTACCCGACCTCGATTCGAAGTGCCCGGTCGTTTTTGGCGACGATCAGGAGCGCGCCGTCGTCGACATTCTTGCGCCCAAGCTTCCATTGCTCGACGACTCGCATCGAATACTGTTCGATGGTTTCGGGCTCCGTGGTCGGGACAATGAGAACCGAAAGCTGCGTTCCTCGTTTCGCCTCAAACTCCCTCAACGTCTTCTCAAGGCTGGCCGTCTGGTCGCTGGTCAGGGTTCCGGTCTCATCGGTCACTCTGGACGTCAGTGGCGGGATGGCGGCGTCCGCGTGCGCGTGTGCTACCCCCAGGACAAAGAAGGCAAAGACGACGACCATCGCCAGTCGGAACGTGTTCAATTGGAGGCCTTGCCTGCAGATGCCGGCGTCGAGCCGAAGTCGACCCGAGGCGGTTTGGAAATCTCGGCCTCGTTGCTCACCGAGAAGTTCGGGCGCTCCAGATAGCCGAATGCCTTCGCAGTCAAATTGTTCGGGAACGAACGTATCGTCGTGTTGTACGTCTGGACGGAGCGAATGTATCGGTTGCGGGCTACGGCAATGCGATTTTCCGTGCCTTCGAGCTGCGCCTGCAGGTCCCGGAAGTTCGCGTCCGACTTCAATTGCGGATAGTTCTCCGATACCACGAGCAGGCGTGACAGAGACGACGTGAGCTGTCCCTGCGCCGCTTCGAACTTTGCGAACGCCTGCGGGTCGGCAATGAGTTCGGGCGTGGCGCGAATCGAGCCGACTTGTGCCCGGGCCTCAGTCACGCGGACGAGCACTTCCTTTTCCTGGTTCGCGTACCCCTTCACTGTGTTGACGAGGTTGGGAACGAGGTCGGCACGCCGTTGATACTGATTTAGAACTTCTGACCAACTGGCCTTTACCTGCTCGTCTTCGCTCTGGATGGCGTTATAACCGCACCCGGAGAGAGCAAGCAGACTCGCCGCCGATGCGGCTATCAGAAGTGCGCGGGCAAGACTGCGCCGCGCAGAGATTGCTGCAGGATTTGTCGACATGGACGCGCCTCTGTCCGATATTCCTCGGCATTCCGCCGCTCGCGTGTGCATTGCTTATCGTAAGTGGCAGCGCGGTCGCAGAGTTGATTCATGTCAATGCTGCATTGTCGAGCGTGCACGCAGCGATACCCCGTCGCGGTCGCTTGTCCGCCCCACGGCTGTGCTACGTATGAAGCGTTCGATTCGTGATTCGTTGAGCCACGTCAAGCCATCGAAGGGGTGTGAGCATAGAGTGGTTTCAGGGCTCGACCGGCTATCCGGAGCCATGCTCGCGTAGAACGCGATGGCATTGCCGAAAAAACGGGCAATCGCAGTTGCGGCGGCGCTCGGCATGGTCATGGCGCTGCAAGCGCCGGTCCGCCGGCGGCCACCGACAATGCAGCTCGCGATCGCCATCATCCCAATACGGCGACCGCAAAAGCGCCGAGCAAGGCAAACTGCGCGGCAGAATCGGGCCGGGAAGTGACACGGTACGAAATGGGAGGCAGCGGTGAATGACAACTCACATGGTGCTCGGCCGTTCTGGAAATCACGGTCGGCCATTGCACTCGTCGCGTTCGCTGCAATAGCACTGTTTCTCCTGCTTTCGGAACACCGAGCCCACTTCCTTGGGGTGTTGCCCTATCTGCTGTTGCTCTCGTGCCCGCTGATGCATCTGTTCATGCACCATGGGCACGGGCACCATGGAACGAAATCGACCGAGGGGCGTCCTGATTCGGGAGAGGGTCATGACCAGCATCGATGACGGTTACGGGTTATGGAGCCTCGCAGCGATCAATTCACTTGTCTTCATCATCTTCGCGTTCAGCTTCTTCAAGCCGGCGACAAAGCGGGACTGGCGAACGTTCGGTGGATTCTCTGCCTTCATCGTCGCGCTATTCGCGGAAATGTACGGGTTTCCGCTCACCATCTATTTGCTGTCGGGTTGGTTGCAGGCGCGCTTTCCGCAAACAAATCTGCTGTCGCACGATACAGGACATCTGTGGTGGACCTTGACCGGCAGGCACGGCGACCCGCATGGCGGACTTCCGCATCTTCTCAGCTTCTTCTTGATATTGGGCGGTTTCTACTTGCTGTCCACGGCGTGGCACGTGCTGTATGAAGCTCAGCGTAGCAAGGAGTTGGCCACCACCGGACCCTACGCGAAAATCCGACATCCTCAGTACGTCGGGTTCGTCGTCATCATGCTGGGTTTCCTGCTCCAATGGCCCACGCTGGTGACCCTGGCTATGTTTCCCATTCTGGTTTTCATGTACGTTCGACTAGCGATACAAGAGGAACGCGATTCGGAGGCGCAGTTCGGCGCGGCGTGGCGTGAATACGCGGCACATACGCCGCGCTTCGTACCCAACGTTTTTGGAAAACGCCCGGCTCAAATACATTGATTTCAGGCGGCTCACCGATAGCTGGCACTGCTGCCGAACTCAATCGCAATCTTCCGGGATGAGGAGGCTGCCATGAAGCCTTTCAAGACTGGCGTGACGCTTTCAGCCACGGTTGTGCTCTTCTATGTCCTGTGCACGCTCGTATGGATGGCACTTCCTGAACCGTTCATGAACTTCATGAACACGCTTTTTCACGGACTCGATTTTCGGCGCCTTCAGACGGGCGAGTCACTGTCGTGGTGGTTCGTCGTCTACCCGTCAGGTGTGTTCGCGGTCTGGTTCTTTGCAGCTGGCGCCTTCTTCGCGTGGTTGCACAATCGCCTGAGTGGACGGAACTGACGCAATTCCGTACGCCCGTACCTCTCTCCCGGACCACACGTTGCCCGTGTCCGTCTCCGGAAATCAGGAGAGTGAGGTAACGGGTTGAACGGAAAAGCACGGAATGATCGTTGCTCCTGTGCTAGCGCTCGACACACCGGCACGTCGTCGGTGGCGCCCTCTGATGCGCAGGGCGACGGGCCTCAATGGAAGCGGAACGGGTGAACATAGGAGCGTCAAATGAGTGGCCGACCCGGCGAAGACAAGCTTCATCATCAACGGATTTCCGGGCAGGTGTCATCGGGCGAACATCACGCTCGTGAGGCGGACAAGCACGCGCCTTCCGCCGCGCACGGACACGACGCGCGTGCGCATCATCATGAGGGCCGGGCCGAGCACGTTCGTTCCATGGATTCGCTTCGCGACCCCGTTTGCGGAATGACGGTGTCCGATAAGTCCCGCTTCCACGGCGAACACAATGGCAAGTGGTATGCGTTCTGCAGCCAGGCTTGCTTGACGAAATTCCAGGCTGCGCCGTCCAAGTACGTTGAGCCCCCGACCACGGAGCAGTCACAAGCCGTGCCCGAGGGCACCATCTACACGTGTCCGATGCACCCGGAAATTCGCCAGGACCATCCTGGACAATGTCCGAAGTGCGGCATGACCCTGGAACCGATTCTGCCCGGCGTTGACGAAGGCGATAACCCGGAACTGGTCGATTTCCAGCGCCGATTCTGGTGGACGTTGCCACTGACCGTCGTAGTCTTCGTCCTTGCGATGTTCGGCCATCGCTTCGGATCGATGGACGTCGACACGGAGAGCTGGGTCGAGTTCATTATCTCTACGCCGGTCGTCCTGTGGGCAGGCCTGCCGTTTTTCGCGCGATGCGTGCGCTCATTCATGAATCGCAGTCCCAACATGTGGACCCTCATTGGGCTTGGGACAGGCGCCGCTTACATCTACAGTGTCATCGCGACCATCTTCCCGGGCGTGTTTCCGGAAACGTACAGCACGCACGGCCGAGTCAGCGTGTATTTCGAGGCGGCGGCAGTCATCATTTCGCTGACGCTTCTCGGGCAGATCCTCGAACTGAAGGCGCGCTCGCAAACGTCCGCCGCCATCAAGGCACTCCTCGGGCTCGCGCCCAAGACTGCGCGACGCATCAACCCGGATGGCGCCGAAGAAGATATTCAGTTATCCAATGTACATGTGGGAGACATGCTTCGCGTGCGGCCGGGCGAGAAAGTTCCCGTGGACGGCGTAGTGACGGACGGCACGAGTTCGCTCGACGAGTCCATGATTACCGGCGAGCCCATTCCCGTCACGAAGCGTGTTGGCGACCACGTCATTGGCGCAACGATGAACGCGACGGGCAGTCTCGTCATCCGCTCGGAAAAGGTCGGATCCCAAACCGTCCTGTCGCAAATCGTGCAGATGGTCGCGCAGGCGCAGCGGTCCCGTGCCCCCATGCAACGTATGGCTGACAAGGTGGCTGGCGTGTTTGTCGTCGGGGTCGTCAGCGTCGCTCTTTTGACGTTCTTCGTGTGGGGCATCGTCGGCCCCGAGCCCAGCTGGGTGTTCGGCCTCATCAATGCGGTGGCGGTGCTCATCATTGCATGTCCCTGCGCGCTGGGCCTCGCGACGCCAATGTCGATCATGGTCGCGAGCGGAAAAGGAGCCACAACGGGGATCCTCTTTCGCGATGCGGCTGCGATTGAGAATTTTCGGAAGGTCGACGTGCTCATCGTCGACAAGACCGGGACGCTGACCGAGGGGCGTCCAGCGTTCGAGCAAGCCGTGGGCACAACCGGATACACGGCCGACGAAGTGCTTCGTCTGGCGGCGAGCCTCGACCAGGGTAGCGAGCATCCGCTTGCTGCAGCCATCGTTGCGGCAGCCCGTGAGAAGAAGTTGACTTTGGAACGTACGGAAAATTTCGAATCCGCGACGGGTATCGGCGTGAGAGGAAGGGTCGCCGGCAGGAGACTTGCGCTTGGCAACACCGCGCTGATGCAGGCTGACGCCATATCCGTCGAATCGCTGGCCAAGGAGGCGAACGGCCTGCGTGCGCAAGGCGCCAGCGTCATGTACCTAGCTGTCGATGGCGGTTTGGCCGGGCTGCTGGCGGTCGCCGACCCGATAAAGGCGACGACGCCGGAAGCGCTTTCGACATTGAGGGAGAACGGTATTCGAGTCGTAATGGCGACCGGTGATGGTGTGGTCACTGCGAAGGCTGTGGCCGAGAAGCTCGGCATCGATGAATTTCATGGCGAGGTGAAGCCTGCCGATAAGCTCAATCTAGTATCGCGGCTTCAGCAAGCCCGGCATGTCGTCGCGATGGCTGGAGACGGGATAAACGACGCCCCCGCGCTTGCCAAGGCCGATGTCGGCGTGGCCATGGGAACAGGCACGGATGTGGCAATGAGTAGCGCTCAGGTGACGCTCGTCAAGGGCGACTTGCGCGGTATCGCGCGTGCTCGAGTGCTGTCCGAGGCAACCGTTGCGAACATGAAGCAGAATCTCGGCTTCGCGTTCATCTACAACGCGCTTGGCGTTCCGTTGGCGGCAGGGGTACTTTATCCATTCACCGGTTTGCTGCTCTCGCCGATGATTGCGGCACTTGCAATGAGTCTAAGCTCCGCTTCGGTCATTTCGAACGCGCTAAGGTTGCGTAACGCCAGAATTTGAGCAGCGATCGGCACGCAAACGTCCGTACGATTTGACGTCGTCGGGCCGGCCAGACGAGTCATTGACGGCCGGGAAGGCTCTGGCGTGACCAGAACCACGGGTGGCGCGTAATCTGGCGGAACGGCTCGCACCGGAGTCAGGGTTCTCTGCACGAAGGCAAAAGAATCCGACCGATTGTTTTCTTCTGTGTCGGGAATCCGGAAAGACGACGGCATCAGTTGTAACGGCGGAGCCCCAATGCTCGACCGGTTCACCCGAGGCGGCCCGAACCGACGCCACCATAACGCCGCATTCATGCGAAGATCGAGCGACATTCCACCCGCATTCCATCGAGACCGTCGTGATCCGATCGAACCCCGAGGGCAACCCGCCAGCCGGCCATCCGCCGTGGATGGCCGTCGCACTGGCCGAGCTGGGCATTCGCCGCTTCCCGCCCGGCAGCATCAATCCGCGCATCGTCGAATACAACAACCACACGAACCTCGTCGGCTACGACGACAAGATTTCGTGGTGCTCGTCGTTCGTCAACTGGTGCATGACGCATGCGGGCATCCGCGGCACGGGGTCGGCGCTCGCGCGTTCGTGGCTCGAATGGGGGCGGCCGCTGGAGCGTCCGGTGTACGGCTGCATCGCGATCCTGACGCGCGACGACCCCGTGAGCTGGAAGGGGCACGTCGGGTTCTACCTGCGTCACGACGACGAACGTGTGCACCTGTTCGGCGGCAATCAGCTGGAGGAAGTGCGCGAGCTTGCGTATCCGGTGAGCGAGGTGATCGGATACCGGTGGCCGGACGCGGGCTGACCGCACCGCACGCCCGGCCTCCCGTGCACGGACGACGTCACCGGCGCCGGCGTCGCATGGCGGCCGCGGTCAATCCTGCGCGGCGGTGGCGGCCACGGCCTGCGCTTCACCCGCCGCATCGTTCCGGCTCCATCCGCCGCCGAGCGACCGATACAACGCGACCGCCGCCAGCGCATGCTCGCGCCTGACCTGATTGAGCGCATCCGAATCCCGCAGATACACCTCCTGCGCCGACAGCACGTCCAGAAAATCCGTCGCGCCGCCCTTGTAGAGCTGGTTCGCCAGCCCGAGCGCCTTGTCCGACGCCGACAGCGCGCTATCGAGGCGCCGCGTCGCTTCATCGCTGCTGACGAGGTTCGCACGCGCGTCCTCGACTTCCCGCAGCGCCTGCAGCATCGTCTGCCGCAACCCGAGTTCCGACTCGCGCATCCGGCTTTCGCTTTGCGTGATGTCGGCGGTGATTCGCCCCGCGTTGAAGATCGGGCTCGTCGCGCTCAGCGCCGCGCTGAACAGGTTGTCGGTCAGCGTCGGCAACCCGAGATACGACGCGGCCAGAATCCCGTCGGTCAGGTTCAGCGAGAACTTCGGATACCGCTCGGCCTTCGCGACGCCGACCTGCGCCGCGCGCCGCTCGACCTGGGCGTACGCGGTGAGCACGTCCGGCCGGCGCAGCAGCGCCTGCGACGGCAGCGTGGCGGGCGACCCGGCAGGCGGCGCCGGAATCGCGCCGGCCTGCGCGAGCACGAGCCGGTCGACCGACTCGGGCGTGCGGCCCGAATACACGGCGATCAGGTTGAGCTGATGCGCGATCTGCGCGCGTGTCGGTGGAATCCGCGCTTCGAGCGCATCGAGCTGGTTCTGCGCGCGCGTGACGTCGAGCTCCGTCGACAACCCGAACGCCTGCCGCTTGCGCGTGAGTTCGAGCGCATGCCGGCGGATCGCCGCGTTGTCCTGCAGGATCTTCAGTTCCTGCTGCGCCCAGCGCAAGTCGACATAGGCCGAGGCCGCATCGGCCGCGAGCGCGAGCCGCATCGCGTCTTCCGCGTGCTTTTGCCCGACCAGCTCGGCCTGCGCGGCCAGCAGGTCGAGCCGTTCGCCGCCGAACACGTCCGGCGACCAGCTCAGCGCGAGTCCCGCGCCGGCCTGCCGCACATAGCCGAGCGGCGGCGGCGTGTTCTGGCGCGCGTCGGACGCACGCGCGGTCGCGTCGAGTTCGGGCAGCAGCACCGCGCGCTTCTGCACGGTCAGCGCCTGCGCCTGCTTCACGCGTTCGGCGGCGGCCTGCAGATCGAGGTTGCCGTCGAGCACGGTCGCGATCAGCCGGTCGAGCACGGGGTCGTTGAACTGCGCCCACCACGCGGCGGCGTCGATGTCCGCGCGCGGCACGTCGATGTCCCACGCGGCGGGCGCGAGGGATTGAACGGAATCGTGCAGCGCGGGATGCTGCGCGGGCTGCACCGCACACCCTGCGGCGAAGGCGCTGACGGCCAGCGCGACGAGTAGCTTTTTCATGATGACGACCTTGGCTTCAGTGCGCGTCCGGCGGCGGCGCGTTCAGGGTGATGGGACGGGAAAACGCAACGGCAAGCAGCGCGACCACGAAGCACAGCGACAGCGCGTAGTACGCATCCGCGTAGGTGAGCGTCAGCGCTTCGCGATAGATCAGGCGGTGCAGGTTCGCGAGGCCCGCCTGCGCGGTGTCGAGCGTGTTGCCGGCCACCGAGGTCCAGTACGCGGCCTGGCGATCGAGCAGCGACGCGACCTGCGGCTCGCCGGCGCTCACGTGCTCGTTCAGGCGCAGGTAGTGGAAGTTGAGCCGGTCGTTGAGCATCGTCGCGCTCACCGCGATGCCGATCGCGCCGCCGAGGTTGCGCATCAGGTTGAACAGGCCGCTCGCCGATTTCAGCCGCGACTGCGGCAGCGAGCCCAGTGCCATCGTCACGATCGGCGGCACGCTGAATTGCTGGCCGATGCCGCGCAGCGCCTGCGGCAGCAGCAGTTCCCGCCAGCCCCAGTCGTGCGTGATCGGCGTATACATGTAGCAGCCGAGGCCGAAGCAGACGAGCCCGAACACGAGCAGCGCGCGCATGCTGAAGTAGCGTGTGGCGAACGCATACGCGCAGAGCGCGAGCAGCTGGAACACACCGACCGACAGCAGCGCGATGCCGATCTGCAGCGAACTGAACGCACGCACCTGCGCGAGGAACAGCGGCGTCAGGAACACGGTCACGAAGATCCCGATGCCCGTCACGAACGACAGCAGGCTGCCGATCCCGAAGTTGCGCACGGCGAGCGCGCGCAGATCGACGATCGGATCTTCCGCGGTCAGCGCGTGCACGATGAACAGGAAGCCGCAGATGCCGGAGATCCACGCGCAGATGACGATCGCATCGTCGCTGAACCAGTTCTTGCGCGGGCCTTCTTCCAGCACGTATTCGAGGCAGCCGAGGAAGCCCGACATCAGCGCGATGCCGCGATAGTCGCCGCGCTTGATGAGGCTGAGATCGGGTGCGTCGATATGCACGTAGCGCGGCACCAGCGCGGCCACCGCGATGCCCGGCAGGAGGTTCAGGTAGAACAGCCAGTGCCACGACCATTGATCGGTGATCCAGCCGCCGATCACCGGCCCGATCGCCGGCGCGAGCGACGCGAGCGCGCCGATCGTCGTCGACGCAATCAACCGCTGCTTGCCCGGAAACAGCACGAACGCGGTCGTGAACACGGTCGGGATCATCGCGGCGCCGAGCGCGCCCTGCAGCCCGCGGAACAGGATCATCGAGTTGATGTCCCACGCGAGCCCGCACAGCATGCTCGTGATCGTGAAGCCGACGGCCGACGCGACGAACAGCCAGCGCGTCGACATCACCCTCGACAGCCAGCCCGACATCGGGATCACGATGATTTCGGCGATCAGGTAGGCCGTCTGCACCCAGGACAACTCGTCCTGGCTCGCGGACAGGCCGCCGCCGATGTCGCGCAGCGACGACGCGACGATCTGGATGTCGAGCGTCGCCATGAAGAAGCCGACGCACATCAGCGCGAACGCGAAGACGCGCTGCTTCGTCGGTTGCGACGCGGGGTCGCCGGAAAACGCGGTGGTCATCGCGGGCTCCCGTTCAGTTCGTGCGGTCGGTGTGCACGGTCACGACCGCGGAGAGGCCGGGACGCAGCACATGCTCGATGCCCGGCTGCGGATCGAGATGCACGCGCACCGGCACGCGCTGGACGATCTTCGTGAAGTTGCCGGTCGCGTTCTCGGGCGGCAGCACGCTGAAGGTCGCACCGGTCGCGGGCGCCAGGCTGTCGACGCGGCCGTGCAGGCGCGTGCTCGACGCGTCGAGCGCGACGTCGACGCGATCGCCCGCGCGCATCTTGCGCAGCTGGTCTTCCTTGAAGTTCGCGTCGATCCACAGCCCGGACACGGGCACGACCGTCAGCAGCGGCACGCCGACGTTCGCGAGCATCCCGACGCGGCCCGTGCGGTTGCCGATGTAACCGTCGACCGGCGAGCGGATCGTCGTGTACTCGACGTTGAGCGCCGCGACGCGTTGCGCGGCGAGCGCCGTGTTCACGCGGGCCCGCGCATCGGCGAGCTGCGCGCCGAGCACGTCGAGCTGCCGCTTCGATGCGAGCAGCGCGGCGTCGCTGCGCGCGACGGCCGCGTCCGCCTTCGAATAATCGGCGTCCGCGCGTTCGACGATCTGGTTCGACACCGCATCGGATTTCACGAGCTCGCGGTAGCGCACGCGATCGGACGACGCGCGCGTGAGCTCGGCCGACGACGCAGTCCTGTCCGCCGCATGCTGGCCGATCACCGCGTATTGAAGCTGCTGCTTCGCCTCGAGTTCGGTCACCGCGGCGCGCGCGCTGTCGACTTCGGCGGTCGCCTGCGCGAGCTTCGCATCGTAGTCGCGCGCATCGAGCCGCACGAGCACGTCGCCGGCCTTCACGCGCTGGTTGTCGGTCACGAGTATCTTGTCGACGAAACCGTTCACCTTCGGCGCGAGCACCGTGACGTCGCCGCCGACATACGCATCGTCGGTGCTTTCCTGGAAGCGCAGCACGAACAGCCAGTCGAGCGCCGCGGCCGCGACCGCGACGACGACGGCGGCCACCGCGATCCGCATCCACGGCACGCGGCGTTGCTGCCTTGCCGGCCGGTCGGTTGTGGCTGCCTCGCGGGAGGCAGCGGCTTGGGTCGTGTCCATCGATTCACCTATGTATATGCACTAATTGAAACGACCGACGACGCGTCGCCGATCGGGGAAGGGGTCAGCGTTCCGGGAGGTTGTGCGTGATCCGGAACAATTCGTCTCTGAGGCGGGCAGCTTGCGCCGACCCGAACCGCTGCTCGAACGCCTCCTGCGCGGCGAGCCAGTGCACCTGCGCATCGGCGATCTTCGTTTCGCCGTGCGCGGTCAGCGCGAACGTCTGGCGGCGGCAACGCGGCTCGATCCGGCCCGCGACCAGCGTCGCGCCGATCAGCGGCTTGAGCGCGCGCAGCAGCGCCGTGCGTTCGATCACCAGTACCGCCGACAGCGTCGCCATCGTCAGGCCCGGGCGCTCCCGCAGCAGCGCGAGAATGCTGTACTGCGACGGCGTGACGCCCGCCTGCGACAGGTAGCGCTCGTAGAACTGCGAGATCCGCCGGGCGGCTTGCCGGACCGCGAAGCAATCGTCATCGGTAAGCGTGGACTTGTGCATGTGCACATGTTAGGTGGCGCGGCGGCCTGAAGCGAGCGGCGAGGCAGGATCAGATTGGTGCCGTGGCTGTACCAATCGACGGTGGAACGGCGCGATTTCGCGCCGGATCAGGCGGCGGCCGGAACAATCCCGCCTTCGCGGTCGCAGTACGCGGCCGTGTAGTCGATGAACGCCTTGACCTTCGCCGGCAGCAGCGCGCGATTCGCGTACGCGAGCTTGATTTCGACGAACGCGTCGACGAGGTCGGCGCCGTCGAGCAACTGCACGAGCGCGCCCGACGCGAGCTCGGCTTCGACGAGCGTTTTCGGCACGACGCCGATGCCGAAGTCGTGCATCACCATTTCGCGGTTGAAGACGGGGCTGTTCGACGAGATGTCGAAGCTCAACGGCACGGTCAGCGTGTCGCCGTCGACGCGGAACGACAGCGCGGGCCGGCGCAGCGACGGCGATAGCGGCACGAACGCGTGACCGGCGAGGTCGGCCGGCGTTTCGGGACGCGGATGCGTGCGCAGATACGCGGGCGTCGCGACGATCACCACCGGAATGCGTTCGACCAGCCGCACGATGGTCGTCTCGCTCGTCAGCATGTACGGCACGACGATGCCGATGTCGTAGCCTTCGCCGACGAGATCGACCGGGCGCTCGGTCAGCGTGACGTCGAGGCGCACCTTCGGATGCGCGGCCTTGAAGCCGGCGATCAGCGGCACGAGCCGGTTCAGCGCGGCCGTCGTGTGCGCGACGAGGCGCAGCAGCCCCTCGGGCTCGCGCGTGTGCGACTGCGCCTGCGCTTCCAGCGAGTCGAGTTCGTCGAGCACGGCCGCGCAGCGTTCGTAGATGCGCTCGGCGGTTTCGGTCAGCGAGACCTGGCGCGTGGTCCGGTGCAGCAGGCGGCTGCCGAAGCGCGCCTCCAGATCCGCGACCGCCCGCGACACGACCGGCCGCGCGAGGCCGTGCATGTCGGCGGCGCGCGTGAAGCTGCGCATTTCCACCACCGACCGGAAAATCCGCAGCTTGTCGATGTAGTCCATGTCCGTCTCCTCGAGGCGATGGCGGGGCGCCTGATGCACGCGGCCGGCCCGGCCATGTTACGGCGGAGTGTACATTGACTTTATGCATATGCACATATAAATTGCCGGTCATGAACGATATCCAGATGGCCCACGCGTGCAATTGCCTCGCGCTGCGTCAGGCGGCGCGCTTCGTCACGCAACTTTACGAGCGGCATCTGGCCCCGGTCGGGGTCACGCCCGCGCAGTTCTCGATCATGGTGAACCTGTCGCACCGGCCCGGCCTGGTGATGAGCGAACTCGCCGACACGCTGGTGATGGATCGCACGACGCTGTTGCGCGCGCTGAAGCCGCTGCAGCGCGACGGCTTCGTCGCCGCGGCCGCGTCCGATCATGACGCGCGCGCGCATGCGCTCAGCCTGACGAAGCTCGGCGAGCGCACCTACGCGCAGGCGAAAGTCGCGTGGCAGGCCGCGCAGGACGAGTTCGAGACGCAGTTCGGCCGCGGCCGCGCCAAGGCGCTGCGCGACGAGCTGTTCAGCCTGACGGCGCAGCGATAGACGCAACGCGCGCGGTAGTATTACAAAAGCGATCCGGATCCACCGGACGAGACACGAGGAGCACCCCCATGCTGCAGTTGAGCGAGCGCGACGACGCGATGTTGCGCGGCGCATTCGGCGACGGCGTCGCACGCGCGATGCGGATCGTCGCGCGCACGGCCGAGGTCATGTCGGCGCCGCGCCTGATCGACATCACGTCCGCGCATATCGACGGCTGTCTTTACCACGGCCAGACCAGCCTCGACTTCGTCGAATATTTCGTCGACACCGGCGCGCAGGTCGCGGTGCCGACCACGCTGAACGTCGGGTCGCTCGACCTGATCCATCCCGAGCTGTATCGCGGCGACCGCACGATCCAGCGCGACGCGCAACGCCTGATGGACGCGCATCTCCAGCTCGGCTGCGAGTCGAGCTTCACGTGCGCGCCGTATCAGCTGAAGAATCGTCCGCGCCTGGGCGAGCAGATCGCGTGGGCCGAATCCAATGCGATCGTGTTCGCCAACTCGGTGCTCGGCGCGCGCACCAGCCGCTACGGCGACTTTCTCGATCTGGCCGCTGCGATCACCGGACGCGCGCCGTATGCGGGGCTGCACGTGGAATCGAACCGCGCGGCGCGAATCGTGTTCAACGCGCCGGACTTCGGCCACCGGCCGTCGCGCGACATCTATTTCGCGGCGCTCGGCTTGCTGATCGGCCGGATCGCCGGCGCGACCGTGCCGGCGATCGTCGGGCTGCCGGCGGACACCACCGAGGACGAACTCAAGGCGCTCGGCGCGGCCGCCGCATCGAGCGGCGCGGTCGCGCTGTTCCATGCGGTGGGCGTTACGCCCGAGGCGCCGACGCTCGACGCCGCGCTGCACGGGCAGGCGGCGCAGCGAACGGTCGATGTCGCGATGGCCGATCTCGACGAGATCCGTCGCACGCTGAATCACGGCGCGGCCGGCGATGCGCTCGTCGCGGTCGCGCTCGGCACGCCGCACTTCTCGCTGGCCGAATTCCGCACGCTCGACGCGCTGCTCGACCAATTCGACGGCAAGCCGAAGTGCGATTTCTACGTGAACACGAGCCGCTTCATCCTGTGGGAACTGGGCGAGCTCGGGCTTGCCGGCAAGTTCGACGCGCGCGGCATCCAGATCGTCGTCGACACCTGCACGTACATCACGCCGGTGATGAAACAGCTGTCGGGCCTGGTGATGACGAACTCGGGGAAATGGGCGTCGTATGCGCCCGCGAACATCGGCGTCACGGTCGCGTACGGCAGCATGCGCGAGTGCGTGCGTTCCGCGTTCGAAGGAAAGGTGCGATTCGATGACTGAAGCAAGCATTCGGAAACTGACGGGCGACACGCTCGTGCCGGGCAGCGCATGCGCGACGACGATCGTGCTCGACAAGCCGCTCAGCTTCTGGGGCGGCTACGACTCGGGCGCGGGGCGGATCGTCGATCGCGGACATCCGCAGGCGGGCGCGAGCCTGGCCGGCCGGATCATGGTGATGCCGCACGCGAAGGGCTCGAGTTCGAGCAGCAGCGTGCTCGCGGAAACGGTGCGCAACGGCACGGGGCCGGTCGGGATCGTGCTGAAGGAGCGCGACCTGATCATCTCGATCGGCGCGATCGTCGCCGCCGAGCTGTATGCGATCGCGGTGCCGGTGGTGTGCGTGACCGATGCGGTGTACGAGGCGATCGTCGCCGCGACGGGCGACGTGCGAATCGACGCAGGCGAGGGCGACGGCGGCGCGCGGATCGACGTCGGCGGCTGACGCGTCACGCGCTCGCCGGCTCGGAGGGAGCGGGTGTGTCGCGCACTTGCACGAAGCGGCCGATCGTCGTTCGACCGAACGATGAAATATCAACGGGGCGCGTGGCGCCGCCCGCGTTCTCCGGTCATTCGTGCGTGGCTCCGGCGGCCGCTTCCCGATAGGCGCTCGGCGTCTGCCCGGCCCAGCGCCGGAATGCGCGCGTGAAGTTCGCCGGGTCGGTGAACTGCAGCCGCTCGGCGATCGTCTTCAGGTCGAGATCCGACGCCGACAGCAATAGCTTCGCGTCGCGAAAGCGCGCTTCGTCGAGCAGTTGCCGATAGCTCGACCCCGCTTCCTCGAGCCGGCGCCGTAACGTGCGCGTCGACACGAGCAGCGCGTCGGCGAGCGCCTCCGGACTGGAATAGTTGCCGGCGGTTCGCGCCAGTTCCGCGCGCACGCGCTCGACCAGATCGCCTTCCTCCTGACGCACCTGCGCATACTCGCGCTCGACCTGCACGAGCGCTTGCCGGTGCGCGACTTCGTCGGCGAGCGGCAGCGGCCAGTCCAGCACGTCGTGCGCGATCCACAGCGCGTTCGCCGCGCAGCCGAATTCGACCGGCGGCAACTGGTCGCGATAGCGTGCGAAGTAATCGGGCTCCGGCCATGCGAAGCGCAGCGCGATCGGCGGCGACGCGCGCCCGGACCACTGCGAGATGTTCTGCGCGAGCCCCGTCAGCACGAACTCGAACATCACGTGATGCTGCAGCACGGGGCTCGCCTGCACGCCGTGCAGTTCGAGCGTCGCGCCGTCGTCGTCCTCCGCGTAGGTCAGCCGATATTGGCGGTTGCGCATCCGGAAGTAGCGCTGCGTGACGACCAGTGCTTCGCGGATGTCCCGCGCGGTCAGCGTCGCATAACCGAGGAAGCCGTGCACGGTCGGCTTCAGCAGCAGCCCGAACGCGAGCCCGATGCCCGGATCGCCGCCGATCTCGATCGCGTTGAGCACGAGCCGGCCCCATTGCGACGGCGCGACGCGCGCGTCCGGTTCGGCCAACACGGCATCGCGCAGCCCGGTGCCCGCGCGCACGGCGGCCGGATCGACGCCGCGCGCGGCCAGCGCCTGCAGCAGCAGGCGCGTGTAGGCAACCGGAATCGTCGGCCGGCGTAGCCCGAGGTGGTCCTTGCGTGACGGGGAGGTCATGTCGATTTGGCCGGAAATGACAAGCATTATGGCTGTTTGCCCCCTCACGTTCAAGGCGGCGCGCAGCCTACGATGGCACGTATCGCTTATCGGCAGACTCACCATGACGACTTCCTTTCCCCACCTGCTCGCGCCGCTCGACCTCGGCTTCACCACGCTGAAGAATCGCGTGCTGATGGGCTCGATGCACACGGGCCTCGAGGACAGCCGCAAGACGCTGCCGCGGCTCGCCGACTATTTCGCCGAACGCGCGCGCGGCGGCGTCGGCCTGATCGTGACCGGCGGCTTCGCGCCGAACGTGGCCGGCTGGACCAAGCCGTTCGGCGGCACGTTGATGACGTCGGCCGGCGCGCGGCGCCATCGCGTGATCACCGACGCCGTGCATGCGGACGACGGCAAGATCGCGCTGCAGATCCTGCATACCGGCCGCTACGGCTACCACCCGTTCGCGGTCGCGCCGTCGAAGATCAAGTCGCCGATCTCGCCGTTCGCGCCGCACGAACTCAGCGCGCGCGGCGTCGAGCGGCAGATCCGCGCGTTCGTCCGCTGCGCGCAGCTTGCGCGCGAGGCCGGCTACGACGGCGTCGAGATCATGGGCTCCGAGGGCTACCTGATCAACCAGTTCATCTCGATGCATACGAACAAGCGCGGCGACCAGTGGGGCGGTTCGTACGAGAACCGGATCCGGCTGCCGATCGAGATCGTCGCGCGCACGCGCGAGGCGGTCGGGCGCGACTTCATCCTGATCTACCGGCTGTCGATGCTCGACCTGATTCCGGACGGCAGCGACTGGAGCGAGACCGTGCAGCTCGCGAAGGCCGTCGAGCGCGCGGGCGCGACCATCATCAATACGGGGATCGGCTGGCACGAGGCGCGCGTGCCGACGATCGCGACGTCGGTGCCGCGCGGCGCGTTCGCGTGGGTGACGAAGAAGATGAAGGGCGAGGTCGGCATCCCGCTCGTGACGACCAACCGGATCAACCGGCCCGAGGTGGCCGAGCAGATTCTCGCGGACGGCTGCGCGGACATGGTGTCGATGGCGCGCCCGCTGCTCGCGGATGCCGAGTTCGTCGTCAAGGCCGCGCAGGGTCGGGCAGACGAGATCAACACCTGCATCGGTTGCAACCAGGCGTGTCTCGACCACGCGTTCAAGAACCGGATCGCGTCATGCCTGCTGAATCCGCGCGCATGCCACGAGACCGAGCTGATTTATACACGCGTGCAGCAGCCGAAGCGCATCGCGGTGGTCGGCGCGGGGCCGGCCGGACTCGCGTGCTCGACCGTGCTCGCGCAGCGCGGCCACCACGTCGATCTGTTCGACGCGGCGCCGGAGATCGGCGGCCAGTTCAACATGGCGAAGCGGATTCCGGGCAAGGAGGAGTTCGACGAAGCGTTGCGTTATTTCGGCCGTCAGGTCGAGCTGACCGGCGTGAACCTGCACCTGAACCGCCGCGTCGATGCGAGCGAACTGATCGCGGGCGGCTACGACGAAATCGTGCTCGCGACCGGCGTGGCGCCGCGCGACCCGAAGATTCCCGGCCAGGACGGGCCGAACGTGCTCAGCTACATCGACGTGCTCGCCGGCGGGCAGCCGGTCGGCCGGCGGGTCGCGGTGGTCGGCGCCGGCGGCATCGGCTTCGACGTCGCCGAATATCTGGTGCAGGGCGGCGAGTCGCCGACGCTCGATCTGGAAGAGTGGAAAGCGGAGTGGGGCGTGACCGATCCGGCCGCGACGCGCGGCGGCGTGACGCGTGCGCAGGTCGGGGCACCGGCTCGCGAAGTGACGCTGTTGCAGCGCAAGGCCGCGCCGCTCGGCAAGGGGCTCGGCAAGACGACCGGCTGGATTCACCGCGCGACGCTGAAGATGAAGCAGGTGAAGATGATCGGCGGCGTGAACTACGAACGGATCGACGCGCGCGGGCTGCACGTGTCGTACGGCGAGCAGCGGACCGATCATGAATTGATCGAAGCCGACACGATCGTGCTGTGCACGGGGCAGGAGCCGCAGCGCGCGCTGCTCGCGCCGTTGCAGGCGGCCGGACGCTCGGTGCATCTGATCGGCGGCGCGGAACTGGCGGCCGAGCTCGATGCGAAGCGTGCGATCGATCAAGGATCGCGACTCGCGGCGCGGCTGTAACGGGCGTCGTTCCGGGTTGGGAAACGGCGGCGTGCGTCGCGCGACGCGCTGGCGACTTCCCGCGTCGCCATGCAACGTGGCGACGCGATTCCGTCAGAACGCCACTCGCGACCGGCCGGCCTGCGTCAGGCCGCTTCGGCGCGCTCTTCCTCTTCCGCTTCCAGCATCGCCTTGACGATCAGGTAGACGGCCGGCAGGTCGTCGTCGTCGCGACGCCAGTCGACCGGTTCCTCGACATCCGCCGCCACCAGCCGGCTGCCGCGCAGGCGGATGAACGCGTCGACGACCGTCGGATCGTTGCGGCTCAGGAAACCGGTATTCGAGAACGCGAGTTCCTCGACGTTCAGCAGCGCCTGCCAGCTCATCGTGCGGACGGCGGCCGGATGGGTGCGGCGCCGCAGGCCGAGCGCGCGTTGGGCGGGGCCGCCGACGACACGCTGCAGGTCGACGACCGCCCGCTGCGCGGCGCGTTCGAAGTGGGCGGGGTTGAAGCCGGGTTGCTCGGGATCGAATGCGGATGACTGGAACATGGTCGCCTCACAAAAGTCCGTCCGTCACGGGTGACGGAATTCGGGTCAAATGGTGCAAAAGCACTGTAAATATATACAGTGTCCGAGGCGGTTTCAAGTCCTGAATGCATGTCGGTTTGCCGGCACCGGGTCGAGCGCGGTGGCGACGGTGGCCGGCGCGCGCGCCGCGCGGCTTTCGCGAACGACTTACACCGACGCCGCGATCGTCTCGCGCAACCACCGATGCGCGGGATCGCGGTGCACGCGCTCGTGCCACAACATCGACATTTCATAGCCGGGAACGTGAACGGGCGCTTCCACCACGCGCAGCGCGGGCACGTCGCGCACCAGACGCTCGGGCAGCATCGCGACGAGATCCGTGCTGGCGACGGCCGACATCACGAACAGGAAATGCGGAACGGACAGCACGACACGCCGCGCGGCGCCCGCTTTCGCGAGCGTTTCATCGGTCACGCCGAAGAAGCCGCCGCCGTCGGGCGACACGATCACGTGTTCCAGCGCGCCGAACTGCGCGAGCGTCGGGCGCCGCTTCAGCTTCGGATGCCCGGCGCGGCCGACGAGCACGTAGCGCTCGACGAACAGCGGCAGGCGCCGCATCCCTTCCGGTGAACCTTCCGTCGTGTGGAAGGCCAGGTCGATGCCGTTTCGCTCCGCGTCCTGCTCGATGCGCGGCGGCACGAGCTCGACGACGGCGACGCGCGTCGCGGGGGCGGCCGACCGCAGCGTGTTCAGCGCGGGCAGGACGATCGTCGATTCGCCGTAGTCGGTCGCGGCCACGCGCCACGTGTTCGTCGCGGTTGCCGGATCGAACGGCGTGGCCGTCAGCACCGCGCGTTCGACCGCGTCGAGCGCGTCCCGCAGCGGCTCGCGCAGCGTTTCCGCGCGTGCGGTCGGCCGCATGCCGCGCGGTCCGGGCAGCAACAGCGGATCGCCGAAGAAATCGCGCAGTTTCTGCAACTGCACGCTGACCGACGGCTGCGACATGTTCAGTTTTTCGGCCGCACGCGTGACGTTGTGCTCGGCGAGCAGCACGTCGAGCGTGACCAGCAGGTTCAGATCCAGTCGTCTGAGATTGTTCATGGCTATACCTGGAATTTCAGGAATTCATTTCAAATATACCTTCGGCGACGGCATCCTGCAGTCATTCAATCAACGGAGTGACGAACATGAATGTGCTGATCGTTTATGCCCATCCGGAACCGCGTTCGCTGAACGGCGCGCTGCGCGACTTTGCCGTCGAGCGGCTCGAAGCGGCGGGGCATAGCGTGCAGGTGACGGACCTGTATGCGATGAACTGGAAGGCCGCGTTCGACGCGAACGACGTGACCGATCGCACGCCCGACGCGCGTTTCGATCCGTCGCTCGATTCGAAGCACGCGTTCGCGACGGGCACGCAAAGTGAAGACATCGCGCGCGAACAGGAAAAATTGAAGTGGGCCGACGCGGTGATCCTGCAGTTCCCGCTGTGGTGGTTTTCGATGCCGGCGATCATGAAGGGCTGGGTCGAGCGCGTGTATGCGTATGGTTTTGCATACGGCGTCGGCGAACATTCCGACCTGCACTGGGGCGACCGTTACGGCGAAGGTTCGCTTGCGGGCAAGCGCGCGATGATCGTCGTCACGACGGGCGGCTGGGAGTCGCATTACAGCGCACGCGGCATCAACGGGCCGATCGACGACGTGCTGTTTCCGATCCAGCACGGGATTCTCTATTACCCCGGCTTCGACGTGCTGCCGCCGTTCGTGATCTACCAGACGCACCGGATGGATGACGCGCGTTTCGACGAAACGCGTGCTGCGCTCGGCAAACGTCTCGACGAACTGTGGACCGCGCAGCCGATTCCGTTCCGGCGGCAGAACGCGGGCGACTACGATATTCCGGCGCTGACGCTGAAGGCGGAGATCGCGCCGGGGACGGTGGGGTTCGCGGCGCATCTGGCGCAGGAGCGGTGATCGTCGCCGCATCGTCGTGATGCGGGGCGATACCTGGACGTGACGGCTGCAAAGCGACACGGGCGACCGGCGAGAAAATCGCCGGCCGCCCGTGTCGTACTCTTCGCGGCCGTTCAGTCGCGCCGCGCGTCGCGTTCGCTCACCGATCATCCTCCCGCACCGAAGACGGATGCCGGCACAGCGCCCGCACTTCCATCTCCATATACGGAAACAACGGCAGCTGACTCAACACGTCATGCAGTTGCTGCACGCTTTCGACGTCGAAAATGCTGACGTTCGCATACTGCCCCGCGATCCGCCACAGATGCCGCCAGGTCCCTTCGTTCATCAGCCGCTGGCACATCGCCTTCTCTTCGGCCTTCAGCGTGGCCGCCTTGACCGGATCCATGTCCGCCGGCAGACGGACGGTCATTTCCACATGAAACAGCATCCTGCGCTCCTTGCGTTGTCGATTCGTCGAACGGGACCGCTCAGGCCTGTGCACGCGCCCGCTCGACTTCGCTCGCCGGCACGTCCTGCTTGTCCTTGAGCAGCGAGAAATCGAAGTCGATCAGCGCGAATTGCCCGTCGACGCCATACGGCTTGCCTTCCGCGCCCTCGGCCTGCTTGATCTTCGGGATCAGCCCCTCGCGGGTCGCGAATGCGAAGTCGTCCCAGATGTGCGGATCGCCTTCGATGTTGATCTGCGTCGTCAGCTTACGATATCCGTCCGCGGAAACGAAGAAGTGGATGTGCGCCGGACGATGGCCGTGACGGCCGAGCTGGTCGAGCAGTTGCTCGGTCTTGCTGCCCGGCGGCACGCTGTAGCCGACCGGCAGCACGCTGCGGAAGCTGTAGCGGCCCTCGGCGTCGGTGCGGATCGAGCGGCGCAGGTTGAACGCCGGCTGCGACTGGTCGAAGTACGAATAGTTGCCCAGATGGTTCGCGTGCCACACTTCGACGAGCGCATTCGCGATCGGCGCGCCGTCCTGACCGAGCACCTGACCGCGCATGATCAGCGTCTGGCCCGGATCGGTGCCGTCGTCGAGACGCGCATGGCCGACCGATTCCGGCGCGCCCGCGACGTACAGCGGCCCTTCGATCGTGCGCGGCGTGCCGCCGTGGAAGCCGGCCTTTTCCTCGGCCTCGTCCATCCGCACGTCGAGGAAGCGCTCGAGGCCGAGGCCCGCGGCGATCAGCCCGAATTCACGGCCGGCTTCGTTCAGGTAGTTGAGCGCGGTCCAGAACTCGCTCGGCTGCACGTCGAAGTCCTCGATCGTGTAGCAGATGTCCTTCACGATCCGGTTGACGATCGCGCGCACGCGCGGGTTGCCGGGCTTTTCCGCGGCGTCGTCGAAGGTTTTCAGCAGGGCGT
This sequence comes from Burkholderia sp. RF7-non_BP4, assembly GCF_001521935.1. Taxonomy (NCBI): domain Bacteria; kingdom Pseudomonadati; phylum Pseudomonadota; class Betaproteobacteria; order Burkholderiales; family Burkholderiaceae; genus Burkholderia; species Burkholderia sp. RF7-non_BP4. Next base: position 121,381 of record NZ_LOTA01000053.1, on the reverse strand, counting down.
CGATGGCTTGCTTGTTCATCTGTGTCTCCGGTTTCGGTTGTCGTGTCATGCGGGATCAGCGGGCGTTGCGTCGCATCCGTTCGATGCGGGCCCAGTCGAAGGCGATGCCGAGGCCGGGCGTCGCCGGCAGGTGCAGCTTGAAATCCTGGTAACGCAGCGGCTCGACGAGGATTTCCTCCGTGAGCAGCAGCGGGCCGAACAGCTCGGTGCCCCATTTCAGCGAGCCGAACGTGCTGAACAGTTGCGCGGACGCCATCGTGCCGGCCGCGCCTTCGAGCATCGTGCCGCCGTACAGGTCGATGCCGGCCGCCGACGCGATCGATGCGACGCTCGCCGCACCGAGCAGGCCGCCCGATTGCGCGATCTTCACCGCGAACACGTCGGCCGCGCGGTCCTGCGCGAGTGCGAACGCATCGACGGGGCCGTGCAGCGCCTCGTCGGCCATGATCGGAATCTGCGCGAGCTGCGTGAGGCGTTTGAGCCCCGCGCGATTGGTCGCGGCGATCGGCTGCTCGACGAGGCTCACGCCGGCCTCCGCGAGGCGTGCGCCGGCCCGGATCGCGTCGGTTTCGGTCCATGCCTGGTTCACGTCGACGCGGACGTCGCCGCGCTCGCCGAGCGCGCGCTTGATCGCGATCACGTGCGCGACGTCGTCGTCGACCGCGTTCGATCCGATCTTCAGCTTGAATGCGCGATGGCGGCGCGCGTCGAGCATCGCCTCGGCTTCCGCGATATCGCGCTGCGTGTCGCCGCTCGCGAGCGTCCACGCGACATCGACCGCATCGGTGGTGCGGCCGCCGAACAGCTCGGACAGCGGCACGCCGAGGCGGCGCGCCTGCGCGTCGAACAGCGCGGTCTCGATCGCGCACTTCGCGAACCGGTTGCCCTGGAACAGCTTGCGCGCACGCGCCATCGCGGCGCCCGGGCGCGTCGCGTCCATGCCTTGCAGGAGCGGCGCGAAGTAGGTGTCGATGTTGACCTTGATGCTCTCGGGGCTTTCCTCGCCATACGCGAGACCGCCGATCGTGGTCGCCTCGCCGACGCCTTCGATACCGTCCGTGCATCGAACACGGACCAGCACGAGGGTCTGGCAATTCATCGTGGCGACCGAGAGCTTGTGGGGCCTGATCGTCGGCACGTCGACGAGCAGCGTCTCGATGCGTTCGACGGTGGCGGTAGTTGCTATCATGCGATTCCTCCTGTTGGTGCACATGGTAGGAATTCCCGCCCGGCGGCGTCCAACACTCTTTCCGACTACTTCCATACCTTCGAGGCATGAAATGGAATTGCGCCAGCTTCGGTACTTCATCGCCGTCGCGGAGGAAATGAACATCACGCGGGCCGCGGAGCGGCTGCACATGACGCAGCCGCCGCTGAGCCGCCAGCTCCAGGCGATCGAGGACGAGGTCGGGCTGCCGCTGTTCGAGCGCGGCGCGCGGCCGCTGAAACTGACCGACGCGGGCCGCGTGTTCTATGCGCAGGCGACGCGCGTCGTCGAACAGGCCGACGAGCTCGGCCCCCTGACGCGGCGGCTCGCGCAGTTGTCGGAGCGGATCGTGATCGGCTTCGTGCCGTCGACGCTCTACGGCGCGCTGCCGGACGTGATCCGCGCGTTTCGCGAGGCGCATCCGGGCGTCGAGCTGTCGCTGATCGAAATGTTCACGCTCGAGCAGCTCGGCGCGCTGAAGGGCGGGCGGATCGACGTCGGGTTCGGCCGCCTGCGTTTCGACGACGACCAGCTCGTGCGCGAGGCGCTGATCGAGGAAAAGCTCATCGCGGCGCTGCCGGTCGGGCATCCGCTCGCCGATCCGGACCGGCCGCTGACGCTCGCGGACATCGCGAACGAAACGCTGATCGTCTATCCGAGCACGCCGCGACCGAGCTTCGCGGACCAGCAACTGTCCGCGCTGCGCGACGGCGCGCTCGTGCCGGCGGCCGTGCACGAGGTGCGCGAACTGCAGACGGCGCTCGGGCTCGTCGCTGCGCAGGTGGGCGTGTCGCTGGTGCCGGAAAGCGTGGAAGGCGTGCGCGTGAAGGGCGTCGTCTATCGGCGGCTGCCGGAACCCACGGCGACCTCGCCGATCATCATGAGCCGCCGGCTGCACGGCGAAAGCGCCGCGACGACCGCGTTCTGCGCGATCGCGCGGGAGATGATCGCGCCGGCGGCGTAGCGGCGGTCATTTCCGTATTGACCGCAACTAACGGTCAAATTCGGCGGGCCAGGCCGAATACGGAGCCGGTATCGCGATGCAGATGTCATATGCCGCTGATGCAGGCGGGCAGCAAGCCGGCAAGCTGCGCCGGCCGGCAATCGGCCAAGGCGGGGAGCCCGCGCCCGTCTACCGCCTACCGCTTCCCGTCGAGCGTCTCCGAAGGCGATTCGCCGAACTTCTCCCGGTACGCGATCGCGAATCGCCCGAGATGCGTGAACCCGCAATCGAGCGCGATATCGGCGATCCGTCGCTCGGACACCGACCCGCGCAGCAACTCCCGCGCATGCTCGAGCCGCGTCGCGCGCAGGTATTGCATCGGGCTCATCCCGCGGAACTGCAGGAAGGCGTCGCGCAGCGTCCGCTCCGGTACGTTGGCGGCCTGGACGATATCGGCGAGCTGCAGCGGTTGCGCGTAGTGCGCGTTCACGAACTCCTGCGCGCGCCGCACGAAGCCCGGCGCGGGATCCTGGCGCGCGCTCGGCGCCGACGGCGGGTGGCCTTCGATCAGCAAATCGATCAGCAGATGCTCGAGCTGCGACGCGACGCGCGGGTTCGCGTTCGCCCGTTCGAGCAGCGCCGGCGAGCGGGCGACGAGCATCAACTGCTGGCGCCACGCGGTGAGTGCGGCATCGCTGATGTGCAGCACGGGGTCGAGCATCGCGCGCGGGTCGCCGGTCAGCGAGCCGACGGTCGCGGCATCGATGCGCAGCACGAACTGCTCGCAATCGGCGGACAGCACCGCGTCGAAGCGCTCGCCGGGCGCGCACAGCACGCCGGTCTGCCCGTCGACGCCGAGCCGGCGCCCCATCGCGTGGACCTCCGCCTGCCCGGACAGGCAGAACATCAGCAGGTAATAGCCGTCGACGGCGTCGACCTGCACGCGCATCGCGTCGCCGAACGCGATGGTGCCGATCCCGAGCCCGCCGAGCCGCACGAAATCCATATGCGACGCGCCTTGCACGCGGCCGCTCGGCAGCAGCGCATGCGGCTGCATCACGCGCGAGATCCGCTCGCGCGTCTCGTCGAGATCGCGGGATTCGAACAGCCGGTGCGCACGCAGCGCAAGCGGCTCGAACGACGTTGGGGACATGGGCATCGGCCTTGGTATGAACGACGGGCGCTTCGATCCGACGAATGGGTCACGATCGTGCGCGGGTCGCGTGTGTCGCCATGCTAGCGCAGAAATCCGCCGAAAGTGGATATTGCGCCGCCGCAATCGCACTTTCCGGATAGACGCCGAATATTAGCTTTTCAAAAATCGGCTCCATGCAATCAACGAAACGGAACCAGAAGGAGTCCGACATGGAGCAGACAGAATCGCCCGTCGTATTCGCCGCGCGCGACGACGCGTCCGATGTGCGCTTTCCGCACGACGACGGCTCGCGCGTGCCGTACAAGGTGTTCAGCTCGCGCGCGGTCTACGATCGCGAGCAGGAACGCATCTTCCGCGGGCCGACCTGGAACTTCGTCGCGCTGGAAGCGGAAATCCCGAACGCCGGCGACTTCAAGAGCACGTTCGTCGGCGACACGCCGGTCGTCGTCACGCGCACCGAGGACGGCACGCTGTCCGCATGGGTGAACCGCTGCGCGCACCGCGGCGCGCAGGTGTGCCGCAAGTCGCGCGGCAACGCGAGCTCGCACACGTGCGTGTACCACCAGTGGAGCTTCGACAACCAGGGCAACCTGCTCGGCGTGCCGTTCCGGCGCGGCCAGAAGGGGATGACCGGGATGCCGGCCGACTTCGACCCGAAGCAGCACGGGCTGCGCAAGCTGCGTGTCGACAGCTATCGCGGGCTCGTGTTCGCGACCTTCAGCGATGACGTGGCGCCGCTGCCCGACTATCTCGGCGAGCAGATGCGTCCGTGGATCGACCGCATCTTCCACAAGCCGATCGAGTATCTCGGCTGCACGCGCCAGTATTCGAAGTCGAACTGGAAGCTGTACATGGAGAACGTGAAGGATCCGTATCACGCGAGCATGCTGCACCTGTTCCATACGACCTTCAACATCTTCCGCGTCGGGATGAAGGCGCGCTCGATTCCGGATGCGAACCACGGGCTGCACAGCATCATCACCGTGACGAAGACGGGCGACGACACGTCGGCCGCGTACAAGCAGCAGAACATCCGCTCGTTCGACGAGGGCTTCCATCTGGAAGACGAATCGATCCTCGATCTCGTGTCGGAATACGACGAGGACTGCACGAACCATATCCAGCCGATCTTTCCGCAACTCGTGATCCAGCAGATCCACAACACGCTGGTCGCGCGCCAGATCCTGCCGAAGGGGCCGGACAACTTCGAGCTGATCTTCCACTTCTTCGGCTACGCGGACGACACGCCCGAACTGCGCGCGCTGCGCATCAAGCAGGCGAACCTGGTCGGGCCGGCCGGCTACATCTCGATGGAGGACACCGAGGCGACCGAACTGGTGCAGCGCGGCACGGTGCGAGATGCGGATGCGACGTCGGTGATCGAGATGTCGCGCGGCAACCCGGACCAGCAGGACACGGTGATCACCGAAAGCCTGATCCGCAAGTTCTGGGTCGGGTACCAGAAGCTGATGGGCTATTGAAGCGGGAGCGCGGAACGATGGAAAACCTGACGGAAGACATGAAGACGTGGTTCGAGATTTACATGCTCCAGAACCGCTACATCGGCCACCTCGACAACGACCGGCTCGAACACTGGCCGGAAATGTTCACCGAGGACTGCACGTACGAGATCGTGCCGAAGGAGAACGCGGATCTCGGGCTGCCGGTCGGGATCGTCCACTGCACGAACCAGCGGATGCTGCGCGACCGCGTGGTGTCGCTGCGGCACGCGAACATCTTTGAAGAGCACACGTACCGGCACATGACGTCGGGCCTCACGATCGTCGCGGAGCGCGACGGCGAGATCGACACCGAGAGCAACTACGTGGTCGTGCAGACGCGCAGCAACGGCGAATCGAACGTGTACCAGGCCGGCAAGTACTACGACACGGTCGTGCGCACGCCCGACGGGCTGCGCTACAAGACCAAGCGCGTGATCTACGACACGTCGCGCGTGCAGACGCTGCTCGCCACCCCGATCTGACTGCGAAGGAAACGACATGACCGAAGCAACGCTCGCCGAATGGCATCCGCTGGGCGCATTCGACGAATTCTCCGAAGACGAACCGGCCGCGCGCGTCGCCGGCCAGAAGCCGATCGCGGTGTTCCGGATCGGCGACGAACTGTTCGCGATGCACGACCTCTGTTCGCATGGTCACGCGCGGCTGTCCGAAGGCTATGTGGAAGACGGCTGCGTCGAATGCCCGCTGCACCAGGGGCTGATCGACATTCGCACCGGTGCGCCGAAATGCGCGCCGATCACCGAGCCGGTACGGACGTATCCGATCCGGATCGTCGACGGTCAGGTGGAAGTCAATGTCGGCTGACCCGTTCGTGATCGTCGGCGCCGGCCACGCGGCGCGGCGCACGGCCGAGGCGCTGCGCGCGCGCGACGCCGACGCGCGCATCGTGATGATCGGCGCGGAGCGCGAGCTGCCGTACGATCGGCCCGCGCTGTCGAAGGACGCGCTGCTGGGCGACGGCGGCGAGCAGCGCGCGTTCATCCGCGATGCGGCCTGGTACGACGCGCAGCGCATCGAGCTGCGGCTCGGCACGCGCGTCGACGCGATCGAGCGCGATGCGCAGCGCGTGCGGCTCGACGACGGCGCGACGTTGCCGTACGCCCGGCTCGTGCTCGCGACGGGTTCGCGCGTGCGTGCATTCGGCGGGCCGGTCGACGACGGCGTCGTCCCGCATTACGTGCGCACCGTTGCCGACGCGCGTGCGTTGCGCGCGCAGCTCGCGCCGGGGCGTCGCGTGGCGGTGCTCGGCGGCGGCTTCATCGGCCTCGAAGTGGCGGCCGCGGCACGCCAGCTCGGTTGCGGCGTGACGGTGATCGACCCGGCTCAACGCCTGCTGCAGCGTGCGTTGCCGGAAGTCGTCGGCGCGTATGCGCGGCAACTGCATGACGCACGCGGCGTGATCTTCCAGATGGCCACGCTGCCGCGCGCGATTCGTCGCGCACCGGGCGGCGGCGCGATCGTCGAGACCGATCGCGGCGACGTGCCGGCCGATGTCGTCGTGATCGGCATCGGCGTCGTGCCCAACGTCGAACTTGCGCAGGCGGCCGGCCTCGCGGTCGACAACGGCATCCGTGTCGATGCGGGATGCCGGACGGCCGATCGCGCGATCTTCGCGGCGGGCGAGGTGACGATGCACTTCAATCCGCTGCTCGGGCGTCACGTGCGGATCGAGTCGTGGCAGGTCGCGGAGAATCAGCCGGCGGTCGCGGCCGCGAACCTGCTGGGTGCGGACGAAATCTATGCCGAGCTGCCGTGGCTGTGGTCCGATCAGTACGATTGCAACCTGCAGATGCTCGGGCTGTTCGGCGGCGAGCGAACGACCGTCGTGCGTGGCGATCCCGCGAGCGGGCCGTTCACGGTGTTCGGGCTCGACGACGACGGGAAGATCGCCGCGGTGGCCGCGGCGAATCTGGGGCGCGACATCGGTGCATCGCGGCGCCTGATCGCGGCAGGCGCCGTGCCCGATCCGGCGAAGCTCGCCGATCCGGCGGTGAACCTGAAGACGTTTCTCTGAGGCAGTGCGCGAACGCGGCCGGCGCGGCCGTGTTCGCGTCGGGTCGCTGAAACGTCGAGGGACACCTGTTCCGGGCAACCTTTCCGGCTCGCGCCACGCGCGCGGGTTTGTCGCGGGCCGGCGATCGGTGCATATTAGCGGCATTGCCGTTTCACCGGTCGCCCATGACGCCAGACAAAGCCCTCGAACTGAAACGCAGCAAGCGCCGCGCGCTATGGCTGCTGCTGGCCGCGGTCGCGGTATTCGTCACGACGATCCTGCTGCCGCGCGGCCCGTGGGTCGACGGTTTCAAGGCGGTGGCCGAGGCCGCGATGGTCGGTGCGCTCGCCGACTGGTTCGCGGTCGTCGCGCTGTTCCGCCGCGTGCCGATCCCGTTCGTGTCGCGCCACACCGAAATCATCCCGAAGAACAAGGACAAGATCGCCGACAACCTCGCGGTGTTCGTGCGCGAGAAATTCCTCGGCCCCGACGCACTCGTCGCGCAGATTCGCCAGCACGATCCCGCACGGAAACTCGGCGCATGGCTCGGCGAGCCCGCGAACACCGACGCGCTCGGCGGCTACGTGACGAAGCTGATGAGCTTCGCGCTCGACATGACCGACGATGCGCGGATCCAGTCGTTCGTCCACGACGCGTTCCGCGCGGTGATCGACCGGATCGACCTGTCGCAATCGGTGGGCGCGATCCTCGACACGCTGACGAAGGACGGCCGTCACCAGGCGTTGCTCGACGACGCGATCGGGCAGGTGGTCGACGTGCTCGACAAGGAAGAGAACCGCGAGGTGATCGCGGGCTTCATCGTCGAATGGCTGAAGACGCAATACCCGAAGGTCGAGAAGATCATGCCGACGCAGTGGTTCGGCGAGAACGGCGCGCGCATGCTGGCGAGCGCGGTGAGCCGCGTGCTCGAGGGCGTGGCGGCGGATCCGGAGCACGAATTGCGGCAGCGCTTCGACCGCACGGTCGTGCGGCTCACCGAGCGGCTGAAGCATGACCCGGTATTCATCGCGAAGGGCGACGAGATCAAGCGCTACATCCGCGACGGCGACGCGTTCAACGACTATGTACGCGATCTGTGGGACCAGTTGCGCGCATGGCTGAAGGCCGATCTCGCGCGGCCCGATTCGACGCTGCACCGGCAGGCCGCGACGCTCGGCGGCTGGCTCGGCGCGCGGCTCGCGGAGAGCCCGGCGCTGCGCGCGTCGCTGAACGAGCACGTCGAGAAGGCCGTGCACGAGATGGCGCCGGATTTCGCGGATTTCCTGATGCGTCACATCCGCGATACGGTGCGCAACTGGGATGCGCGCGAGATGTCGCGGCAAATCGAGTTGAACATCGGCAAGGATCTGCAGTACATCCGCATCAACGGCACGCTGGTCGGCGGGCTGATCGGGCTCGGGCTGTATCTGGTCTCGCTGGTGCCGCGCTGGGCGGCCGAGTGGTTGCATTGATGCGGGTGCGGCCGTCGCGCACGTGGCGCGCCGCCGTATGCCGCTGAATCAAGCGTGTGCCTTCGCGCCGTGCAGTTGCAGGCCGAGGGCCTTGATCACTTTCAGGATCGTGCCGAAGCTCGGATTGCCGTCGTGCGACAGCGCCTTGTACAGACCTTCGCGCGACAGGCCCGCATCGCGCGCGACCTGCGACATGCCGCGCGCGCGGGCGATCACGCCGAGCGCATGCGCGATGAAGGCCGGGTCGTCGCCGGCTTCCTGCAGACAGGCCTCGAAGTAGTCGGCCATGTCGTCGTCGGTTTTCAGGTGTTCGGCCGAATCCCACGGCCGGGTCTTGATCTTGTCCATCGATCACTCCAGGTCGAGCCGCTCGAGCATCGCGTGCGCGGCGCGGATGTCCGCCTGTTGCGTCGACTTGTCGCCGCCGCAGAGCAGGATCACCCATATCGTTCCGCGTCTGACGTAATAGACGCGATAGCCGGGGCCGTGGTCGACACGCATTTCGACGACGGGTGAGCCGGCGGATTTCCAGTCGCCCGGGTTGCCCATCGACAGACGGTCGATGCGCGCCTGGATGCGCCGCCGGGCGACGCGATCCTGCAGGCGGGCAAACCACGCGTCGAAGACGTCGGTAGTCCGGATACTGAACGTAGGCGCACTGTAGGACATGGATCGCGGTATGTCAACCATGGTTCACAGGTTTGGTGAATGGAATCGGGGTGCGTCCAACGATAGGGCCGCGCGTGCCGTTTGAGGGCGAATTGGCCGTCAGGCCGATCCTTTTGCGCGGCCGGACCCGGCCATTCGGCCGAAGTCGGAATTCCGCGAATCCGTCTACAATCAAAAACGTCCTTGCCGCCCGTGCGTGCTTGCCGCGCGCGGGCGGATCCGTTTGTCCTCCTGCACAGGGAGGCACCGCCGTGCGTTACGCGGCGGGCAGTGCCGTGGTCACCAGTAGGTAAAGCGTCCGCGTGCCGTAGGCCGGCGCGTGTTCTGAACGTCGCGCGCTCGTAAGCCGGGCAGGCGGCATCAACCGAGAGTCCCCCATGAAAGCATCGGATCTGTTCGTGAAGGCGCTGGAAGCCGAAGGCGTCGAGTATGTGTTCGGCATCCCCGGCGAGGAAAACCTCGATCTGCTCGAATCGCTGCGGCGATCGAAGATTAAGCTCGTGTTGACCCGGCACGAGCAGGCGGCCGGATTCATGGCCGCCACCTACGGCCGGCTGACGGGCCGCACCGGCGTGTGTCTCGCGACGCTCGGGCCGGGCGCGACCAACTTCGTGACGGCTGCCGCGTATGCGCAGCTCGGCGGCATGCCGATGCTGATGATCACCGGGCAGAAGCCGATCAAGTCCAGCAAGCAGGGGCACTTCCAGATCGTCGACGTCGTCGGCATGATGCAGCCGCTCACGAAGTTCACGCGACAGATCGTGTCGATCGGCAACATCCCGTCGGCGGTGCGCGAGGCGTTCCGTCGCGCGGAGGAGGAGCGCCCCGGCGCCGCGCATCTCGAACTCCCGGAGGACATCGCGCACGAGGAGGGCGACGGCAAGCCGATTCCGCGCAGCTACAGCCGGCGGCCGGTGGCGGAGGAGAAGGCGGTCGCGCACGCGGTCGACGCGATCCAGGCCGCGCGCCACCCGCTGTTGATGATCGGCGCGGGCGGCAATCGCAAGACGACCTGCAAGATGCTGCTCGAATTCGTCGACAAGACGGGCATCCCGTTCTTCACGACCCAGATGGGCAAGGGCGTGATCGACGAAACGCATCCGCTGTGGCTCGGCAACGCGACGCTGTCCGACGGCGACTTCGTGCACCGCGCGATCGAGCATGCGGACTGCATCATCAACGTCGGCCACGACGTGATCGAGAAGCCGCCGTTCTTCATGCGCACGGACGACAAGACCGTGATCCACGTGAACTTCCTCGGCGCGCAGGTCGATCCCGTCTACTTCCCGCAGATCGAGGTGGTCGGCGACATCGCGAACGCGGTGTGGCAGATGAAGGAGGCGATTGCGCCGCAGCCGCATTGGGATTTCGCGCGCTTCGCGATGATCAAGGAGCACTTCGACGCGCACCTGCAGAAAGGCCAGCACGACCCGCGCTTCCCGATGTACCCGGTGCGGATCGTGAACGACCTGTACAACGCGCTGCCGACCGACGGGATCGTCTGTCTCGACAACGGGATGTACAAGATCTGGTTCGCGCGCTACTGGCGTGCGCATGAACCGAACTCGCTGCTGCTCGACAACGCGCTCGCGTCGATGGGCGCGGGCCTGCCGTCGGCGATCGCGACGAAGATCGTGCATCCGCAGCGCAAGGTGATCGCCGTGTGCGGCGACGGCGGCTTCATGATGAATTCGCAGGAACTCGAAACGGCCGTGCGGCTGAAGCTCGACATCGTCGTGATGATCCTGCGCGACGACGCGTTCGGAATGATCCGCTGGAAGCAGGAGAACATGAACTTCCCCGATTTCGCGATGACGTTGAAGAACCCCGATTTCGTGTCGTATGCGCAGAGCTACGGCGCGCACGGGCATCGCGTCGAAGCGGCCGACGATCTCGAGCCGCTGCTGCGCGACTGCTTCGCGACGCCGGGCGTGCACGTGATCGACGTGCCGATCGACTATTCGGACAACGAACGCGTGCTCAACCGCGAAATCAAGCGCCTGTCGGCGCAACTCTGAATCCGCAGTTCACCGGAAGGAGCGTTCCATGCTGAAGGATACCTATCCGTACTATCTGGCCAACGAGGCCGTCTACGCGAACACCGATCTGGAAGTGACCGACAAATTCAGCGGCAAGGTCGCGACCCGCGTCGCGCTGGCCGACGCGAAGGCGATCGATGCGGCCATCGGCGCGGCGGTCGACGCCGCGAAGCCGATGCGCGAGTTGCCGGCGTACAAGCGTCAGGCGGTGCTCGACCACTGCGTCGCGCGCTTTCGCGAGCGATTCGACGAGCTGGCCGAGGCGCTGTGCATCGAGGCCGGCAAGCCGATCAACGATTCGAAGGGCGAAGTGACGCGGCTGATCGATACGTTCCGCGTCGCGTCCGAGGAGTCGGTGCGCATCGACGGCGAGGTGATCAACCTCGAGATCTCGGCACGCGCGCAAGGCTACACCGGCTATACGCGGCGCGTGCCGATCGGCCCGTGCTCGTTCATCTCGCCGTTCAACTTCCCGCTGAACCTCGCCGCGCACAAGGTCGCACCCGCGTTGGCCGCGGGCTGTCCGTTCGTGCTGAAACCCGCGAGCCGCACGCCGATCGGCGCGCTGATCATCGGCGAGGTGCTCGCCGAAACCGACCTGCCGAAGGGGGCATTCTCGGTGCTGCCCGCGCATCGCGACGGCGCGGACCTGTTCACGACCGACGAGCGCTTCAGGCTGCTGTCGTTCACCGGTTCGCCGGCCGTGGGCTGGGCGCTCAAGGAGAAGGCCGGGAAGAAGAAGGTCGTGCTGGAGCTCGGCGGCAACGCGGCGGCGATCGTCGACGCGGACCAGCGCGAGCAGCTCGACTACGTGGTCGAGCGTCTCGCGTTCGGCGCGTATTACCAGTCGGGCCAGAGCTGCATCGGCGTGCAGCGGATCCTCGTGCATGCGGATCTGTACGACGCGCTGCGCGACAAGCTGATCGCGAAGACGCGTTCGCTGAAGATGGGCGATCCGAAGGATCCGTCGACGTTCGTCGGCCCGATGATTTCCGAATCCGAATCGCGCCGGCTGTCCGGCTGGATGGACGCGGCCGTCGCGGCGGGCGCGAAGATCGTCGCGGGCGGCAAGGTCGACGGCGCGATGTTCGAGGCGACACTGCTGGAAAACGTCGGTCGGGAACAGGACCTGTACCGCAAGGAGGCATTCGGTCCCGTCGCGATCCTCGAAAAGTTCGAGCGCTTCGACGATGCGCTCGCGCGCGTCAACGACAGCGACTTCGGGCTGCAGGCCGGCGTGTTCACCGATTCGCTCGCGCATGCGCAGCGTGCGTGGGACGAGCTGGAGGTGGGCGGTGTCGTGATCAACGACGTGCCGTCGTTCCGCGTCGACAACATGCCGTATGGCGGCGTGAAGGATTCGGGGCTCGGCCGCGAAGGGATCCGCTACGCGATCGAGGACATGACCGAGCCGCGCCTGATGGTCGTGCGGCGCCGCTAGCGCGACGGGCGGCGGCCTGACGGCTGACGGCACGCGGGCGGGCGGGCGATCGTGCCGGCCCGCGTGCCGTTTTCGTCTCGGCGCACGCCGACGGGCGCGGCGATGCCCGCCATTGCGTCATCGTGGCGGCACCGCGCGCCGTGCTTGCCGAACGCGCTCGACTGCCTGCATCGCATCGTGATGTAATCGCGCGAATTGGCCAACCGGGGTACGACACCGGCTGGCGTGCGCATTCATTCCTCACGAGGTCGATTCATGTCCCCCGTCTCGGCATTCAAGCTGATTCTGTTGTCATTCCTCGCGATCGTCGCGCTCGAATACATCGCCAAGCGGTTGCGATTGCCGCCCGCGGCCGCGCTGCTGATCGGCGGCATCGGCATCGCGTTCATTCCCGGCCTGCCGCCGATCAACCTCGATCCGGAACTCGTGCTGCTCGTGTTCCTGCCGCCGCTGCTGATGGACGGCGCGTATTTCTCGGTATGGGAGGAATTCAAGCGCAACGTCGGCGGCATCATGATGCTCGCGATCGGCGCGGTGGTGTTCACGACGTTCGCGGTCGGTTTCGCCGTGCACTGGGTCGTGCCGTCGCTGCCGTGGGCCGCGTGCTTCGCGCTCGGCGCGATCGTGTCGCCGCCCGACGCGGTGGCCGCGAAGGCGGTGCTCGAACGCGTCGCGCTGCCGCGCCGGCTGATGGTGCTGCTCGAAGGGGAAAGCCTGTTGAACGATGCGGCGGGCCTGGTGCTGTTCCGCTTCGCGGTCGCCGCCGCGCTGACGGGCGCGTTCAGCCTCGAGCACGCGGTCGTGCGCTTCGCGGAACTCGGGCTCGGCGGTGTCGTGGTCGGCTTCCTGGTCGGCAAGCTCGTCGTGTGGTTCCTGAAGCTGCTCGATGACGACTATCTGGTGATTACCGTCGCGGTGATCGCCGGCTGGATCGCGTACATCGCGGGCGAGATGGTCGAGGTGTCGGGCGTGATCGCGACGGTCACGGCCGGCATGATCGTCGGCTGGCATCAGCACGAGGTGTTCTCGGCGGCCGTGCGCACGCGCGGCACCGCGTTCTGGCAGGTCATCGTGTTCCTGCTCGAAGCGCTGGTGTTCGTGCTGATCGGGCTGTCGCTGCGCGGCGCGATCCACCGGCTCGGCGGTTTCGAGCAGGTGCTCGCGACGATGGTCCCGCCGGTGCTCGCGGTGCTGGTGGCGGTGATCGTGTCGCGCTTCGTCTGGATCTACGCGGTCGAGGCGCTGAAGGTGCCGGTGCGCGGGATCATTCGGCGTGGTGCCGCACCCGACTGGAAGGCCGCGACGATCATGAGCTGGGCCGGGATGCGCGGGGTCGTGACGCTGGCGATCGCGCTGTCGTTGCCGGAGGCGATGCCGGGCCGCGACGTGATCCTGGTCGCGTCGTTCGCGGTGATCCTCGTCACCGTGCTCATGCAGGGCACGACCATCGGGCCGCTGATTCGGCTGCTGCGCCTGCCCCAGCGCGAGGAGCGCGCCGCGCATCACCTGACCGAGCCGCAGGCGTGGGCGCATATCGAGGCCGCGCAGCTCGCGGCGATCCAGCCGCTGGTGCGCGACGAGAGCGGCAAGGTGATTCACCCGCGCCTGCTGGAGCAATACACGTATCGCGCGGAACTGACCGAGCGGGCGAAGAACGAGCCTGCTTATCCGGCGGAGGTACGCACCGCGCACTACGACGTCGTGCTGGCCGCGATCAAGGCCGGGCGTGCGGAATTGTTGCGCCTGCATCGTTCGGGCCGCATCCACGACGAGATGCTGCACATGCTCGAGCGCGATCTCGACCTGCAGGAAGTGTCCGCGCAGCACGCGCGCGGGTAGCGGGCGGCGCGCACGCCATGAACGCGCGGCCGCGTGGCCGCGCCGATCGTGTTCGTCGCGCGGTGCCGCGAGCCTTCGCGTCGCGCCGATCCAGGCGCGGCGCACGATTTTTCCCCTTCCATCTCTCCCGATTCCGCCGCTTCGGAATCCGGCCCCAAAGCGTTCGACACGACGGCCTTGCAGCGCATGCAAACCTCGCGGCGCCGGCTTCGCAAACGTTATCGTCTTTCGCATCCGGAAATGATCTGATTTATCTGAATCCCGCTCTTTCACCATATTTGGCAAAACTAAACCGGAAGGAGATAGATGCTGTGTTCTAATTTCATTTAGAATCAGCCGGTTATCTTTATTGAGAGAAAGCGCGCGGAGGTAATGCGACCGTCGTCGGGGTGAATTCGGCGCTCGGATCCCCGCGAGGCAATGCCGACAGGCCAGATCGGCAACAATTGGCGGATTTCTCCGCCGCCAGTTTTAAGATGGCGTCCAAGTCGGATAAACAACTCCTATGAAAGAATCAATTGGAGATTTGGCGTTTGAAACGGTATTTATGAAAGAATCCAGCGGTGAAAATGCGCCGGATTGTCTGGAGTCGGGGCTATCGGTTCTCCTCGTCGACGATCAGCCGTTCGTCGGCGAGGTGATCCGCCGCGCATTGCGCAGCGAGCACGATATCGACCTGCATGTGTGCACGGACGCACATCGGGCGATGGCGGTCGCGCGCGACGTGAAGCCGACGGTCATCCTGCAGGATCTCGTGATGCCGGAAATCGACGGCCTCGACCTTGTTCGCGCGTGGCGCGCGGACACCGACACCGCACGCGTGCCGATCATCGTGCTGTCGGCGAAGGAGGAGCCGATCGTCAAGCGCGAGGCGTTCATCGCCGGCGCGAACGACTACCTCGTGAAGCTCCCGGACGCGATGGAGCTGACCGCGCGCATCCGCTATCACTCGAATTCGTACCTGATGTCGCGCCAGCGCGACGAAGCGCTGGATTTCCTGTCGCACGACATGCGTTCGCCGCAGACGTCGATCCTCGCGCTGCTCGAGGTCTACCGGACCGAGCACGGCGACATGCCGCCGATCATGGAGCGCATTGCCGGCCACGCACGGCGCGCGCTCGCGCTCGCCGACGGCTTCATCCACCTGACCCGCGCGCAGTCGGAACGCCGCGCGCACGAGGTCCTGAGTCTCAACGAGATCGTGCTCGACGCCGTCGACCAGCTGTGGGAGAAGGCGGCCGGATTCGGCAGCCGGGTATTTGCCCACGTGCCCGGCACCGAGTGCGTGACGATGGGCGACCGCATGATGCTCACGCGCGCGGTCGCGAACCTGATCGACAACGCGCTGAAGTACGGCCCGGCCGGCACGGACGTGCACTGCACGCTGAGCGACGACGGCGGTGCGTGGCTGATCGGCGTCGAGGACGCCGGCTCCGGCATCGCGCCCGAGCAGCGCACGGCCGCGACCGAGTCGTTCGTGCGGCTCGAATCCGCGCATGGCGCGGCGCGCAGCGGCTTCGGCCTCGGGCTTGCGTTCGTCCGCGCGACGGCCGCGCGGCATCGCGGCCAGATCCTGATGCGCAATACGGCGCGCGGCTTCATGGTCGCGCTTCGGCTGCCGGCGCAAGCGGAGCGATGATTTCGCGGCGCGGCCGGCCGGTGCCGCGCCGCCCGCAGACCCCGATGCGCTCGTGGCGCGCCGTCCGGCGCGCGGGCGGGCGCGGTTTTTTTCAACGCTGATTTTAGAAAGCCCATAACGAACATGGCCACCGTGACGCCTCGCGCGACCAATGAAAGCCTGCACCCGACGATCGGCACCGCCCGGCTGACGCTCGGCAACCGTATCCTGTTCAGCTTCGGCGTGTTGTTCGTGCTGATGCTGGTGACGGCCGGCGTGTCCTACGAGCGCCTGCGTGCGATCAACACCGAGGCCGTCAGCATCGAACGCGATTCGCTGCCGGGCGTGTATCTGGCGGCGTCGCTGCGCGGGGCGGTCAACGAATCGTTCGCGACGCTGCAGCAGGCGACGTTCGTCGACACCGATCCCGAACTCGTGCAGCGTGATTTCGCGAAGATCGGCGAGACGCTCAAGGAGATCGAGTCGTTGTCGGTCGACTATCAGAACACGACGTTCCGCGATGACGACCGTCAGCGCTTCGCGGCGTTTCGCGGCGCCTTCGACCGCTACCTGCCGCTGCTGAACGACGCGGTGCAGAAGAGCCGCGCGTCGCGCGAGGAGGCCGTCGCCGCTTATGCGAAGGTACAGCCTGCGTGGGCCGAGGTCGTGCGCAACGCGAATATCCTGGTGCAGGAAAACCGCAAGTTCGCCGACCAGTCCGCGAAACTGATCCGCGAATCCGTGCAGGACACCGAGATCGTCCTCGCGACCGCGCTGGCGATCGTGCTGCTGTCCGCGCTGGGGCTGGGCTACGGGCTGTACCGTTCCGTCACCGTGCCGATGGCGCGGCTCGTCGAGGTGCACGACGTGATGCGCACCGGCAACCTGACGCGCCGCCTCGACCTGCGCCGCCGCGACGAATTCGGCACGCTCGAGACGGGCTTCAACCGGATGGCCGACGAGCTGACCGAGCTGGTCGCGCGCGCGCAGCAGTCGTCGCTGCAGGTGACGACGTCGGTCGCCGAAATCGCGGCGACGTCGCGCGAGCAGCAGGCGACCGCGAACGAGACCGCGGCGACGACGACCGAGATCGGCGCGACCTCGCGCGAGATCTTCGCGACGTCGCGCGACCTGCTGCGCACGATGAACGAGGTGGCCGGCGTGGCCGAGCAGTCGGCGACGCTCGCCGGCGTGAGCCAGAGCGGCCTCACGCGGATGGGCGAGACGATGCGCAGCGTGATGGACGCGGCCGGTTCGGTGAACGCGAAGCTCGCGATCCTCAACGAGAAGGCGCTGAACATCAACCAGGTCGTCGCGACGATCACCAAGGTGGCCGACCAGACCAACCTGCTGTCGCTGAACGCGGCGATCGAGGCCGAGAAGGCCGGCGAATACGGCCGCGGCTTCGCGGTCGTCGCGACCGAGATCCGCCGCCTCGCCGACCAGACGGCGGTGGCGACGTACGACATCGAGCAGACGGTGAAGGAGATCCAGTCGGCCGTGTCGGCGGGCGTGATGGGGATGGACAAGTTCTCGGAGGAAGTGCGCCGCGGGATGCTCGACGTGCAGCAGGTCGGCGGACAGCTGTCGCAGATCATCGCCGAGGTGCAGACGCTCGCGCCGCGCTTCCAGATGGTCAACGAAGGGATGCAGACCCAGGCGAACGGCGCCGAGCAGATCACGCAGGCGCTGTCGCAACTGTCGGAGGCCGCGCAGCAGACGGCCGAATCGCTGCGCCAGTCGTCGCAGGCGATCGACGACCTGACGCTCGTCGCGAACCAGTTGCGCACCAGCGTGTCGCGCTTCAAGGTCGACGCGTGACGCGCGCCGAGTCGCACGGCGGCGCGCACGCGCTGTTCCTGATGTTCGAGCTCGACGGCGAGCGCTATGCGCTCGACGCGGCCGACATCGACGAGGTGCTGCCGCTTGCGACCGCCAAGGCCGTGCCCGGCGCGCCCGAATGGATTGCCGGGCTGCTGATGCGCGGCGGTCAGCCCGTGCCCGTGATCGACGTGCCGATGCTGGCGCTCGGGCGGCGCGCGCATGCGCTGCGGTCGACGCGGCTGGTGATGGCGCGCTATCGCGTCGGGCAGCCCGACCGCGATCGCGTGGTCGGCCTGATCGTCGAGCGCGCGACGCAGACGCTGCGAATCGACCGCACCGCGTTCCGCGCCAGCGGCGTGTCGACCGCGCGCACCCGCTGGCTCGGGCGCGTCGCGAACACGCCGGACGGGATCGTGCAGCAGGTCTCGGTGTCCGACCTGATCGACGACGTCGCGCGCCTGTATCTGTTCGACGGCCTGCCGGGCCACGGAGGGGAGTCCGCATGAAAGAACCCGATTCGCGATTTCGCGGCTGGCTGCTGCGCGAGACCGGCATCGACCCCGATTCGCTCGGCAACGATTTCCTGAGCCGCGCGCTGACGGAGCGCGTGCAGGCGCTGCAGGGCGACGGCGAGCGCCTGCCGTCGGCGGCGCGGCCGCCCGTCACGCCGGAAGCGCTCGACGCCTACTGGCAGCAGCTCAACGCGTCGGCCGACGAGCGGCGCGCGCTGATCGAACTGTTCGTCGTACCGGAGACGTGGTTCTTCCGCGATCGCGAGGCGTTCGCCACGCTCGCGCGGCTCGCGGCCGAGCGGCTTGCCGCGATGCCCGGGCGCGTGATCCGCGTGCTGAGCGCGCCGTGCTCGACCGGCGAGGAACCGTATTCGGCGGCGATGGCGCTGCTCGACGCCGGGCTCGATCCGGCCAGCTTCACGATCGACGCGATCGACCTGAGCGCCCGCGCGATCGAACAGGCGCGGCTCGGCTGCTACGGGCGCAATGCGTTTCGCGGCACGTCGACCGAATTCCGCGGCCGCTACTTCACGCCGGTCGCCGACGGCTGGCTGCTCGACGAGCGCGTGCGCGCGTGCGTGCAGTTTCGCCAGGCGAACCTGGTCGAACCGGGCCCCGACACGGGCATCCGCTACGACTTCGTGTTCTGCCGCAACGTGCTGATCTATTTCGACCGCGACGCACAGGATCGCGTGATCGATTCGCTCGAAAACTCGCTCGCCGACGACGGGATGCTGTTCGTCGGGCCCGCCGAAACGGGCGTCGCGATGCGGCACGGGATGCGCTCGGCGCGCGTACCGCTGGCGTTCGCGTTTCATCGCGTGCGCGGCGGCGCCGCGGCGGACGGCCATGCGGCACCGATGCCCGCGATCGCGCCGCACCGTCGCGCCGAGCGCTTCACGGTGGCGCCGCCGGCCGCGACGCGCCCGCTGCTGGCTGTCGTGCCGCCGACGTGGAGCGATGCCGCGCCGTCGCGCGCCGCGTTCGCGCCGGCCGAGCGCCCGACGGCGCTCGAACCGCGGGCCGACCTGCACGCCGACTCGCCGGCCCGGGTGGCCAACGTGACCAACGTGCCCGACACGCCCGCACCGGCGACACCGGTCGCCGGCAGCGCCGCACCGACGCTCGAGGAAGCGCAGGCGCTGGCCAACGCGGGCGCGTTCGACGAGGCAGAGCGCGTGCTCGCGCAATTCTCCGCGCACGCCGGGCCGCACGCCGACGCGTTCTACCTGAACGGGCTGATCGCGGATGCGCGCGGACGCGTCGCGGAAGCGGGCGACTTCTACCGGAAGGCGCTGTATCTGCGGCCGACGCACCACGAAGCGCTGACGCATCTCGCGACCTTGCTCGACGTCGGCGGCGACGGCGCCGGCGCGCGATGGCTGCTCGAGCGTGCGCGACGCTCGGCCGGATAACGGGAATACGGGTTGGGAGCCGACATCGGGATGACCGAGGAAAGAATGAACCGCGACGCCGTTGCCACTGACGACACGACGCTCGGCGTCGACGATTGCTGGAACCGGATCGGCACGCACGGCGACCGCTCGTGCGAGCGGCTGGCCGACTGCCTGCGCTGCCTGAACTGTCCGGTCTACGCGTATCACGCGGCGAAGCTGCTCGAGCGCCCGCTCGGCGTCGCCGAGATGGCCGACGCCACGCAGCGGATCAGCGCGTTCGACGCGACCCGCGCGCATGGCGACGACGATACGCGCCAGGCGGCGCTGGCGTTTCGCGTCGCCGACGAATGGCTCGCGCTGCCGATCGGCGTGCTGCGCGAGATCGCCGGCACGCGTCCGATCCATTCGCTGCCGTATCGCCGTCATTCGGCCGTGCGCGGCGTGGTCAACATTCGCGGCACGCTGCGCATCGCGATCTCGATCGGCGCACTGCTCGGCCTCGACGCGGGCAAGGGCGGCAACGGCGGCGCGGACGGCCGTTTCACGCGGCTGCTGGTCGCCGCGCACCAGGGCGAGCCGGTCGTGTTTCCGGTCGACGAAGTCGAGGGCGTGTTGCGCTTCAGCGCATCCGAATGGGTGCCCGTGCCGGCGACGGTCGGGCGCGCGAGCGCCGGCCTGTCGCGCGGCGTGCTGTCGTGGCGCGGCAAGTCGGTGGGCCTGCTCGACGACGATCGGCTGTTCGACGCCGTGACCCGGAGCATGCGATGAGCGGCGATGACGATCTGAGCCACCTGTCGCTGCTCGAGCTGTATCGCGAGGAAACGCGCACGCAGACCCAGGCGCTGTCCGAACGCCTGCTCGCGCTCGAATCGGGCGAGCCCGACTCCGTCGCGCTCGAGGCGTGCATGCGCGCCGCGCATTCGCTGAAGGGCGCCGCCCGCATCGTCGGCGTGCCGCTCGGCGTCGACATTGCAGGGCGCATGGAAGAGTGCTTCGTCGCCGCGCAGGCCGGCACGATCGCGCTGACGGCCACGCACGTCGACGTGCTGCTCGCCGGCGTCGACCTGCTGGTGCGCGTCGCCGATCCGCAGGCGCAGCCCGTGTCGTCGACGGAGATCGAGGCGTTCGCACTGGCGCTGACGGGTGCCGACGGCGCGCACGCGATGCCGGTCTCGGCCTCGGCCTTCGCGCCGCCGCCGGCGCCGCCGTCCGTCGTGCCGCATCGCGAGCATGACGGCGCCGCGAACGAATCCGTGGGGGCCGGCGCCGCGGTGCCGCCGCTCGCCGTGTCGGCGGCCGTGCCCGATCCGGTCCAGGCCGGCCGCGCGGCCGGCGCGGGCGCGATGCGCCGCGTGCGGGCCGATACGCTGAACCGGCTGCTGAGCCTGTCCGGCGAGTCGCTCGTCGAATCGCGCTGGCTCAAGCCGTTCGCGGAGTCGATGCTGCGCGTGAAGCGTGCGCAGCGCGATGCGGCCCGTTCGCTCGATCTGTTGTACGAACAGTTTGCCGACGATCTCGACGCGGGCGTGCTCGCGTCGGTGAACGAAGTGCGGCACATGCTCAACGATCTGCAGCGCTCGCTCGCCGAGCGCATGGACGAATTCGACCGCTTCGAGCGGCGCAGCACGCACATCGCCGAGCAGCTGTACGACGAGGCGCTGCAGTGCCGGATGCGGCCGTTCGGCGACGCGACGCGCGCGTATCCGCGCATCGTCCGCGATCTCGCGCGCTCGCTCGGCAAGCAGGTGCGCTTCTCGATCGTCGGCGAAGGCACGCAGGTCGACCGCGACATCCTCGACCTGCTCGACGCGCCGCTCGGCCACCTGCTGCGCAACGCGATCGATCACGGCGTCGACGCGCCCGACGCGCGTCGCGCACGCGGCAAGCCGGCCGAGGCGAGCGTCACGCTGGAGGCGCGCCACAGCGCCGGCTCGCTGCTCGTCAGCGTGATCGACGACGGGCCGGGCGTGGACATGGACGCATTGCGCGCGGCGGTCGTGCGCCAGCGCCTGACCGACGACGAGACGGCCGCGCGGCTGTCCGATCCCGAGCTGCTCGAATTCCTGCTGCTGCCGGGCTTCTCGATGCGCGACGCGGTGACCGACGTGTCGGGGCGCGGCGTCGGCCTCGACGCCGTGCAGGAAATGGTGCGCGGCGTGCGCGGCGCGGTGCGCATCTTCAACGAGCCCGGCGCGGGCATGCGCTTCGTGCTGCAACTGCCGCTCACGCTGTCGGTGATCCGCAGCCTGCTGGTCGAGGTCGGCGGCGAGCCGTACGCGTTCCCGCTCGCGCACGTGCGCCGCACGCTCGAACTGTCGCACGACGACATCGACGTGCTCGAAGGGCAGCCGCATTTTCCGTTCGACGGCCGGCGCGCGGGCCTCGTCGGCGCGCATCAGCTGCTCGATGCGGGCGAACCCAACGTCGCGCGCGCGAGCACGGCGGTCGTGGTCGTCGGCGGCGAGCCCGAACTCTACGGTGTCGCCGTCGACCGCTTCCTCGGCGAACGGATGCTCGTCGTGCAGCCGCTCGACAGCCGCCTGAACAAGATCCAGAACATCGCGGCCGGTGCGTTGCTCGAGAACGGCGACCCGGTGCTGATCGTCGACGTCGAAGACCTGATCCGCTCCGTCGACAAGCTCGTGCGCGGCGGACAGCTCGCAAAGCTCAAGCGCGATCCGCAGCTCGCGCTCGCCGACCGGCGCCGCCGCGTGCTCGTCGTCGACGATTCGCTGACGGTGCGCGAGCTCGAACGCAAGCTGCTGGAAAAGCGCGGCTACGACGTGACCGTGGCGGTCGACGGGATGGACGGCTGGAACGCGGTGCGCAGCGACGCGTTCGATCTGGTCGTCACCGACGTCGACATGCCGCGCATGGACGGGATCGAACTCGTCACGCTGATCAAGGGCGATCCGATGCTCAAGCGCGTGCCGGTGATGATCGTGTCGTACAAGGATCGCGACGAGGATCGCCGGCGCGGGCTCGACGCAGGCGCCGACTACTACCTCGCGAAGAGCAGTTTCCACGACGAGGCGCTGCTCGATGCGGTGCACGACCTGATCGGGGATGCACGCGGATGAACATCGGCATCGTCAACGATCTGCCGCTTGCCGTGGAGGCGCTGCGCCGCGTGATCGCGCTGCGCACCGATCATCGCGTGCTGTGGGTGGCGACCGACGGCGACGAGGCGGTGGATTTCTGCGTCGCGCATCCGCCCGACCTCGTGCTGATGGATCTCGTGATGCCGAAGCTCGACGGCGTGGCCGCGACGCGGCAGATCATGGCGCGCGCGCCGTGCGCGATCCTGGTCGTGACCGCGAGCGTCAGCGCGAACACGTCGTCGGTCTACGAGGCGATGGGCGCCGGCGCGCTCGACGCGGTCGACACGCCGACGCTCGCGCTCGGCCTGCCGTCGGATGCGGGGCCGCAGCCGCTGCTCGCGAAGATCGACCAGATCGGCCGGCTGCTCGAAAGCCGGACCGTGACGCTCGTGCCGCCCGGGCCGGCCCTCGCGCGCGGCCTGCCGACGCTGATCGCGATCGGCGCGTCGGCGGGCGGCCCGACCGCGCTCACCGCGCTGCTGCGCGCGCTGCCGGCGGATTTTCCGGCTGCGCTCGTGATCGTGCAGCACGTCGACCAGGCGTTCGCGCTCGGCATGGCGGAGTGGCTCGACGGCTATACGCGGCTGCCCGTGCGTGTCGCGCGGGAGGGCAGCGTGCCGCAGGCGGGCGAGGTGCTGCTCGCGGCGACCAACGATCATTTGTACATGTCGCCGCGCGGCGTGCTCGGCTATACGCGGCATCCGGCCGAGACGCCGTACCGGCCGTCGATCGACGTGTTCTTCAACAGCGTCGCTGACGGCTGGCAGGGCGACGCGCTCGGCGTGCTGCTGACCGGAATGGGGCGCGACGGGGCGCTGGGGCTGAAGGCGATGCGCGCGAAGGGTTGCTACACGATCGCGCAGGACGAGGCGACGAGCGCCGTCTACGGGATGCCGAAGGCGGCCGCCGCGATCGGCGCCGCGTCGGCGATCCTGCCGCTCGAGCGGATCGCGCCGCAACTGATCTCGCGCGTGACGCGCATGCCGCTCGACTGACGGCGCGCGACCCCGGCGGGGCCGCGTTGCAGGCGCCGCGCGGCGTCGCGTACAATTGCCGCCTGCGGAGATGGCATGCCTCCCTGCGGTCGATCCCGGCGCGTCGCGCGCGGTTCGGCCCTCAACCGCCGGTTGCCCGGCTGATGATGCCTGCGTGTTCCTGGGTCGTCAGGAGGTCGCAGGCCGTCCATGCGGTATTCTGCCGCCCAGGTTTTGATGTCCCGTCGAATCTGGAAATCATGTTTTTCTCGACTTCTGCCGATTTTTTCGCGACCGTGCGCTACGTGTGCCGCTGGCTCGCGCTTTCCGCCCTGCTCGGCGCGCTGGCCGGCACGGCTTCCGCGTTGTTCCTGATCGCGCTCGACTGGGCGACCGGCACGCGCGTCGCGCATCCGTGGCTGTTGTGGGGACTGCCGGCCGCCGGTTTCGCGACCGGCTGGGTCTACCACCGGTTCGGCCAGTCGGTCGCGCGCGGCAACAACCTGCTGATCGACGAAATTCACGACCCGAAGGCGCTCGTGCCGAAGCGGATGGCGCCGCTCGTGCTCGTCGCGACCGTCGTCACGCACCTGTTCGGCGGGTCGGCGGGCCGTGAAGGCACGGCCGTGCAGATGGGCGGCGCGCTCGCCGATCGCGTCACGCACCTGTTCCGGCTCGATCGCGAGCATCGGCGCGTGCTGCTGATGGGCGGCATCGCGGCCGGCTTCTCGTCGGTGTTCGGCACGCCGCTCGCGGGCGCCGTGTTCGGGCTCGAGGTGCTCGCGATCGGCCGCGTACGGTACGACGCGCTGCTGACCTGCGTCGCGTCGGCGATCGTCGCGGACGTCGTGTGCCGCGCGTGGGGCGTGCATCACACCGTGTATGCGATTCCGTTCGTGCCGGCCGTGTCGGCGACGGGGCTGGCCGCGACGGTCGTCGCGGGCGTTGCGTTCGGCGTCGTCGGCCGGCTGTTCGCGTTCGCGACGCATGCGCTGACCGCATGGTTCCGTCGCGTCGTGCGCTATGCGCCGCTGCAGCCGGTGCTCGGCGGCGCGCTGGTGGCCGTGGCCGCCACCGTGCTGAACGTGCCGCAGTATCTCGGGCTCGGGATTCCGACGATCGAGGCCGCGTTTCGCGGGCCGCTGCCGGTTTACGATTTTGCGGGCAAGTTCGCGTTTACCGTCGTCACGCTCGCGTCGGGATTCAAGGGCGGCGAAGTGACGCCGCTGTTCTACATCGGCGCGACGCTCGGCAACGCGCTCG
The DNA here is from genome assembly GCF_001521935.1 of Burkholderia sp. RF7-non_BP4. Classification (NCBI taxonomy): domain Bacteria; kingdom Pseudomonadati; phylum Pseudomonadota; class Betaproteobacteria; order Burkholderiales; family Burkholderiaceae; genus Burkholderia; species Burkholderia sp. RF7-non_BP4. The sequence continues at coordinate 96,410 of NZ_LOTA01000053.1, read as the reverse complement.
GCCAGGTGCTCGCGCTGCCGGTGCCGGTGCTCGCGGGGCTCGGCTTCGTCGCGGTGTTCGCGGGCGCGGCCAACACGCCGATCGCATCGACGATCATGGCGATCGAACTGTTCGGCGCGGATGTCGGCGTCTATGCGATCGTCGCCTGCGTGGTCGCCTATCTGTTTTCCGGACACGCGGGGATTTATCGATCGCAGCGGGTGGCGGTGGGGAAGGGGGCGCGGGTGGAGGCGGAGTGACGGCGGCGCGCGGGGCGGCCGACCGCGGTGTGTCGACCGAAACCGAGACCCGGTGATCGCGCCGATCACCGGGACCGGGGGGGCGTCCGTTACGCCTTCGGCAGTTTCGCGACGTTGCGCGCGAGCAGTTCCTCGATGTCGATGCCTTTCTCCGCGAGCAAGGCCGTCACGACGCCGGTCAGCTCCCCGAGCGTTTCCTTGACCGACTCGCGGATCGTATCCACGACGACCTGGGTGCTGCGCTCGATCTCGATATTGACCTTGTCGTCGACGCCTTTGGCGTCGAAGGTGGTCGCGCGTCGCGTTTCGGGAATCAGCCAGACGTCGAACCAGCCTGCGTCGCGATCGACGTCCGACACGGTGAGGCTGCAGCCGTTGATCGCGATATAGCCTTTCGCGAACACATAACGTTTGAAATCGGCCGGCACGCCGATGCGGATCATCCGGTTGTGTTCGGACGACGCGATTTGCAGGATGGTCCCCATGAAGTCGACGTGACCGGACAGCGGATGCCCGCCGATTTCCGCGCCGTCCTTCGCGGCCCGTTCGACGTTGACGCGGGCGCCGGTCGTGAGGTCGGCCAGCGTGGTGATTCTCAGGCTCGGCAACATCACGTCGAAGTCGATCAGCAGCGGTGAGTGGATGGTCGTCACCGTCAGGCAGACGCCGTCGACCGAGACGCTCGCGCCGATCTCGATGTCGGTGGTGAACCGCTCGGGGAATTCGATGCTGAACGTTCTCAGTTCGCCGTGATCCTTGATGGCCTTGATGACGCCAACACCCTGAACAATGCCTGTAAACATGATCCGCCTTTCGTCGCAAATTGCCTGGCCGGTATGATAAGTGATCGCGGCGGGCGGCGTCGGGGCCGGACGCGCGGCGGCAGTTGCCGCACGTCCGGCCCCGACCGGGTTGCCGTCAAGCCTCCGCCGGCTCTCCCCGCGGGCCGGCATCGCCGCTGACCGCGCGCCGCGGCGAATCGATCAGGCCCTTCGCCAGTTCCAGCGCCTGCCGCTCGAACAGCCGGCGATAAATCCCGCCGTCGATGCGGATCAGCGCGTCGTGGTTGCCTTCCTCGATCACCTTGCCGCGATCGAGCACGAGCAGTCGGTCGAGCGAGCGCACCGTCGACAGCCGGTGCGCGACGACGAGCGTCGTGCGGCCGACCATCAGCCGCTCCATCGCCTGCTGGATCAGCACCTCGCTTTCGCTGTCGAGGCTCGACGTCGCTTCGTCGAGGATCAGGATCGGCGCATCTGCGAGGAACGCGCGCGCGATCGCGACGCGCTGGCGTTCGCCGCCCGACAGCTTGATCCCGCGCTCGCCGACGAGCGTGTCATAGCCGTCCGGCAGCGCGGCGATGAAGTCGTGCGCGCTGGCGAGACGCGCGGCGCGCTCGATGTCCGCACGGCTCGCGTCGGGACGCGCATACGCGATGTTCTCCGCCAGCGTGCGGTGGAACAGCACGGGTTCCTGCTGGACGATCGCGATCTGGCTGCGCAGCGAATCCTGCCGCACCTGCGCGATATCCTGGCCGTCGATCGTGATGCGGCCGCCCGACACGTCGTACAGACGCTGGATCAGCTTGATGAACGTCGTCTTGCCCGACCCGGAATGGCCGACGAGGCCGACACGCTCGCCGGGCGCGATGCGCATCGAGAAGTCGTCGTACAGCGGCACCGGATGATTGCCGTAGCGGAACGTCACGTGCTCGAAGCGGATCTCGCCTTGCCCGATCCGGATCGCCGGCGCGCCGGGACGATCGTCGATGCCGAGCGGCTGGCGCTCGAGCGCGACGAGCTCTTCCATGTCGTTGACCGAACGCTGCAGGTTGCGGATGTGCATGCCGACGTCGCGCAGGTAGCCCTGCAGCATGAAGAACATCGTCAGCGAGAATGCGATGTCGCCGACGCTCGCTTCGTCGTTCGCCCACAGCCGCAGCGCAACGCCGATCATCGCCGCCTGCATCGCGACGAGCATCGCACCCTGCAGCCCGCCGTTGAGCGTGCCGCGTACCCACGTGCGGCGCGTGCGCTGGCGCCATTTGCCGATCACGCGCGCGAGCCGCGCTTCCTCGCGCGTCTCCGCGCCGAACGCCTTGACGACCGCATTGCAGCTCACCGCGTCGGCGAGTGCGCCGCCCATGCGCGTATCCCACATGTTGCCGAGCCGCGCGGCCGGCGCGACGATGCCGAGCGACACGGCGACCGTCACCGAGATGTACAGCAGCGAACCCACGCCGACGACGAGCCCCATGACAGGCCAGTGCGTGCCGAGCAGCACCGTCGCCCCGACGAGCATCGTGACCGACGGCAGCAGTGCGATCAGCACGGTGTCGTTCAACAGGTCGAGCGCCCAGATTCCGCGCGTGATCTTGCGCACGGTCGATCCCGCGAAGCTGTTCGCGTGCCAGTCGGTCGAGAACCGCTGCACGCGATGGAACGACGCAGCGGCGATCTCGCTCATCATCTTCAGCGTGAGCGTGATGATGTTCAGGTAGACGCCCTGACGCAGCAGCGTCGCGCCGATGCCGAGCGCGGCCAGCGTGCCGAACGCGACGACGGCCGAATGCCACGCGGCGGCGCGGTCGGTCAGGCCGGTCGACAGCGCATCGACGAGGCGCCCGGCGAACAGCGGCGTGAGCACGTCGGCAAGCGCGCCGAGCAGCGCCAGGGTCGTGATCGTTGCGATGCGCACCGGCTGCTTGCGCCAGTAGCGGAACGTGAAGCCGAAGACGGCCTGGAATGCCTGGCCGCCCAGATGGGTGGTTTTTCTGGTCATGTATCGTTGCCCGGCGCATCGCGCGACGGGACTTTCCGGTTCGGAGAACGTCGAAAACGCAACAGCCCGACCGCGGGGATGACGCGGGCGAAACGAAAACGGACTGTCGGAAAAATGCGCGGGCCGGCGAGTTAGCGGAGCACTCGGGAGCCGGCGCGGACGACGGGCTGGATCAGCCGCGCCGTGGGACCACGTTCGGGAAGGCTGCTGGCATTCGGAACATCTGCACCTCCCTGAAGTGAACGGTTGAAAGGACGCCGAAAAGACGTGAAGGGATTTTATCAGCAGTGCCGGAGTCGCCGCAACGTCTGACGAATGCGGCGTTGCAGCGTCGATACGGTTAGTATTCGGGGTTTCGGCCCTTTTTCGCGCGGGTTCCGCGGTGCGGTGCCGCACGGGTCGGCGGGCCGCATCGATTACACTTTGCCGTTGCGCGCCGGCCGCCGAGGCCGCGCGGATTCACCCCCGATACATTCCTGAGGAAACGATGAGCGACGTTCAGCAAGGCATCCTGGCTCCGATCGACACGGCGGCCCGATACCTCACTTTCACGATTTCGAACAACGGCAACGTGGCAGCGGCGCTGACGGCGTTGCGCGAGCTCGTTGACGGGCGCGACACGGTCGCGGGCTTCGGACACGCGCTGGCCGCACACCTCGGGCGTCCGGTCCCGGGCCTCACCGAATATCCGGCGTTCGCGGTGAACGACCGCACGCTGCCGATCACGCCGGCCGACATCTGGGTCTGGCTGCGCGGCGACGATCGCGGCGAACTCGTGCTGCGTGCGCGGGCGATCGAGCGGGCGCTTGCGCCGGCGTTCGCGCTGCAGGACGCGGTCGACGGATTCCGCTATTCGAACGATCGCGACCTGTCGGGTTACGAGGACGGCACCGAGAACCCGACCGGCGACGACGCGCTGGCCGCGGCGATCGTCACGGGGCAGGGCGCGGGTCTCGACGGTTCGAGCTTCGTCGCGGTTCAGCAATGGCTGCACGACTTCGACCAGATGGAGCGCATTGCGTCCGGCGACATGGATCACATCGTCGGCCGCCGCCGCTCGGACAACGAGGAACTCGACGACGCGCCCGAGTTCGCGCACGTGAAGCGCACGGCGCAGGAGAGCTTCGAGCCGGAGGCGTTCATGCTGCGCCGGTCGTCGCCGTGGTCCGACGCGCGTCGCGCGGGCCTCTACTTCGTCGCGTTCGGCTGTTCGTTCCGCGCGTTCGACGTGCAGATGCGCCGGATGAGCGGCGCGGACGACGGCATCGTCGACGGCCTGTTCCGTTTCACGCGACCGCTGACGGGCGCGTATTTCTGGTGCCCGCCGGTGAAGGACGGCAAGCTGGACCTGTCCGCGCTCGGACTCTGACCGCCGGACGACATCCGCAAACGGGCGGGTCGCGCATCGTGCGCGGCCCGCCCGTTTTGCTTGTTGCGTGGCGATCGTGTGCGGCGCGCTGCGCCGCCCGTCAGTTCAGCGTCGTTTCGATGCGCGTGCCGCGCTTGATGAACAGCGTCACCGGCGTTTTCTCGCAGATTTCCGCGAGCCGCTGGCGCTGCGCATCGTCGAGCGGGCCGTCGAGCGTCACGACGCGGCGCACGTATTGCTGTCCTTCGCGATCGGCGTGCAGTTCGGTGCGCACGTCGATCCGCACGGCCGGCCACGTCTTGCGCTGCATGTACATGCGCAGCGTCGCGGCCGTGCATTGCGCGAGGCCGGCCAGCACGAACTCGAACGGCGCCGGCCCGAGGCCCTGTCCGCCTTCGCGCGGCGCTTCGTCGCCGGTCAGCGCGTGCGTGCCGGCCTGCAGCTGGACGACGTAGTCGGGTGCGTCGGCGGCGAGGGTGGCGGCAGCATGGATGAGCGGCATGGCAAGACTCCGGTAAGCGGGGAAAGAGGCGGCAGCGACGATGCGCGGCGTGCGAGCCGTCAGCATACCGTCTCGACGAAAATCGCGGGCGCTGCGTGCGTCGACGTGGCTCGCCAGAATCAGCCGGCGACGCCGGCGCTCCGGCGCACGAGCGTGGCGACGCGTTCGCGCACCCACTGATGCGCGCGGTCGGTTTCGCGCGACTCGTGCCAGTACGCGAGCAGCGGAAACGGCTTGAGCCGCAGCGGCAGCGGCTGCACGGCGATCGGCAGCAGCGCCGCCATGCGCAGCGCATACGTGCGCGGCAGCGTCAGCAGCAGGTCGCCCGCCGCGGCGATCTGGCAGGCGGCGAAGTAATGCTGGCACACGAGCTGGATGTGACGGAAGCGCCCGTCGTTGCCGAGCAGCACGTCGAGCGATTGCGGTTCGCCGAGCGACGACACCGCGACATGCCGTGCGGCGAAATAGTCGCCGCGCCGCAGCGGACCGTCGGTCAACGGATGATCGTGCCGCATCGCGACGACGAGCGAATCGTCGAGCAGATGTTCGGTCGCGATGCGCGGGCCGGTCTGCACGCGTCGATCGACGGCCAGATCGAGATTGCCCGACGCGAGTTCGCGTTCGATGTCGTGCACGGCGATGCGGCGGCTCACGAATCGCAGGCCCGGCGCTTCGTCGGCGAACGCGGCGACGATCTGCGGCAGCGCGATCGATTCGAGCACGTCGCGAATGCCGACCGCGATGCTCAGGTCGAGCGTCGCCGGGTCGAATGCCGACGGGTCGCGCGCGGCGCGTTGCAGGCCGGCGAGGTGAAGCTGCACGTCCGCGATGATCGTGCGCGTGCGCTCGGTCGGCACGACGCGGTTGCCCTGGCGGACGAACAGCGGGTCGTCGAAATGCGCGCGCAGCCGGTTGAGCGCATGCGTGACGGCCGGCTGCGTCAGGTGCAGCGCACGGGCGGCCGCGCCGATGCCGCCGTGCACGTAGACGGCGTCGAGCACGCGGAACAGGTTCAGATCGAGACGATGATCGGCGGGCACGGACGAAGTCGGCGTGGTGGACGGTGGGGCGATTCTAATGGATGCGCGAACAACGGCATGCGGGTGCGTGCGTTAGAGAGACGATCGATGCCGTTCGATGCGTGTCGATGACGATCGACCCGATACGCGAGCGTGTGCATCCGACGCGCGATGCGGATCGTGCGCACGATGCGAGCCTGCCCGTCGGCAGGCGCATTTCCATGCGGTAGCACCAGCGTTCGGCGACAGCCTGTAGAAATCCGCCATCATACTGTCCCGGTCAGCCATTTCATGCCAAAGACACGACCCGTTCGGCTAAGATGCCGTCGCTTCATATTTCGAGATAGCCGTCCCTGTCGCACGCGTTCAAACCAAATATAAGCCTGACAGTTCGACGGTATTACAAGAAGTCGAAACAGTCCGGGGGCTTGGCAGTGGAAGCAGCAGATCAGAGGTGGGTCGTAATCTATTTGAGTACGGGGTTTTCCTTGGCGCAGGCCGCGCGCCTTGGCGAGGCCTTCAATCTGGCGAATCGCCTGCACGCGTTCAGTGCGGATTACCAGCTGAAGTACGTATCGGAAAGCGGGGGATTGCTGCAGTCGTCGTCGGGCGTGCAGATCGCCGCCGATCCGCTCGGCGACGAGCACGGCCATCGTGCGCTCGCGTTCTTTCATCTTCATGGTGACCGCGCTTCGGTCAACTGGAACGATGCATTGCGGCGTCGGCTCAGCGACATCCGCCGGCATGCGCGATGGATCGTCGACGCGATGGACCTGTCGACGCTCGCGGCGTCGCAGCGGCAGACGGATGGAAGTCACGCGCGAACCGATCGCGCGCGCCGGACGGCGGCCACGATCGAACTGCAGGCCGGCGAGGCCGACGTGTTCTCGGCCGTGCTCGACATGTTCCGCGCCGATCTCGGCGACAGCGCCGCGCAGGAGATCGCCAGCAACCTGATGCGGCCGGTCGAGCAGCGCTATGCACAGTCGATGTGGGCGTTTCGCGAGCTGAGCGCGAGCCCGTCGATCAGGATGTCGGCGCAACGGCTGCGCGCGCAGAGCGCGAACCGCATTTCGATCGCGGAAGTCGCGCAGACGGCCGCGATGAGCGAGCGCAATTTCCTGCGGCGCTTCAAGAAGGAAATCGGCGTGACGCCGACCGAGTTCGTGCAGCACGTGCGGCTCGAGCGCGCATGCCACATGCTGATCCACACGACGCTGCCGGCCGACAAGGTCGCGCGGCGCACGGGCTTCGGCAGCGGGGAGCGTCTGGCGAAGCTGTTTCGCCAGCGCCTGCGGGTGTCGCCGACCGAATTTCGCGTCGCCGAGCGCGAACGGATCCTGACGAACGGCGCCGGCGCGGCCGATCCGCAACTCGTGCCGCGGCCCGCGAAATCCGGCGGCGAGCGGGCGAGCCGGGGCGCGCGCGCCGATGCGCGGGAGAAAACGGGCCGGATAACCGTAAAATCACCGTGTCGCGATCACGATCCCCGGTTTCCATGCCCTTGCTCCCCACTACCGCCACAGCCCCCTTCTGCCCGTCGGAAGTAAAGGGCAGCATTACGATCGACGCCGGCGCGTCGCGCTGGATGAAGCTCAAGCGCTTCTTCGGCCCGGGCCTGCTGGTCGCGATCGGCTACATGGATCCCGGCAACTGGGCCACCGACATCCAGGCCGGCTCGCAGTTCGGCTATTCGCTGCTGTGGGTCGTCGCGTTCTCGAGCCTCGCCGCGATCTTCCTGCAGATGCTCGCCGCGCGGCTCGGCCTCGTCGCGGGCAAGGATCTCGCGCAGGCCAGCTACGACCGCTATGGCCGCTTCGGCCGCATCGTGCAGTGGGTGACCGCCGAGGTGTCGATCATCGCGTGCGACATCGCCGAAGTGCTCGGCTGCGCGCTGGCGTTCAAGCTGCTGCTCGGCGTGCCGCTCGCGTGGGGGATCGTGCTCACCGCGCTCGACACCGTGATCGTCCTCGGGCTGCAGGGCAAGGGCGTCCGGCAGATCGAGGCGATCGTGCTCGGGTTGATCGCGACGATGGCGTTCTGCTTCGTCGCGCAGGTCGCGATCACGCCGCCCGACTGGCATGCGGTCGCTTCGGGGCTCGTGCCGGGCGATCCGGGCCATGACCGCAAGGACGCGATCGTGCTCGCGCTCGGCATCGTCGGCGCGACGATCATGCCGCACAACCTGTATCTGCATTCGTCGGTCGTGCAGACGCGCCATGTCGTCGGCGGCGCGCGCGGCCTGATCCGCGACACGCTCGCGCTGGTGCGGATCGACACCTGCGTGTCGCTGTTCGTCGCGATGCTCGTCAATGCGGTGATCCTGGTCGTCGCGGGCGCGGCGTTCCATGCGACCGGCCAGCACGACGTGACCGACATCGAGCAGGCGTACCGGCTGATCACGCCGATCGCGGGCGGCGCGGCCGCGCTGCTGTTCGGCATCGCGCTGCTCGCGTCGGGGCAAAGCTCGACGCTGACCGGCACGATTGCCGGCCAGGTGATCATGGACGGCTTCCTGCACACGAAGATTCCGTGCTACCAGCGCCGGCTGATCACGCGCGGGCTCGCGCTGGCGCCTGCGCTGATCGGCGTGCTGTGGCTCGGCGAGAACTCGGTCGGGCGACTGCTCGTCTGGAGCCAGGTGCTGCTGAGCCTGCAACTGCCGTTCGCGATGTGGCCGCTGATCCGGTCGGTCAGCGATCGCGACGTGATGGGCGAGCATGCGATCGGCCGCAGGATGCAGGTCGCCGCATGGACGCTGTTCGCCGTCATCACCGGCACGAACCTGCTGCTGATTACGGGTGTCGCGGGCTGATACAGCCTGTCACAGGCTGAAACAGGCGCGTGGCGCGCGTGCGTTAAACTGCGCGTTTTCCAGCTGTTCGACGTCCGTTATGTGGAGTGAAATCAGCAACATCGGCGACGCCGCGCTGACCCTGCCGGTCGCGCTGACCTGCGCGGTCTGGCTCGCGCTGTCCGACTGGCGGCTCGCGATGCGCTGGATCGTGCTGCTCGCGGCCGGCATGAGCCTGGTCGGGGCGACCAAGATTCTCTATGCGGGCTGCGGTGTCGAGATCCCGCAGTTCGACTTCCGCGTGATCAGCGGCCATACGATGCTGTCGACGTCCGTGTGGACCGTCGCGCTGTCGATGCTGTGGCAGGCCTTCCGTGCGGGCAAGGTGCCGGGCGTGGCGGCGGGCCTCGCCGTCGGCGCGGTGACGGCCGTCGCGCGCGTGTTCGACCATTCGCACACGATTCCCGAAGTCATTGTCGGCTGGCTGCTCGGCGCGCTGGTCGCGCTGGTGTTCCTGCGGACCTACGACCGGGCGCACAAGCGCTCGTTCTCGCCGCGCATCGCGGCCGTCTGCCTGCTGCTCGTGTCCGGCATCGCGTACGGGAATCGTGCACCGTTCCAGCAGATGATCGATACGCATTCCCCGCAGTTCTGTGCCTTCATGCGCACGTCGTCCGGCAACGGGTTCTGAAGGGCGTTTTTCCCGGGGCGTCGGTGTCCCGGTGTCAGGTGATGTTGTCGCCCGCGGCGGCGGCCCCGCCGAGTCACATCCAATTCTTTCTTCTTCATTGTCAAAATCCGGCGTTCCGCGTTCATTGAATCGATGTTCGCGGTGATCCGGCGCGCCGGGCAGGCTCCGTCCCGTCGCCCGGAGAGGCGAAGGTCATGAGCCGGGTCTATGACTGGGCATTACGAATATTCATTTCATCGATCGGCGGCAATCGCGTACGCTGGCGTTCGTTCGATCGCGGCCGGCAGCGGCGGCCCGCCCGATTTGTCCGACGCGGTGCGGCCGGCTCGCTATACTCGCGCAAACCGCGCGGCCGTCGGCCCGCGCACGGCAACCGCCGTCGCGGCACCGGTCCGCCACGACGATTCACGATAGGAGCAGGTCTCATGACAGTCGTTTCCCCGCGCCTCGCAGGCAAGTGCGCGTACATCACGGGCGCCGCCGGCGGCCTCGGCCGCGCGATCGCGCGCCGGATGGTCGAGCAGGGCGCGCGCGTGTTCCTGACCGACATCGCCGATGCGGCGGTGCTCGACGCGTTCGCGCACGAACTCAATGCGGGACACGCGGCGCCGGTCGCGTTCGCGGCCACGCAGGACGTGCGCGACGAGGCGCGCTGGCAGGCGCTGCTCGCGCAGGCGAACGAAGCGATGGGCGGGTTGTCGGTGCTCGTCAACAATGCCGGCGTCGGGTCGATCGGCGCGCCCGCGCAGATCGAGCTCGACGAATGGCGGCGCGTGATGGCGATCAACGTCGAGAGCATCGTGCTCGGCTGCAAGCATGCGCTGCCCTACCTGAGCGCGAGCCATCCGGCGTCAATCATCAACATCTCGTCGGTGGCCGCGTTCAAGGTCGAACCGGATTTCACCGCGTACAACGCGTCGAAGGCCGCGGTCGCGTCGCTGACCAAGTCGGTCGCGATCGACTGCGCGCGCCGCGAGCTCGACGTGCGCTGCAACTCGATTCACCCGGCGTTCATTCGCACGGGGATCGTCGAGCCGCTGTTCCAGTCGCTCGGCGAACGCGATGCAACGCGCAAGCTCGCACGCGGCATTCCGCTGCGCCGGCTCGGCGATCCGGACGACGTCGCGCATGCGGCCGTCTATCTCGCATCCGACGAAAGCCGCTTCGTGACGGCCGCCGAACTCGTGATCGACGGCGGCATGTGCGCGGTCTGACGCGCATCGACGACAACAACCGGAGGAGTACATCGTGTCGACACCCGTGAACCGCCAGCTGCTGCTGAAGACGCGCCCGGAAGGGCGGGTCGGCCGCGAACACTTTTCGCTCGTCGACACGCCGGTGCCGGCGCTCGCCGACGGCGAAGTACTCGTGCGCGTGCTGTATCTGTCGATGGATCCGACCAACCGCGTGTGGATGAGCGACGTCCCGCAATACCTGCCGCCCGTCGCGATCGGCGAAGTGATGCGCGCGCTCGGCATCGGGCGCGTGGTCGCGTCGCGCCATGCGGGTTTCGCGCAGGGCGATCTCGTGCAGGGGCTGGTCGGCTGGCAGGACTATGCGGTCGTGCCGGCCGAGCAGGCCGCGCAGCTCGTGAAGCTGCCTGCGCAGTCGGGCCTGCCGCTGCCGACGCTGCTCGGCGCGTGCGGGATGAGCGGCCTGACCGCGTATTACGGGCTGACCGACATCGCGCCGGTGCAGCCCGGCGAGACGCTCGTGGTGTCGGCGGCGGCCGGGTCGGTCGGCTCGATCGCCGGCCAGATCGGCAAGATTCACGGCGCGCGCGTCGTGGGGATCGCGGGCGGCGCGGACAAGTGCCGCTACCTGACCGAGACGCTCGGCTTCGACGCGGCCGTCGACTACAAGGCCGACGATTTCCGAGAGCAACTGAAGGCAGCGACACCGGACGGCGTGCACGTGAATTTCGAGAACGTCGGCGGCGAGGTGATGCGCGCGGTGCTGTCGCGGATGGTGATCGGCGGGCGCGTCGCGCTGTGCGGCGTGATCTCGAACTACAACAGCGGCCGCGCGGCGGACGACGTCGGCGTGCTGATCTCGAAGCGGCTCACGATGCGCGGCTTCCTGATCCTCGACTACCGCAAGAGCCGCGAAGCGGTGCAGACGCTCGCCGGATGGCTGCGCGACGGCCGGCTCAAGGCCGAGGAAACCGTCGCCGACGGGCTCGAGAACGCTCCCGACGTGCTGAATCGACTGTTCGACGGCGACCATCGCGGCAAGCTCGTGCTGCGCGTCGATCCGGACGCTTGAGCCGCGGCACGCGCGCGCGTTGAGTCTGCATCGTCCGGCATCAATTTAAGACTCGTCCCATATATTGTTCCGGCCGCTCTCCTTAAAGTAATTGCCAGCAAACGGCGGCGTGACATGCGCGTCACGCCGCCGTTTTTCATTTGCGCGGCAAAAAGGGAGGCGAAACATGCAAACGAAGACGGGGCAGGCGGCACCGGCGGCGGTGCGCGATCGAACGAAGCGGCGCATCGGCACAAGGTTGCGGATCGTCGCAACCGGGTTCGGCATCGCGTTCGCGATGTCGGGCGCGGGAGCGGCCGAGCAGGCGCAAGCGAATGGCATCGTGCGAATCACCGGCGCGCTCGTCGATCTGTACGACGTGCGATTCGACGCGCCGTCGATCGGCGCGTCAAGCAGCGCGACCGCGGCGACACTCCGGTTCGATGCGCATGGCCGGCGCCTGCCGGGCGCGCATGTGACGCTCGTGGAACTGGACGGCCAGCCGCTTTCGCGGCCCGCGGAAGCGGCGGTTCGCGCGACATGGCGCGATGCGCGCGACGATCGGATCGTGCCGCTGGAAGCGGGGCGCGCGCATCGTGTCGGCCCGTATGGCGGCGAGCTGACGGTCGCCGGGCCGGACATGGAAACGGGCGCCGTGGCGCCCGTCGTGATCAGGATTCGACATCCGTGACGCGTTGCGTCATTCCCCTTGTTCGGCGCGCGCGTAGATGTCCCAACTCGCCATGAACAGCGCGGCGACGAGCGGTCCGATCACGAAGCCGTTGATGCCGAACAGCGCCATCCCGCCGAGCGTCGAGATCAGCACGACCCAGTCGGGCATCTTCGTGTCCTTGCCGACGAGGATCGGTCGCAGCAGGTTGTCGACGAGGCCGATCACGCCGACGCAGAACGCGACGAGGATCACGCATTTCCAGATCGCGCCGATCGCGAGGAAGTAGAGCGCGGCGGGCACCCACACGAGGCTCGCGCCGATCGCCGGCAGCAGCGACAGGAACGCCATCAGCGCGCCCCACAGCACGACGCCCTCGATCCCGAGGATCCAGAAGATCAGGCCGCCGAGCGCGCCCTGCACGAGCGCGACCGCGATGTTGCCCTTCACGGTTGCGCGCACCACCGTCGTGAACTTCGCGAGCAGCAGGTTCTTGTGCTCTTCGTCGAGCGGCATCGCGCGGCGCACGCGGCGGCCGATCTCGCCGCCGTCGCGCAGCAGGAAGAACACCATGTACAGCATCACGCCGAAGCTGACGACGAACTGGAACGTGTTCTGTCCGATGCTGAGCGCCTGGGTTGCCGCGAACTGGCTGATCTGCGCGGCGCCGTCGGTCAGCTTCTTCTGGATGCCGGGGATGTTGGTCAGCCCGTATTTCTGCAGCAGGTTCTGAATCGACGTCGGCAGCGCGTGAATGATGTCATGGAAGTACTGCGAATAATTCGGTTGCGCGTTCTTGAGTTCCTGGTACACGTACGCGATTTCCTGCACGAGCGTCGCCGCGACGAACACGAGCGGCAGGATCACGATCAGGATGATCAGCGACATCGTCACGAGCGCGGCCAGGTTGCGCCGCTTGCCGAAGCGCGCGGCGAGCCAGCGCTGCACCGGCTGGAACAGGATCGCGAGAATGGTGCCCCAGAAGACGGCGCCGGAGAACGGCGCGAGAATCCAGCACAGTCCGACGGTGACCGCGAACAGCAGGAAATAGAAGAATTTTTGGTGATCGTGTCCGCTATCCATGGATGGTTCGCGCAGATTGATGCCTGGTTTGATTGAATTTCGTTGCCTCGGGCGCGATCGGCTCGCGAACGTCACGGGTTCGCGGCGAAGCGCGCGCAGGGCGGCCCGATGGGCAGTATGCCCGCAAAGGTGCCGCCATCATAGCCGCTGCGCGCGGCGCACGCGAAAACGCCGCGACCGGGGTCGCGGCGTTGCCGGGAAGCAAATCGGCCCTGGGGCCGTGACGGCTCGTCAGATGTGGAGGCGGGTGACCTTGGTGCCGTTGACCGACAGGTCGCCCATCAGGCCCGCGTTGGTCAGGACCAGCACCTCGACCGGAGCGGTGGCCGTGTTGGAATCGACCGCACCGTTCGCGCCGACCTTCACGACCGCGACGGAGGCGTCGGCGCCGGCCGACCAGCCTTCGGACTTGCGGAACGAGTCGAGCGCATCCTGCGTCATGAACAGGAACACGATCGCCTTCGATTGCGCGCCGGCCTGCAGGCCGACCGACAGCGACGACGTGTTGTAGTAGCCGACGGTGCTGCCGCCGACGCGCAGCGCGCCGTTGCCCGACTGACCGCCGACGATGAAGCCGGCCTGCAGCACGTTCGGGAACACGAGCACGCCGCGCGATTTCGCGACGAGTTCACGCGAGCCTGGCACCGTCGAATAGAGGCGCGATAGCGTCGCATTCACGCTCGCGTCGATCGATTCGCGTTTCGACGCGCTGGCCGATGCGTTGTCGGGTTTGTCGGGCGTGGTGGTGCAACCGGCAAGGGCGAGACTGCCGAGCATGACGGCGGCGGCGGCCTTCAGGGCGAGAGACTTCTGCATGGCGTTTCTCCTTCGTTGTCGGGTTGAGAACGGATGGGGCGGGCGGCGGTGCGGGCAGCCCCGTTCAACGGCGGGCAAGCAGCAGGCCCGCGACGAACGCGAGGCCCGCGACGACGCCCGCGGTCTGCCATGGGTTGTCGTGCACGGCTTGCGACACGCGCTCGGCCGAATCGCGCAGCCGGGCGGCCGCGCTGCCCGACGCGTAGTCGAGCGTGCTGCGCGCTTCGTCGAGCCGCGACTGCACGCGCTTGCGCAGCGCGGCGATATCGCCGTCGCCGTCGTTCTTCAGCAGGTCTTCCAGTTCATCGACCAGCCCGCGCAGATCGTCGGACACGTCCGCATGCAGGTCGCGGGCGGCCGAGCGTGCCGAGCGTCCCACGCGCCGGCCGGTGCGACGGATATCGGACAGGCCGCGGTCCAGCTTGTGTTCGATCGAGTCGGTGAGCGCCATGATGTTTATCCTCCTTGGATTTGATTTGCAGCCCGGATTTGCAGGCCCATTTGAAGATAAGACGAATCCCAGCAACCAATGTGATTCACATCAGCCAATTGAGTTTCGAGACAAATTTTCAATTCGTCGGCAAGTTTCCCGGGAAGCCCCGCGCGACGGGGCGCGGCGGCGGTTGAAAAAATTTCGCGCTTCGGGCGAAACGACGTGGCGAGCCGTTGCGCGACGTGAAAGTCCGGTAAATATGGCGTCGCCCGATGCGTCAGGTAAATAGTGCCATTGCGCGTGCCGTGCCGATGCAATTGCACTAATCGTCCATTTCTTCGTGGAGCAGGGTTTGTGCCCGCGATGGCCGTAGGCGGTGCCGTCGTCCAGCCCGAGGCCGATGACGGCGGGACCGTGGTCCGACGAGCGATATGCAGCGGATGCGTAACAGGCGGCCCGTTGCGCCGGAGTTTTGTAATCGGGCATGGATTGCAGCGCGATCGGCTCGGCGGCGTCGGTGTGTCAGGCATGCACGGCCTTTACGCGCGCGCGGCGAAAATGGCGAAGCGACGCGGCGGGCATGAACGGCGGCAGGCGTGACATGGAACGTTCCACGGGAAGAAAATTCGAAGGGTCGGGCAAGCATCCTGACGGCAAAATCGCGTGTTGTGATCGAATTGGCCATCAGGCCAGTGCCGAACGGCCAACGATGAAGGCAGGGCCGGCCAGGGCTGCTACGCTTCGCATCTGACACATCGTTCCGGCCTGCGATCCGAACGCGTCCGCGCACGGCCCCCACAGGAGATTTCCATGTCCTACATGCTGTTGATCGTCGAACCGACCGGCCAGCGCGCCGAACGTACGCTCGAAGACGGGCAGGCGCTGTACGCGCGAATGGTCGATTTCGCGGAGACGCTGAAAGCGCGCGGCGTGCTGCGCGGCGTCGAGTCGCTGGAGCGCACCGAGCACGCGACGCGCGTGCAGGTGCGCGAAGGCGAGACGCGCCTCGTCGACGGCCCGTTCGCCGAGGCGAAGGAAATGGTCGGCGGCTTCTTCATCGTCGACGTCGACACGCGCGAGGAAGCGATCGAGATCGCGCGCCAGTGCCCGGCCGCGCAATGGTGCACGGTCGAAGTGCGCGCGGTCGGCCCGTGCTTTCTGTAACGGCTGCACCTCGGTATTTACCCTGATTCGTCGCGCGGCACGTCGATCCGGCGGTCTGCCGCCCGTCGTCCGGATAAGGCGCCGATGAGCGGACGCCCCTTTTCACCGATGACAAGGAGTGAGCGATGCGATTCATGATCATGATCCGGGCGAACGCCGTCAGCGAATCCGATGCGTTGCCGGACAACCGGCTGGTCGAGGCGATGACGGTCTACCACGAGGAGCTGGCCAGGGCCGGCGTGCTGCTCGACGCGAACGGCTTGCGGCCGAGCGCGCGCGGCTGGCGCGTGCGGTACACCGGCGGCAAGGGCACGGTGGTCGACGGCCCGTTCGCGGAGACGAAGGAGCTGATTGCCGGCTACACGCTGATCCAGGTGCGCTCGCGCGACGAGGCGCTCGAATGGACGCGCCGGTTTCCCGCGCCGTTCGGCGCCGAAATGGACTGCGAGATCGAGGTGCGGCCGCTGTTCGAGCTCGACGACCTCACACCGAGCGACGCGGTCGAGCGGTTCCGCGATCTCCACGTCGGCCGCACCCACGCCTGAATCTGCCTGAATCCAATCTCACCGGAGCATCCGTCATGCACAAGATGGTCTTCATCAACCTGCCCGTGGCCGACCTGCCGCGCTCGAAGACGTTCTACCAGGCACTCGGCTTCGAAGTCGTACCGGCCTATACCAACGATCAGGCCGCCTGCATCAAGATCAGCGACACGATTTTCGCGATGCTGCTCGTGCGGCCGTTTTTCCAGACCTTCACCGGCAAGACCATCGTCGATCCGGCGACGCAGGTGCAGGCGCTGTCGTGCCTGTCGTGCGACAGCCGCGCCGAGGTCGACGAGATCGTCGCGAAGGCGCTCGCGGCCGGCGGGTCCGCGCCGCAAGCGCCGCGCGAGTATCCGAACATGTACGGCCACGGTTTCGACGATCCGGACGGCCACGCATGGGAGCTGATGGCCATGCCGCTGGATGCTGCCACCCAGGGGCAGGCGTCGTGACGCGTGAGGCGACTCACCGTGCGATCGAAGCGGTCTGGCGGATCGAGGCGCCGAAGATCATTGCCCGCGCCGCGCGCGTGGTGCGCGACGTCGGCGTGGCCGAGGAACTCGCGCAGGACACGCTCGTCGCGGCGCTCGAGCACTGGCCCGTCGACGGCGTGCCCGACAACCCGGCCGCATGGTTGATGACGGCCGTGAAGCGGCGCGCGCTCGACCGGGTCCGGCAGGAGTCGCTGCATGCGGCGAAGCGCGATCAGCTCGGGCATGAAATGGACGCGCTCGAAGCGCACGTCGTCCCCGACATCGCGGATGCGCTCGCCGATGCGAGCGACGACGATATCGGCGACGACCTGCTGCGGCTGATCTTCACGTCGTGCCATCCGGTCCTGTCGACCGATGCGCGCGTCGCGCTGACGTTGCGGCTGCTCGGCGGGTTGACCACGAGCGAGATCGCGCGCGCGTTCCTGTCGCCCGAGCCGACGATCGCGCAGCGCATCGTGCGCGCGAAGCGCACGCTCGCGGCGGCGCGCGTGCCGTTCGAGGTGCCAGCCGCCGATGCGCGGCCCGCGCGGCTCGCGTCGGTGCTCGAAGTGATCTACCTGGTGTTCAACGAAGGCCATGCGGCGACCGCGGGCGACGACTGGACGCGCCCGGCGTTGTGCGACGAGGCGCTGCGACTCGGCCGCGTGCTCGCCGGACTCATGCCGGACGAAAGCGAGGTGCTCGGGCTGGTCGCGCTGATGGAGCTGCAGGCGTCGCGCATGCACGCGCGGACCGATGCGCAGGGGCGGCCCGTGCTGCTGCTCGACCAGGACCGCAGCCGCTGGGATCCGCTGCTGATCCGGCGCGGCCTCGCCGCGCTCGAGCGGGCGACGAAGCTCGGCGGCGTGCGCGGCCCGTATGCGCTGCAGGCCGCGCTGGCGGCGTGCCATGCGCGCGCGCGGCATGCGTCGGAAACGGACTGGGCGCAGATCGTCGCGCTTTACGACGCGCTGGCCGAAGTCGCGCCGTCGCCGGTGGTCGAGCTGAATCGCGCGGTGGCGGTGGGGATGGCGTTCGGGCCCGCCGCGGCACTGGAAATCGTCGACGTGCTGCGCGACGATCCGGCGCTCGCCCGCTATCACTGGTTGCCGAGCGTGCGCGGCGACCTGCTCGCAAAGCTCGGCCGCGCCGACGAAGCGAAGGTCGAGTTCCGTCGTGCGGCGGAGTTGACCCGCAACGAACGCGAAAGGGAATTGTTGTTGAAGCGCGCGACGGATGCGTGACGCGTGACGAGCGACGCCGGTGCGAGCGCACCGGGCGTCGCGCCTGAAGCCTGAAGCCAGAAGCCGAATCCCGAGCGTAACGCCGACCCACCGACGACGCGACCCATCCCGCCCCCGCCCGTCAACTGTCCCTCATTCCCGCCCTCCGCTATCGCGCGGATTGAAAAAGCCTATTGGGGGATGCGAACGCCAGCGCCTAGATTAAAAGGCACGAAGCGTGCGCGTCCGGCCTGCGCTTCGTTCCCCACATACATCATCGGCCCGGCTTCGCACGCGGCCGCGCCGACTCGAACGGAGGCGCAAATGGCTCAACTCAAGGGCAGCAAGACCGAAGAGAATCTGAAGGCCGCATTCGCGGGCGAATCGCAAGCGAACCGGCGCTATCTGTATTTCGCTTCGAAGGCCGACGTCGAAGGCCAGAACGACGTCGCCGCGCTGTTCCGCTCGACTGCCGAAGGCGAAACGGGCCACGCGCACGGCCACCTCGAATACCTCGAAGCAGTCGGCGATCCGGCGACGGGGCTGCCGTTCGGTTCGTCGCGGCTGAACCTCGAATCGGCGATCGCCGGCGAGACGCACGAATACACCGACATGTATCCGGGCATGGCCAAGACGGCGCGCGACGAAGGCTTCGACGAAATCGCGAACTGGTTCGAGACGCTCGCGAAGGCCGAGCGCAGCCACGCCAACCGCTATACGAAGGCGCTCGACGCACTCGTCGACTGACGCGAGTCCGGCAGCAAGGCAGCACGGCCCGGCCCGACATCCTGCGGCCGGCCGTGCGTTGATCGCTGCCCGCGTCACGCGGGCGGCGCGTCCGCGCGCATGCGCGCCACGCTGGAGCGCCCCATGCCACACAAGGAAGGCAGTCTCGAAGCCCCGACGCGGCATCCGCTCGACTGGCAGTCCGAAGCGTTCTACGACCAGGCCGCGATCGATGCGGAAATGACGCGCGTGTTCGACATCTGCGCCGGGTGCCGGCGCTGCGTGTCGTTGTGCGGCGCGTTTCCCGCGCTGTTCGATCTCGTCGACGACACGCCGATGGGCGACATCGAGGAAGTGCCGAAGGACGCGTTCGGCAAGGTCGTCGACCAGTGCTACCTGTGCGACCTCTGCTACATGACGAAATGCCCGTACGTGCCGCCGCACGCATGGAACGTCGACTTCCCGCACCTGATGCTGCGCGGCAAGGCGGCGCGCTACAAGCGCGGGGAAGCGCCGCTGCGCGACAAGGTGCTGTCGAACACCGACGCGCTCGGCCATTTCGCGGGCATTCCGATCGTCACGCAGGCGGTGAACGCGGTGAACCGCACGCCGCCCGCGCGCCACGCGCTCGAAGCGGCGCTCGGCGTCGATCGCAACGCATGGCTGCCGGAGTTCGCGCCGCGCAAGTTTCGGCGTGCCGCGAAACGCTCGGACGGCCCGCCGGTACGTGACGGCGAACGCACGCCCGGCAAGGTCGCGATCTACGCGACGTGCTACGTGAACTTCAATGAGCCGGGCATCGGCCACGACCTGCTCGCGATCCTCGCGCACAACGAGATCCCGTACGAGCTGGTCACGCGCGAAGCGTGCTGCGGGATGCCGCTCCTCGAGCAGGGCAACCTCGCGGGTGTCGCCGCGAAGAAGGCCGTCAACATTCCGGTGCTGGAGCGCTATGCGCGGGAAGGTTACGCGCTGATCGGCGCGATCCCGAGCTGCGTGCTGATGTACAAGAGCGAACTGCCGCTGATGTTTCCCGGCGACGACGCCGTGCGCGCGGTGGCGGACGCATTCTGGGATCCGTTCGAATACGTGATCGCGCGGCATCGCGACGGCTTGCTGAAGACCGATTTCAAGCAGGGCCTCGGCACCGTGTCGTATCACGTGCCGTGCCACGCGCGCGTGCAGAACATCGGCCGCAAGACGGCCGACACGCTGTCGCTCGTGCCCGATACGCGCGTGAACGTCGTCGAGCGCTGCTCGGGGCATGCGGGCACGTTCGGCGTGAAGAAGGCCTTCCATGCGGACGCGATGCGGATCGGGGCGCCGGTGTTCAAGGCGATGGCCGAGCCGAAGCCGGATGTCGTGTCGTCGGACTGCGCGCTCGCCGGCCATCACATCGTGCAGGGCATCGACGAGAAAGGGTTGCCCGCCGCGCCGCTCGCGCATCCGCTGACGCTGCTGCGCCGCGCGTACGGCATCTGAACCAGTCGCTCCACGAAGACATCGACGCTATCCAAGGACACGCCATGACGCTGACCCGCGACTCGCTGCTGACGCTCGAAGCGTACGCGAAGATCCGCAAGGCCGAACACGCGCGGCTCGTCGCGTACAAGCGCCGCCGCGCGGTGGCGCTCGGCAACCATCTGCGCCTCCTGTTCGAGGACGAGACCACGATCCGCTACCAGATCCAGGAAATGCTGCACATCGAGAAGATCTTCGACGAGGCCGGCATCGAAGGCGAACTGGAAGCCTATCTGCCGCTCGTGCCCGACGGCACCAACCTGAAGGCGACGCTGCAGATCGAATACGAGCACGAGGCCGAACGGCGGGCGGCGCTCGCGCGGCTGATCGGCGTCGAGGATCGCGTGTACCTGCGCGTCGACGGGCACCCCGACGTCTATGCGATCGCCGACGAGGATCTCGATCGCGACAACGCGGAGAAGACCTCGGCCGTGCATTTCGTGCGCTTCGAACTGGACGGGCCGATGCGCGCGGCGCTCAAGGGCGGCGCGACGCTGTCGATCGGCTGCGATCACCCGGCCTATACGATGCCGCCGCAACGCGTGGACGCGGACGTCGCCGCGTCGCTGGCCGGCGACTTGCGCTGACGCGCGCGGCCCGGCGCCGCTTCCCGTATCGCGCGGATTCCCCACATCGTTCCGACCCGAAACGCGGCGCCCGATCGTCGCGCCCGCCGCCGTTGGCTGTCCGCTACGGCGAGATGTAACAGGCCCGTCGAGGCTTGCATGCCGGGAAACGATGTGCATCGGCCTCAGAGCGCTTTCATTACTCGCGGAGAAACAATAACAAGATTGTGCGACGGGAAAATTCAGTCGAATGCAATTTGAACGAATTACCGATCCGTGAATATCTTGTTACGAATTTTTCCCTGATTTACCGATTTTCGGCGGCGATTCCCGGGAGGGTTGCGGGCAAGGGTCGGAACAACGCCGGAGGCCTGCCTGGCGGGCCTCGCAGAGCCCCGCCAGACGGGGCTTCCCAGCATCTCGCATAAGGATCGCGTAAAAAAATTCAAGCGTAAATTGATTGCGCATCCATGGCAGGTTGTTTCAGTTCGTAACATTAAGTCATTGTCATATTGAGATAAACCCTGAGGATGGTATGCTTCGTGCACAAAAATTCCCACATTGGAGTGAGACCGTAGTTTGTGCGCCATAGCCGTGAATGGCGGCACCGTGAAAGTGCGGTGTCGCACCGGCATGCACAACGATCGGATAACCATAATGTGCAACCGGGCCGCCCCGTGACGCGATGCGTGACGACGGCGCCGACAATCGCAGCCCCGGCCTGGCTGCGTGGAGAAATCGACTATGTTCTTCGATGAGCTTAACGATGAAGAGTGGTTTCGACTTTCAGCGCTGATCGCCGATGAACCCATTCGGCTGAACCGTCGAGGCCGTCCGCGAGCCGAACCGCGCGTCGTCGCCAACGCGGTTCTCTGGATCCTGACGACCGGTGAAGCGTGGTCGAAACTACCCGGGCGCTATCCGTCCGGGCCGACGTGCCGCCGCCGCTACGAGGAGTGGCTCGCGAACGGCACGCTGCTGCAGATGATCGACGTGCTGACCCAGTTCAGCGGGCGCACGTTCGCGTACGTGCCGCCGCCGCCGGCGCCGGTCGCGCCGGCATGCCGTGCGGAGCCCGTGCCCGACAACGACCGTCTGCGCGGCGTGTTCTGGCAGAACCCCGAGTCGTGGCAACTGCCGGTCGCGCAGGCAAACGTTTGGGATGGCGAGGGCGCTTCGCTGACCGCGATGCCGAACGGCGCCGCCGAAGCATCGTCCGGTGCGTCGTTCGCGGTGCCGGGCGCGCAGCCCGCGGGGCTGCGTCACGGGCGTCCGTCCGCCGCGAGCTTCGCCGCGGCCGAGCCGCAAGTCGACGAATACCGCGGCTATACGATCAGCGGCAGCGCGCAGCCGGTGCAGAACCTGATGTACCGCGCGTGGGCCGAGATCATGCAGGACGACCGGCGCGTCGAGCGCTCGGGCCTGATCGGCCCGCGCTTCACCGATGCGGAGGAAGCGGAGCAGTACGCGCTCGACTGGGCGCGTCAGTGGATCGATCGCCATGGAGCGAGCGACGAACCGGTGCGTGCGCAGCAAAGCGAGGTGCTGGCCGGCCTGTCCGCGCTGGCGCGTGCCGAGTCGGACATCAAGCGCTTCATCGCCGAGCGTCGTGCGGGCGCGTTGTCCGAGGGCCGCAACGACCCGGTGCAAGCGGATCGCCGCGAATACGCGTATCGCGTAGGTTGATCGTCGTCCGAACGAAAACGCGCGGGTCGTCGTCCGTCACGACGCCCGCGCGTTTTTTTGTGTTCGTCATTTCCGCGATGCCGGGTGCACCGTCGAGAGGGCGCGCCCGGCGGACATCGCGTCACTGGCGTCCGTAGGTATCGTCGAAGCGGACGATGTCGTCCTCGCCGAGATACGCGCCCGACTGCACTTCGATCAGTTCGAGCGGCATCTTGCCCGGGTTCTCGAGACGGTGCGACACGCCGAGCGGGATGTACGTCGATTCGTTTTCGGACAGCAGGAAGGTTTCGTCGCCGCGCGTGATGCGCGCGGTGCCGCGCACGACGATCCAGTGTTCGGCGCGGTGGTGGTGCATCTGCAGCGACAGTCGCGCGCCCGGCTTCACGACGATGCGTTTCACCTGGAAGCGCTCGCCCGTGTCGACCGAGTCGTAATGCCCCCACGGGCGATGGACCTTGCGGTGATCGGTCGCTTCGGCGCCGCGTTCGGCCTTGATGCGCCCGACGATCTTCTTCACGTCCTGCACGCGGGACTTGTCGGCGACGAGCACGGCATCGGGCGTTTCGACGACGACGAGATTGTGCGTGCCGACACACGCGACGAGCCGGCTTTCCGAATGCGCGAAGGTCGATTCGGCGTTTTCGAACAGCACGTGGCCGCGGCCGACGTTCTCGGCTTCGTCCTTCGGCAGGATCTGCCAGATCGCGTCCCACGAACCGACGTCCGACCAACCCGCGTCGAGCGGCACGACGACGCTTTCGCACAGCTGCGGCAGGTTCACGAGCCGCTCCATCACCGCGTAGTCGATCGAGTTCGACGGCGACGCGGCGAACGCGTCGCGATCGACGCGGAAGAAGTCGCCGTCGTCCTTGCCGCGTGCGACGGCCTGCTCGCAGGCCGCGAGGATCTCGGGTTCGAGCTGGCGGATCGCGTTCAGCCACACCGACGCGCGCACGATGAAGATCCCGCTGTTCCACCAGTATTCGCCGGATGCGACGTACTGCTGCGCGAGTTCGAGATGCGGCTTCTCGACGAAGCGGTCGAGACGGCGCACGTCGAGGTTGCCGGTGGCGGCGTCGCCGAGCGGCGCGCCGACGCGGATGTAGCCGTAGCCCGTTTCGGCGCGGCCCGGCACGATGCCCATCGTCGCGATCTTGCCCTGGGCCGCGCAGTGCACGCCGGCCGCGACGGCCGCATGAAAGCGCGGCTGGTCGGCCACCGCGTGGTCGGCCGGCATCACGGTCATCACGGCATCGCCGCCGCCGGCGACGATCCGCAGCGCGGCGAGGGTCAGCGCGGGCGCGGTGTCGCGGCCGAGCGGCTCGAGCATGATCGATGCACGCTTGCCGGTCAGGCGCAGTTGTTCGGCGGTCGTGAAGCGATGATCCTCGCCGCACACGATCAGCACGTCGTCGTTCAGCGGATGACCGGTCGCGAGGCCGTCGAGCCGCAGCGCGGTGGACTGCAGCAGCGAATGATCGCCGAGCAGGCCGATCAGCTGTTTCGGATAGTGTTCGCGCGACATCGGCCACAGACGCGTGCCCGAACCGCCGGCAAGGATCACCGGCTGCACCGCGACACGCGTCGCGGCGTCGGTTGCGGCGGAAGAAGAAGGGCGCGTATCGGCTGCCACGGCCGGAGCATTCATGATGACACTCTCCTCGATTGAAGTCAGTGCCTGTTTTGTAGCATGAAGTAAATCGACAATAAAACCGGGCGATATGCGCGATATTCGGCGCGCATGCGTCATGGAAATTTTTCCCCTATCGCACGCGATGCAAATAAAAAAATAAAAAATAATTCGATGAATCGGGCTGGGGCCCCATCCTGCAAAGGGTTGCCGGGGTCCGTAAAGTTCTCGAAAAAATCCCGATTCACGACCGATTCGGGAAAACGTGCCGATTTAATTCAAGAATCGCGCGGCAAGAATTTCCGATTATTTTTCGAAATACTTGAGCGCTTGAGGCGCGATTTTCTTGTCGCTTCAATAGCGTCATGCAACGTTTGAATCGAAGGTGCGGCACGGGCTGCACGAGGAGCTGTTCGGCAAACGCCTGTTCAAAGAGGAAGCGGACATGTTGAGCGTGCTGGCGAGAGTCATCGATATTGCGATGGTCGTGTTGGGGGCATTGATCGCCGCCGCGCTGCACGGCGGCAGCATCTGGCTCAACGACCTGCAGCGCACGACGGTGCTGTTCGACTGCCTGCTGGTCGTCGTGTTCTTTCCGGCGATCGGCATTTACCAGTCGTGGCGCGGCAAGCGCCTCGTCGGGCTGGTGGGGCGCGTCGCGTTCGCGTGGCTGGTGGTCGAGCTCGCGGGCATCCTGATGAGCTTCAGCTTCCACCAGTCGGGCGACCTGTCGCGACTGTGGCTCGGCTACTGGGCGCTCGTGACGATGGCGCTGCTTGCCGGCTCCAAGGCTTGCGTGCACGTCGTGCTCCGGCAGCTGCGCCGCGGCGGCTACAACCTGAAGGCGGTGGCGATCGTCGGCGGCACGCCGGCGGCGCGGCGGCTGATCGCACAGATGCGGGCGCGTCCGGAGGCGGGCTTCAACCCGGTGTGCGTGTACGACGAAAGCGAAGTGCCGGGCGAAGTCGCGCTCGACGACGTGCGCATCGAGCGGCAGTTCGAATCGCTGGTGTGGCTGGTGCGCAGCCGCGCGATCAGCGAGCTGTGGCTCACGCTGCCGATCACGGAGGAGCGCCGGATTCACCAGATCGTGACGGTGTTCCGCCACGACTTCGTGAATATCCGTTTCATTCCGGACGTGCGCACGCTGTCGTTCTTCAACCAGGAAGTGGTCGAGGTGCTCGGCGTGCCGGCGATCAACCTCGCGGCGTCGCCGATCACCGACGTGCGGATCCTGCCGAAGTTCGTGTTCGACCGGCTGTTCGCGCTGGCCGCGCTCACGGCGCTCGCGCCGGCGATGGTGCTGATCGCGTGCCTGATCAAGCTCACGTCGCGCGGGCCGGTGTTCTTCCGCCAGAAGCGCAAGGGCATCGACGGCCACGAGTTCGAGATCTACAAGTTCCGCTCGATGAAGGTGCATCAGGAAGTCGCCGGACAGGTCACGCAGGCGACCAAGAACGACTCGCGCGTGACGCCGGTCGGCCGCTTCCTGCGCCGCACGAGCCTCGACGAACTGCCGCAGTTCATCAACGTGCTGAAGGGCGAGATGTCGGTCGTCGGCCCGCGGCCGCATGCGCTCGCGCACGACGACATCTACAAGGATCTGGTGAAGGGCTACATGTTCCGCTACCGGATCAAGCCGGGCATCACCGGCTGGGCGCAGATCAACGGCTTTCGCGGCGAGACCGACCAGATCGAGAAGATGATGGGACGCGTGAAGCTCGATCTGTACTACATGCAGAACTGGTCGTTCTGGCTCGACATCAAGATCGTCGTGCTGACGCTCTGGAAAGGCTTCACCGGCAGCAACGCGTACTGACGCGGTTTCATCCCGCGCAGACACTCCGGTTTCACGAATTTCGAATCATTGGTCACGAGGTCCGACACATCATGAATCTGACTATCATCGGCAGCGGTTACGTAGGTCTTGTCACCGGCGCCTGTCTCGCCGACATCGGGCACGACGTGTTCTGTCTCGACGTCGATCAGGCGAAGATCGACGTCCTGAACAACGGCGGCGTGCCGATCCACGAGCCGGGCCTCAAGGAAGTCATCGCGCGCAACCGCGCGGCCGGCCGCCTGCGCTTCTCGACCGACATCGAGGCCGCGGTCGCGCACGGCGACGTGCAGTTCATCGCGGTCGGCACGCCGCCCGACGAGGACGGTTCGGCCGACCTGCAATACGTGCTCGCGGCGGCGCGCAACATCGGCCGCTACATGAAAGGCTTCAAGGTGATCGTCGACAAGTCGACGGTGCCGGTCGGCACGGCCGAGCGCGTGCGCGCGGCGGTGGCCGAGGAACTCTCGAAGCGCGGCGGCGACGCTCCGATGTTCTCGGTCGTGTCGAATCCGGAATTCCTGAAGGAAGGCGCGGCGGTCGACGATTTCACGCGGCCGGACCGCATCGTGATCGGCTGCGACGACGACGTGCCGGGCGAGCGCGCGCGCGAGCTGATGAAGAAGCTCTACGCGCCGTTCAACCGCAACCACGAACGCACGCTGTACATGGACGTGCGCTCGGCCGAATTCACGAAATACGCGGCGAACGCGATGCTCGCGACGCGCATCTCGTTCATGAACGAGCTCGCGAACCTGGCCGACCGCTTCGGCGCAGACATCGAGGCCGTGCGCCGCGGGATCGGTTCCGATCCGCGCATCGGCTATCACTTCCTGTATGCGGGCTGCGGCTACGGCGGCTCGTGCTTCCCGAAGGACGTCGAGGCGCTGATCCGCACCGCCGACGAGCACGGCCAGTCGCTGCAGATCCTGAAGGCCGTGTCGTCGGTCAACGCGACGCAAAAGCGCGTGCTCGCCGACAAGATCGTCGCGCGTTTCGGCGAGGACCTGACGGGCCGCACGTTCGCGATCTGGGGTCTCGCGTTCAAGCCGAACACCGACGACATGCGCGAGGCACCGAGCCGCGAGCTGATCGCCGAGCTGCTGTCGCGCGGCGCGCGCATCGCGGCGTACGACCCGGTCGCGCAGCAGGAAGCGCGCCGCGTGCTCGCGCTAGATCTCGCGGATCACCCGAGCTGGCTCGAGCGTCTCACCTTCGTCGACGACGAGGCGCAGGCCGCGCGCGATGCCGACGCGCTCGTGATCGTTACCGAATGGAAGGCGTTCAAGAGCCCGGATTTCGTCGCGCTCGGCCGTCAATGGAAATCGCCGGTGATCTTCGACGGCCGCAACCTGTACGAGCCGGAGACGATGAGCGAGCAAGGCATCGAATACCACCCGATCGGCCGCCCCGGCTCGCGCCAGGCCGTCGCCGCCCGCGTGCCGGGCGCCGCGCGCGCCAACGCGTAATCCGCGCGTCGCCGTTACCCGTAACCTGAATCGAGACGCCATGTTCCGGAACATCCTGATCGTCTGTCACGCGAACGTCTGCCGCAGTCCGGCGGCGGAACTGCTGTTCAAGTCGCACGCGGCATCGCGTGGCGGCCCGCGCGTGACGTTCCACTCCGCCGGCGTGCGTGCGAACGACGGCGACGGCATCGATCCGGTGATGCGGCAACTGCTCGCCGAGCGCGGCGTCGATGCGACGACGCACCGGTCGCGGCGGCTGTCGCGCCGGATCGTGCGCGACGCCGACCTGATTCTCGTCAGCGAGCGCGAACAGATCAAGGCCGTCGAATCGGTCGATCCGTTCGCGCGCGGCAAGGTCCACCTGCTGGGCAAGTGGGAGGACGCCGAGATCGCGGATCCGCATGGCGGCCCCGAGGCCGACTATCGCGAGAGCTACTCATTGATCGAACGTCTGGTTCAAGGATGGCTGCAAAAACTATGCTGAAACGTCCCATGCGCCCGCTGGCGCTCGCCGTCGCGATGACGACATTCCTGTCGGCCTGCGCGACCGCGCCCGGCAACTATCTCGACTCGTCGAACCTGAAGGACGAAGGCCGGCAAGGCCAGACCGAAACCTATCCGGTTCATTACATCGACGCGAAGCTGGTGATGGATCAGCTGCAGAAGCAGCAGGTCGAACACCCGCTGCCGCCGGGCCGTTACACCGATCCGTCGCAATACGTTTACCGCATCGGCCCGCAGGACATTCTCGGCGTCACCGTGTGGGACCACCCCGAGCTGACGACGCCGCAGGGCCAGTCGTTCTCGAGCGGCGGCAACACGACGCAGACGATCGCGGGCGCGTTGCAGCAGCCGTATTCGTCGTCGCTGCCGGGCCAGGCCGATCCGTACGGCCAGACCGTGGCCGCCGACGGCACGATCTTCTTCCCGTTCGTCGGCCGCATCCACGTGGCGGGCAAGACGATCGCGCAGACGCGCGACGAGCTGGCCACGCGCCTCGCGCGCTACGTGAAGAATCCGCAGCTCGACGTGCGCGTGCTGTCGTTCCGCAGCCAGAAGGTGCAGGTGACGGGCGAGGTGAAGACGCCGGGCCCGCTCGCGATGAGCGACGTGCCGCTGACGCTGGTCGACGCGATCTCGCGCTCGGGCGGCTCGACCGCCGAGGCCGACCTGCAGCGCGTGCGCCTGACGCGCGACGGCAAGCTCTACACGCTCGATGCGAACGGCGTGCTCGACCGCGGCGAAGTGAAGCAGAACGTGATGCTGCAGCAGGGCGACATCGTCAACGTGCCGGACCGCAGCGACAGCCGCGTGTTCATCATGGGCGAGGTCAAGACGCCGGTCACGGTGCCGATGCTCAAGGGCAGGCTGACCATCGCCGACGCGCTGACGGCCGGCGGCGGCATCCTCGACACCGATGCGAACCCGCGCAAGATCTACGTGATGCGCGGGATGCGCGACAACCCGACGAAGCCGGAAGTGTTCCGTCTCGACATGACGCAGCCGGATGCGCTGATGCTGTCGAGCCGCTTCCCGCTCCAGCCGCTCGACGTCGTCTACGTCAGCACGGCCAGCTCGGTGCAGTTCAACCGTGTGCTGCAGCAAGTGCTGCCGACGATCCAGACGATCTTCTACATGCGGCAAATCACGCGCTGATAGCCCGCCGGGGCGGCGCCTCCGCCCCGGCACCACTCAAGCGGGAACGAATGGTGAACACGCAAGCAAAACACGCCTACGCGGATCTGACCGCGAAAACCGAGGAAGAGGACGTCGTCCTCGGCCAGCTGCTCCAGGTGTTGATGGACGACATCTGGCTGCTGCTCGGCATCGCGGTGACCGTCATCGCGCTTGCCGGCCTCTACTGCTACATCGCGAAACCGGTGTACCAGGCCGACGTGCACGTGCGGGTCGAGAGCAACGACAACACGTCGCAGGCGCTCACGCAGACGCAGACGGGGGCGACGATCAACAGCGGCCCGCAGCAGGCGCAGACCGACGCGGAAATCGAGATCATCAAGAGCCGCGGCGTCGTCACGCCGGTCGTCGAGCAGTTCAAGCTGAACTTCTCGGTCGTGCCGAAGACGATTCCGCTGCTCGGCAGCCTGTCCGCGCGCGTCGCGACGCCCGGCGAGCCGTCGCGCGCGTGGTTCGGCCTGCGGTCGTATGCATGGGGTGGCGAAGTCGCCGACGTCGACACGATCAACGTCGTGCCCGCGCTCGAAGGCAAGAAGATGACGCTCACGGCCGGCCCGAACGGCACGTATACGCTGGTCGGACCGAACGGCAACCGCCTGCTGTCGGGCCGTGTCGGCGAATCGGAGCAGGGCGGCGGCGTGACGCTGCTCGTGCAGAAGCTGGTCGCGCGTCCGGGCACGCAGTTCACCGTGGTCCGCTACAACGATCTCGACGCGATCACCGGCTTCCAGTCGGGCATCCAGGTGTCCGAGCAGGGCAAGCAGACGGGCGTCGTGCAGATCTCGCTCGAAGGCAAGGACCCGGACCAGACCGCCGCGATCGCGAACGCGCTCGCGCAGTCGTACCTGAACCAGCACGTGATCGCGAAGCAGGCCGAAGCGACCAAGATGCTCGACTTCCTGAAGGGCGAGGAGCCGCGCCTGAAGTCCGACCTCGAGCGCGCGGAAGCCGCGCTGACGCAGTATCAGCGCACGTCCGGCTCGATCAACGCGAGCGACGAGGCGAAGGTCTACCTCGAAGGCAGCGTGCAGTACGAGCAGCAGATCGCGGCTCAGCGCCTGCAACTCGCGTCGCTCGCGCAGCGCTTCACCGATTCGCATCCGATGGTGATCGCCGCGAAGCAGCAGCTCGCGGAGCTGCAGGGCGAGAAGGACAAGTTCAGCAACCGCTTCCGCAGCCTGCCGGCGACCGAAGTGAAGGCCGTCCAGCTCCAGCGTGACGCGAAGGTCGCCGAGGACATCTACGTGCTGCTGCTGAACCGCGTGCAGGAACTGTCGGTGCAGAAGGCCGGCACGGGCGGCAACATCCACCTCGTCGATTCCGCGCTGCGCCCGGGCGATCCGGTCAAGCCGAAGAAGGTGCTGATCCTGTCGGCCGCGGTGTTCCTCGGGCTGATTCTCGGTACCGGCGTCGTGTTCCTGCGCCGCAACCTGTTCCAGGGCATCGAGGATCCGGATCGCGTGGAGCGCACCTTCAACCTGCCGCTGTACGGGCTGGTGCCGCAAAGCACCGAGCAGGTGAAGCTCGACGCCATGGCCGAGAAGGGCGGCGGCCGCGCGCGGCCGATCCTCGCGAGCCTGCGTCCGAAGGACCTGAGCGTCGAAAGCATGCGGAGCCTGCGCACCGCGATGCAGTTCGCGATGATGGACGCGAAGAATCGCGTGGTCGTGCTGACCGGTCCGACGCCGGGCATCGGCAAGAGCTTCCTGACGGTCAACCTCGCGGTGCTGCTCGCGCATTCGGGCAAGCGCGTGCTGCTGATCGACGCCGACATGCGCCGCGGCATGCTCGACCGCTACTTCGGCCTCACCGCGCAGCCGGGCCTGTCGGAACTGCTGAGCGATCAGTCGCCGCTCGAGGAGGCGATCCGCGAGACGCCGGTGCAGGGCCTGTCGTTCATCTCGGCCGGCACGCGCCCGCCGAACCCGTCGGAGCTGCTGATGTCGACGCGCCTGCCGCAATACCTCGAAGGGCTCGGCAAGCGCTACGACGTCGTGCTGATCGACTCGCCGCCGGTGCTGGCGGTGACCGACGCGACCATCATCGGCCGCATGGCCGGCGCGACCTTCATGGTGCTGCGCTCGGGCATGCACACCGAAGGCGAGATCGCCGACGCGATCAAGCGCCTGCGTACCGCGGGCGTCGATCTGGAAGGCGGGATCTTCAACGGCGTGCCGCCGAAGGCGCGTGGCTACGGCCGCGGCTATGCGGCCGTCCACGAATACCTGAGCGCCTGACGGCATTGCACGAAACCGGGCCGGCGTGCGCAACGCCGGCCCGGCCGACTGGAGAACCCTCGATGAAAATTTCCGTGCTCGTTCCGACCTACAGGCGTCCCGCCGACCTCGCGCGCTGCCTGCTGGCGCTGCAGCGTCAGCAGCGGCTGCCCGACGAGGTGATCGTGGTCGCGCGCCCGGAGGACGATGCCACGCACGAGCGCCTCGCCGACCCGTCGGTCGGCGGCATGCTGCCGCTGCGGATCGTGCCGGTCGACGTGCCGGGGCAGGTCGCCGCGCTGAACAAGGGGCTCGACTCGGCGAACGGCGACGTCGTCGCGATCACCGACGACGACGCGGCGCCGCGCGCCGACTGGCTCGCGCGCATCGAGGCCGTGTTCCTGGCCGACCCGCGCGTGGGCGCGGTCGGCGGCCGCGACTGGGTGCACGAGAAAGGCCGCGTGCTCGACGAGTCGCGCGAGCTCGTCGGCCAGCTCACGCTGTCCGGCAAGATCATCGGCAACCATCATCTGGGCGTCGGCGGCGCGCGCGAAGTCGACATGCTCAAGGGCGCGAACATGAGCTACCGCCGCGCCGCGATCGAACGTCTGCGCTTCGACACGCGGCTGCGCGGCGCCGGCGCGCAGGTGCACAACGACATGGGTTTCAGCATGCAGGTGCAGCGTGACGGCTGGACGCTCGTCTACGATCCGGCGATCGCGGTCGATCATTTTCCGGCCGAGCGTTTCGACGACGACCGGCGCGACGCCGCATCGCTCAATGCGATCAGCAACGGCGCGTACAACCTGCATTTGATCCTGCGCGAGCATCTGCCGCCGGTGCGGCGCGAGATCGCGTGGTGGTGGTGGACGCTGATCGGCACGCGCGTCTATCCGGGCTTCGCACATGTGCTGCTGTCGCTGCATACCGCGCGGCGCGAGCGCGTGCGCGAGCACTGGCGCGCGGTGCGCCGCGGCGCACGCGATGCGCGCCGCGCCGACCTTGCCCCCCATCGTGCGGCGATGCCGCCGGTGACGTCTTGAACGGGCTGCGCGCACGACGCGCGGCCATCCCCGGAGGGCTTGAAATGGTACGACCCCAACGCTCACTTTGTTCGCTGTCCCCCAAGGGGACGGTCAGCCTCCTTGGGGCGGTCCGGCGGAGGCTTGCATGAATTCCACGAAGGTTCACGTCCACCTGTTTTACGGCGCCGATCCGCGTACTTACCGGAAAGGCGAGAACATCGGCTGCCTGTACGGCTATCACCACGCGGAATCCGACGAATTCCGGCTGACCTATTCGCAGGACCGGCGCGAGAACCGCGTCGCGAGCCTCGCGCGCCGTGCGCTGAAGGCGGCGCTCGGCTTCGACGTCGTGCATGCGTGGCGCAATCGCGCCGCGTTGTTGAGCACCGACGTGATCTGGACGCACACGGAGCAGGAGCATCTCGCCGCCGCGCTGATCCTGAAGCTCGCCGGCGCACAGGGCAAGCGTCCGCTGCTGCTCGCGCAGAGCGTGTGGCTGTTCGACAAGTGGAACACGTTCGGCGGCCCGCGCCGCTGGCTGTACCGCAAGCTGCTCGCGCGCGCCGACGCGCTGACGACGCTCGCCCGCGACAACGCCGAGCTGTGCCGCCGCTTTCTCGGGCGCGAAGCCGAGTTCGTCTACTACGGGCTGAACACGCAGGACTTCCCGCCGACGGAGCCGCGGCAGTGGCAGCCGAACCGGCCGCTGCGGATCGCCGCGATCGGCAACGACCGCGATCGCGACTGGCGCACGTTTCTCGCCGCGTTCGGCGGCGACGAGCGCTACGACGTGCGGCTCGCGACGCGGCGCCGCGTGCCGCGCGAGTGGCATGCGCCGAACGTGAAGATCGGCTCGGCCTCGGGCCTCGCGAAGCAGCACGAACTGTACGCGTGGGCCGACGTGATCGTCGTGCCGCTGCGGCCGAACTTCCACGCGTCGGGCATCACCGTGATGCTCGAGGCGGCGGCGGTCGGCAAGCCGATGATCGTGTCCGACGTCGGCGGGCTCAGCGACTACTTCCCGCACGACACCGCCGCCTACGTGCCGGCGTTCGACGCGGCGGCGATGCGCCAGGCTGCCGATCGCTTCGTGGCCGATCCGGTCGCCGCGCTCGAATGCGCGCGTGCCGCGGCCGCGTGCCTGCGCGAGCGCGACCTGACCACGCAGGCGTTCGCCGAACAGCACGTGCGGATCACGCGCGACATGCTGCGCCGGCGTCGCACGCCGGCGGCGGCCGGTCACGCGATGCCGCTCGCGGATTCGCGCCCGTCGTCGCGGTGAGAGCGGATCGATGAGTACGATTGCCGCCGAACGCGCACCGTCGCGCAGCCGCAGCCGGTTGCCCGAACCGAAGCACTGGGTCGGGCAGGCCGGGCTGTGGACGTTTACCGCCGCGCTGATCGCCATTCACCAGGGCAAGGTGCTGACGCTCGCGTTTCCGGTGCTGGCGATCGCGGTCGGCATCTGGCTGTATTTCAAGAGCCCGGCGCGCTACGTCGGCTTCATGTGGTGGGTGTGGTTCCTGAGCCCCGAAGTGCGGCGTCTCGCCGACTGGTCGAAAGGCGCGTTCACGCCGACGAGCCTGATCCAGGTCGCGCCGCTCGCGGTGACGATGATCGCCGGGTTCGGGCTGCTCAGGCATTACCGCGTGCTCGCGCAGCGGCGCGGGATTCCCGTGCTGCTGATGCTGTTCGGGCTCACGTATGCGTATCTGGTCGGGATCGTGTCGAGCGGCGTGATGGCCGCGACCTACGACCTCGCAAACTGGGTGTACCCGGTGCTGATCGGCTTTCACATCATGGTCAACTCGCGCGACTATCCCGAGTACCGCGACGTGCTGTTGTCCACGTTCATGTGGGGCATGCTCGTGATGGGCGTGTACGGGGTCGTGCAGTACTTCGTGATGCCGCAGTGGGACGTGCTGTGGATGATCGGCTCGGACATGGGCTCGCAGGGCGAGCCGGTGCCGTATGGCGTCCGCGTCTTCAGTACGATGAACTCGTCGGGGCCGTTCGCGTTCGCGATCATGGGCGCGCTGGTGTTCGTGTTCGCGGCGCCGCAGAAGGTCCGCTGGTTCGCGGGCGCCGCCGGCTTCGTGTCGTTCGCGCTGTGTCTCGTGCGCTCGACCTGGGGCGGCTGGGTGATCGCGCTCGCGATCCAGCTCGTGCAGTCGAGCAACCGTGTGCGGATGCGGATCCTGATCAGCGGTGTCGTGCTGGTCGGGCTGTGCGTGCCGCTGCTGACCGTCGGGCCGGTGGCCGACCGGCTCGGCGCGCGCCTGCAGTCGATCACGAACCTGAAGGACGACCGCAGCTACGACGACCGCAACAAGTTCTACGCGACCTTCGCGCAAACGGCGTTCACCGACGTCGCCGGCGAGGGGATGGGCGCGACCGGCGCGTCCACCAAGCTGTCGAGCGACAGCGGCGAGCTCGGCAAGTACGGCAGCTTCGACAGCGGCGTGATGAACGTGCCGTTCGTGCTCGGCTGGCCCGGCACGCTGCTGTACCTGTCGGGCGTGGTGATGCTGCTCGCCCGCACGCTGCGCGCGGCGTTCAAGCTGCGCAAGGACAAGTTCGTCGGCGCATGCCTGAGCCTGTGCCTGTCGGTGTTCGCGATGCTCGTGTTCACGAACTCGCTGATCGGCACGGGCGGCCTGCTGCTGTTCACGGCCATTTTTTCAATACTATCCGCGGCGCACTGGCAGAAGGCACAGCGCCTGCTGGCCGCCGCGCGTTCACGGGGAGGCGACCATTGAGAATCGCGATCGTCACGCACGTCGTGCGACATAACGACGGGCAGGGCCGCGTCAATTACGAAATCGCGCGCGCGGCGCTGGCCGAAGACTACGAGGTCACGCTGGTCGCGTCGCATGTCGCGCCCGAGTTGTTGGCCGACCCGCGCGTGCGCTGGGTGCCGGTGAAGGTCGGCGGCTTCTGGCCGTCGAATCTCGTCAAGCAGCAGGTGTTCGCGCTGAAGAGCGCGTGGTGGCTGCGCGCGCATCGCGGCGAGTACGACGTGCTGCACGTGAACGGTTTCATTTCGTGGATCAAGGCCGACGTGAATACCGCGCACTTCGTGCACGGCGGCTGGTTCAAGAGCCCGTATTACCCATTCGGGCTGACGAAGGGGCTGTGGTCGGCGTACCAGTACGTCTACACGCGCGTGAATACGGCGCTCGAGCGCTGGGCGTACCGGCGTTCGCGCGCGATCACGGCCGTGTCGCAGAAGGTGGCCGACGAGATCGCCGGGCTCGGCATCGACAGCGGCAAGATCAGCGTGATCTACAACGGCGTCGACGGCAGCGCGTTCGCGGGCGCGCAGGCCGATCGCGCGGCGTTCAAGCTGCCGGACGATGCGTTCCTGCTGCTGTTCGTCGGCGATCTGCGCACGCCGCGCAAGAACCTCGGCACCGTGCTGAAGGCGCTGACGAAGCTGCCGGCGAACGTCCATCTCGCGGTGGCCGGTTATCTGCCCGGCAGCCCGTATCCGGACGAGGCGCGCGCGCTCGGCATCGATTCGCGCGTGCATTTCCTCGGTCTCGTGAAGAACATGCCGACGCTGATGCGCTCGGTCGACGCATACGTGTTTCCGTCGCGCTACGAAGCGATGAGCCTGTCGCTGCTCGAGGCGATGGCGGCCGGGCTGCCGGTCGTCACCGCGCGCACCGCTGGCGGCGCGGAAATCATCACGCGCGACTGCGGGATCGTGCTGGAGGACCCCGACGATCCGGCCGCGCTCGCGCAGGCGATCGGCTCGCTCGCGGCGTCGCGCGACACCTGCCGCGCGATGGGCGACGCGGCCCGCGAACTGATGACCCGTTTCGGCTGGGCCCACATGGGCGCCCAGTATGTCGCGCTCTACCGGCGCATCGGCCAACCCTCGCAGCCGTCCGCGTTCGAGCGGGTCGAGCATGCGGTTACGCAGGAGCAGTCGTAATGTCCCAATCTTCCCGGCCGATCAAATCGTTGCAGATCGGCATGCACTGGTTCCCCGAACGCGCGGGCGGCCTCGACCGGATGTACTACTCGCTCGTCGGCGCGCTGCCCGGTGCGGGCGTCGAGGTGCGCGGGCTCGTCGCCGGCTCGCCGAAGGTCGCCGACGACACGGGCGGCGCGATCCAGGGCTTCGGGCCCGCGTCGCAGCCGCTCGCGCGCCGCATGCTCGCCGCGCGCCGCGCGTTGCGCGACGAGATTCGCAGCGAGCGGCCGGACGTGATTTCGTCGCACTTCGCGCTGTACACGTTTCCGGGGCTCGACGTGACGCGCGGGATTCCGCAGGTGTCGCATTTCCAGGGGCCGTGGGCCGACGAAAGCCAGGTCGAGGGCGCCGCGTCGCTCGGGCAGCGCGCGAAGCGCTATCTCGAACAGGCCGTCTATACGCGCTCGTCGCGCCTGATCGTGCTGTCGCAGGCGTTCGGCCAGATCCTGACGAACCGCTACGGCATCGATCCGTCGCGCGTGCGCGTGATTCCCGGCTGCGTCGATACCGCGCAGTTCGATACACCGCTGACGCCGGCCGAGGCGCGGCACAAGCTGCAACTGCCGCAGGACCGGCCGATCGTGCTGGCCGTGCGCCGGCTCGTGCGGCGCATGGGGCTGGAAGACCTGATCGACGCGATCGGTCTCGTCAAGCACCGTCACCCGGACGTGCTGCTGCTGATCGCCGGCAAGGGCAAGATCGGCGAGGAACTGCAGCAGCGCATCGACGACGCGGGGCTGCAGGACAACGTGAAACTGCTCGGGTTCGTGCCCGACAATCATCTCGCGGCGCTGTACCGCGCGGCGACGGTCAGCGTGGTGCCGACGGTCGCGCTCGAAGGCTTCGGGCTGATCACGGTCGAATCGCTGGCGTCCGGCACGCCGGTGCTGGTGACGCCGGTCGGCGGGCTGCCGGAGGCGGTGGCCGGGTTGTCCAGCGATCTCGTGCTGCCGTCGACGGGCGCGGATGCGATCGCGGAAGGGCTCGGCGGCGCGCTGTCGGGCGCGATCACGTTGCCGGACGAGGCCGCGTGCAAGCGCTACGCGCGCGACCATTTCGACAACGCGGTGATCGCGCGACGCGTCGCCGGCGTGTACGAAGAGGCGATCCAGGCGGCGGGGTAAGCGAACGCGGCACGCCGCCGCGACGGTCGGGCCGGCGCACGCGCATGCGTCCGGTCCGCATGCCGGCCGCCCGAACGGGGCGAGCCGGTTTTTTCGTTCTGTGCGAGGCACGCCGCGCTCCGTGCTCGACACGTCGCCACGCGTCATGCACGCCTGAACGTTACGGCCCAGACGGCGAATGCAACCACGCTGACCGCCGCGCCGAGCCCGCAGACGCCGATCCATCCGGCGTGCGCATACATCATCGTCGACGCAATCGCGCCGAGCCCGCTGCCGACCGAATAGAACAGCATGTAGCAACCGACGAGGCGGGCATGCGCATCGGGCCGCGCGCCGAGGATCATGCTCTGGTTCACGACGTGGACGGCCTGCCCGCCGACGTCGAGCAGCACGATGCCGACGACCAGCAGCGCGATCGACGTACCGGCGAACGCGAGCGGCAGCCACGAGAGCGCGAGCAGCGCGAGGGCGGCGCCGGTCGTGGCTTCGCCGAGGCCGCGATCCGCGAGCCGGCCCGCGCGCGCGGCGGCGGCCGCACCCAGCGCGCCGACCAGACCGAATGCGCCGATCTGCGTATGCGACATCGCATGCGGCGGCGCGCTCAGCGGCAGCACGAGCGCGCTCCAGAAGATGCTGAACGCCGCGAACATCAGCAGTGCGATTGCCCCGCGCACACGCAGCACGCGCTCGTTGCGCAGCAGCGTGACCATCGAACCGAGCAGCGCCGCGTAGCCGATGCGCTCGCGCGGCGCGCAGGCATCGGGCAACAGCCGTGCCAGCGCGACCAGCATCGCGATCGCGAGCGCGCCCGACACCAGATAAACCGCGCGCCAGCCGGCGACATCCGTGACGACACCCGCGAGCGAGCGCGCGGCGAGCAGGCCGATCACGACGCCGCCCTGCGCCGCGCCGACCACGCGGCCGCGCTCACCGGCGCCCGCAAGCGCGGCCGAGCAGGCGATCAGCCCCTGCGTCATCGCGGTGCCGAGCAGCCCGACCGCGACCATGCCCGCCAGCAATGCGATGCGCGTCGACGAGGCGGCCACGCCGATGCATGCCGCCGTCAGCAGCAGAAGTTGAACGGCGATCAGGCGTTTGCGGTTCAGCAGGTCGCCGAGCGGCACGACGAACAGCAGCGCGAGCGCGCAGCCGAGCTGCGTCGCGGTGATGACACCGCCGACCGCCGCCTGCGATACGCCGAAGTCATGTGCGATCGAGTCGAGCAGCGGCTGTGCGTAGTACACGTTCGCGACGCTCGCCGCGCAGCACACGGCCAGCAGCGCGACGAGCGCCGTCGGCACGCGTGACACGGCGCCCGGACGAGCGGCGCGTGACGTCGCGTTCGACGCGACCGTTCCTGAACAGGACGATTCCATGGGGGGCCTCACGCTCGCTCAAGTAGTTGCAATTTGAAACCAGTGTGAGTGTAGGAAAAGTGGTTTTAAAATGCAACCTGTGTGACGGCGGGCGACGGGCCCGCGCACGGACGGCCGGCGGCCCGCGAAGGCGCCGGCGCGACAGCGGAGAGCAATATGGCCAGGCAGAAAAGTCTCGCGGATTCGCCGTGCCCGGTGGCACGGGCGACCGATATCGTCGGCGATCGCTGGGCGTTGCTGATCGTGCGCGACGCGTTCGACGGCGTGCGCCGGTTCGGCGATTTCCGCGCAAGCCTCGGCGTCGCGAGCAACATCCTGTCGGACCGGCTCAGGATGCTGGTGGACGCCGGCGTATTCGAAGTCGTGCCCGCGTCGGACGGCAGCGCGTATCAGGAATACGCGTTGACGAAGAAGGGCGAGGGGCTGTTTCCGGTGATCGTGATGTTGCGGCAGTGGGGCGAGGCGAACCTGTTCGAGCGCGGCGAGCCGCATTCTGTGCTGGTCGAGCGCAAGACCGGCCGCGCGATCCGCAAGCTCGCGCTTCGGCACGACGACGGCCGGCCGCTGAAGGCGGCGGAGACGGTCGTGCGGAAAGTGGGCGACGAGGGGGGCGGGACGCGCGCGTGAGCGCTCAGTGCCGCTCGCCGCGCCAGCGCCCGGGCGCGACGCCGAAGCGCTTCGTGAAAGCGTGCGTGAAGGTGCTCTGGTCGGCGAAGCCGACCATGCCGGCGATGTCGACGAGCGGATGGCGGCCGTCCGCGAGCAGCACGACGGCGGCGTCGAGCCGCAGCCGCTGCAGGTAGCGATGCGGGGTTTCGCCGAACGCGTCGACGAACAGTTGATGAAAGCGGCGCATCCCGTAGCCGCAGTGCGCGGCGAGATCGGCGATGCGCAGCGGTTCCGCGAGCCGCGCGCGCAGCCAGCGGTCGATGCGCGCGAAATCCAGGCCCGCCGCGGGCGCGGCGAGGCCGGCATCGTCGAGCAGCGCGTCGCATAGTCGCGCGGCGGCCTGCCACTGGAAGCGATGCGCGCGCCGCGTGTCGCCGGCCGTCCCGTCGAGTTGCGCGGCCGCCGCCGCGACCTGCGCGACGAGCGACGTCAGCGCCGGGTCGATCGACACGGCACGCGCGCTGTCGAACAGCCGCCGCGGCACCGCGAGCGACGCGGCGGGCAAGTCGAGCACGAGCTGGCGATTGTCGCCGAGGCCCGCGTAATCGTGGCGCGCGCCGGCCGGAATCAGCCACGCCGCGTGCCGGTCGATGCGCTGGCCGACGCCATCCACCGCCATCACCATCGCGCCGTCGACGCCGATCACGACCTGGTGAAAGTCGTGCACGTCGGATGCTTCGCACGTGTCGTAACGGCGCAGCGCGATGGCGGGAGACGGGATGCGTTCCATCGGAAGGACGTCGGCCGGCGGCGTCGTCAGATGGCGAGCAGTTCGACTTCGAACACGAGCGTCGCGTTCGGGGGGATCACGCCGCCTGCGCCGCGCGGGCCGTAGCCGAGTTGCGGCGGGATCGTCAGGCGACGCACGCCGCCGACCTTCATGCCCTGCACGCCTTCGTCCCAGCCCTTGATGACCATGCCGCCGCCGAGCACGAACGCGAACGGGTCGTTGCGGTCCTTGCTCGAGTCGAATTTCTGACCGTCGGTCAGCCAGCCCGTGTAGTGGACGCTGACGGTCTGGCCGGCTTGCGCCTGTGCGCCGGTGCCTTCGGTCAGATCTTCGATTTTGAGGCCCGATGCGGTCGTGGTGACGGACATGACTTCTCCTGAAAAGGGGGTGGGTAAAACCGCTATTGTAGGCGAGCGGGCAGGGGGCTGCCGTACGTGGCGAGCGCCCGTCCGCGTGCCGATCGCGAGTCGGTCGCGGCGGTCTTCGCAGAGCCCGCCCGATACGCCAATGGAACGCGCGTTTGAATTTTTCGCGAACCGGAGCGACGGGGGTTGCACCGCGCGAACGGGGCACGCGTATGAATCGGTGCCGCCCGGCTGCTCGGCGTCACGTCGAGCGCCACCGCGCGATCCCGTGAAACGCCCGTCGCGCGGCGTTTTCGTGCCGATTTCGGCGCGTGCGCGCGCCGCCCGGCTGGCGGTCCCTTACCGGCATGCGCGTTCGAATCGCGGCACGCGCGAACGCCGCTCGAACGTCGCTTTTTCCGCGCTGCCGACCGTGCCCTGTTTGGAAGCGCGCGTCTACCGCGCGGCTTGCGCGCGGCGCCGGCCGGCGCCTATCTTTACAGTTATCGATGTCAAGATTTGGGCGTTGCGCGATGCGCTGCCCGGGCCCGCGCCGACAAGGCCGCGACGGCTGCCGGGCCGCCCGAAAACCAGGAGAACGACGAACATGAAGTCAGCCGCTTCCGCCACCGCCGCCGAGGTGATGCCGGTGCGCCGCGACCTGCGCTTCGACCTGCCGGTCGAACGCGCGAAGGACTGGCATGGGCTCGGCCCGCACGTGACCCACTTCTTCAATGCGCTGTCTCTGCTGT
Source organism: Burkholderia sp. RF7-non_BP4 (assembly GCF_001521935.1). Lineage (NCBI taxonomy): Bacteria > Pseudomonadati > Pseudomonadota > Betaproteobacteria > Burkholderiales > Burkholderiaceae > Burkholderia > Burkholderia sp. RF7-non_BP4. The sequence continues at coordinate 55,016 of NZ_LOTA01000053.1, read as the reverse complement.
TTCCGGCCGGCGAACGCTTTTTCATGGATTCGGTGCGCAATTATCGCGACCGGATCGACGACCCGGTGCTCAAGCGGCAGGTGCTCGGCTTCATTGGCCAGGAGGCGATGCATACGCGCGAGCACGTCGAATACAACGAGCTGATGCAGGCCAACCGCCTGCCCGCGCGCAAGCTCGACAAGCGCGTGTGGACGGTGCTCGGCTTCGTGAAGCGCACGCTGCCGCATTCGGTGCAGCTCGCGCACACGGTCGCCGCCGAACACTACACGGCGATGCTGGCGGACTGGCTCCTGCGCGACCCGACGCGCCTGGACGGCTCGGTCGAAGGTTACCGGCAGATGTGGCTGTGGCATGCGCTCGAGGAAACCGAGCACAAGGCCGTGTCCTACGACGTGTGGAACGCCGTGATGAAACCGGGCCCGCGCCGCTACCTGATCCGCGTCGGCGTGTACCTGGTGACGACGCTGACGTTCTGGCCGACCGTGTTCCTGATGCACGTGACGCTGCTGTCGCGCGATCGCGACATCAGGCATCGCATGCGCGGCATGCTGCGCATGATGGCATTCCTGTACGGGCCGCGCCGCGGGCTGTTCCCGCGCATCGCGGGTGAATGGCTGAGCTTTTTCCGGCCGGGCTTCCATCCGTGGGACCACGACAACCGCCACCATCTCGCGCGCGTCGACGCGCTCGTCGCCGCCTACGGCGAACACGACGGCGCGTCGGCCGGACGCGGCCGCGCCAACGCACTCGCGCCGCTCGCATCGGGGCGCTGACGCCGCCGCGCCATGCGGCACGTGTTGCGTTCGTGCATCAACCCCACTTCTTCCGACGATTGACTGGCGTCAAGCGGAAAACGGTTGCGCGAGCGGGCGCCGGTACGGCCGCCGCGGCCGCGCCGGCGCCTGCCGCCGGTCCGATTCCTCGTGCCCGGCGTCGCGTGGCGCACCGGCGCGCCCGCACCGGCGCGGCTTCGCGCGCCCGCAACCCGTACGGCCGTGGCTTCGCACCCGCCGCGCCACCGGGATATCACCCATCTAGCCGCGCGTCGGCGGCACCGATATACCGTTCATGAAAGGATCCGCCCGGCGCGCGATTATTGCCCGGGGGGATTTTATTCGGACGGAAATGCGGCCAATATGTCGGTTCGATCGAGGTCCTTCGGATGCGGCGGCGAGCCGGCGCACGATACCAACGCCAAGCGGGGAACAACGATGGTTGCAAGGTCACCCGACGCAAGCGGGACGACGGCGTCCGAGATGCCGCTCGTGTCCGTTACCGCTCCCGAGGCCGGACGCAAGCTGTTCGTGATCATGCGTTCGCCGGACGAGCCGTTGCTGGCGCAACTGCGCGAGCTCGGCTGGGACATCTCCGTCGCGAAGACGGCCGGCGCCGCGCAGAACATGACGTCCGGCGTGAACGTCGCCGCCGGGCTCGTCGATTTCTCGGGCTTCACGTCGCGCGACTATCCCGCGCTGAAGGCGTGCCTCAGCCAGCCGGCGATCGGCTGGATTTCCGTCGCGCAGGCCGGCATCACGATCGGCGTTGCCGTGCGCGAGCTGATCCGCAGCTACTGTTTCGATTACGTGACGCTGCCGTTGCCGTACGAATGGATTTCGCACGTGCTCGGCCACGCGCGCGGGATGGCCGCGCTCGATCGCGTCGACGGCGCGGCGTACGCGGCGTCGATCGGCGAGCACGGGATGATCGGCAACTGCGAAGCGATGCAGCAGCTGTTCAGCACGATCCGCAAGGTCGCGAAAACGGACGCGAGCGTGTTCATCTCCGGCGAGTCGGGCACCGGCAAGGAGCTGACGGCACTCGCGATCCACGAGCGCTCGGCGCGCGGCAAGGGGCCGTTCGTCGCGATCAACTGCGGCGCGATTCCGCATCACCTGCTGCAGTCGGAACTGTTCGGGTACGAGCGCGGCGCATTCACCGGGGCGAACCAGCGGCGCGCGGGCCGGATCGAATCCGCGAACGGCGGCACGCTGTTTCTCGACGAAATCGGCGACATGCCGGTCGAAAGCCAGGCGAGCCTGCTGCGCTTCCTGCAGGAAGGGAAGATCGAGCGCCTCGGCGGCCAGGAGTCGATTCCGGTCGACGTGCGGATCATCTCGGCGACGCACGTGGATCTCGACGGCGCGGTCGAAGCCGGACGCTTCCGCGCGGACCTCTATCACCGGCTCTGCGTGCTGCGCATTCACGAGCCGCCGCTGCGCGCGCGCGGCAAGGACATCGACATCCTCGCGCATTACGTGCTGCAGAAATACAAGGCCGACAGCGGCCGCAAGATCAGCGGCTTCACGTCGGCCGCGCTCGACGCGATGCGCCGCTACGAGTGGCCCGGCAACGTGCGCGAGCTGATCAACCGGGTGCGCCGCGCGATCGTGATGGCCGAGAGCCGGCTGCTGACGCCGCACGATCTCGGGCTCGATGTCCCGGGCGAAACGGAGCCCGTGACGCTCGAGCAGGCGCGTTCGCTCGCCGAGCGCACCGCGATCGAAAACGCGTTGCTGCGCAACGATCACCGGATCAACAAGGCCGCCGCCGAACTCGGCATCTCGCGCGTCACGCTTTACCGGATGATGATCGAGCACGGGCTCAACGACCACGACAACAACGGCGACAACGGCGGAAAGGACGGCGCGCCGCCGGACGACGCCGACCATCAGCGAGTCGGCTGAACGGCGGCGGGAAGCGTCCGCGGTCGTCCCGTGCGCGGGCGGCCGGCGCCATGTAAAGCGCGTGAAACGTTTCCTGCCGGCGGCCGCCAAAATCGCCCCTGCAAACGCCCGCGGCGGCGTGCCGCCCGCGCCGGGAAAATTTTCCGGATCGTCCGCGCGCCTTGTCCGGCAAGGCGTCGCCGTCACACGGGCGCGCCCGCCTGCGCCCGCCATGTTTCAGTTTCGCAACGTCCTGCCTGTCCCGCCCGTTCCGGCCGCGGGCTTGTCCGACGAAAGCCTTGTGCGGCCGGCCCGGAACGAAGCTGGCCCGCTCCTTGCGGCGTTTGAGGTGCGAAAGTCGACGACGTGGCATCCGGCCGGTTCGGCAGCGAACCATGCGAGGACCGGCAAGGACGCAGTCCGGGGGATGACCGGACGGACGGGCAGCACAGCCCTGCTCCGAACGGCATGGGCCGTCGTCGACGGATCGTCGGGGCGCCGGCATTGTCCGGTTGCCGGTACAAGCTACGGATCGAATACGGGGTAGAAAAATGACGAACGATCGCCACACGCCGCGGCCGGCAGGCCGCGATCGAAGTGATTCGACCCATCGCCGGTCGACCGCGCATCTTGCTGCCGGCCGGCATGCGTCGACAGGCCATCTCTCCGCGCCCGGTGCGAGGCGGATCCGGCTGATACCCGGTCATCCGCGCCGGGCCGGCGCTTTCTCGCTCGCCAACCCGATCCGCATGGGGATGTGCACGCGGGCACCGGTCCCCCGGCGCCCGATCTTCGCTTATTGACGACGTCGAGCGCCTGCGGTCGCCAGCGCAGGCGATCCGTTTGCAATGCGAATGACGTGCCGCGTCCGGATGCGCGATACGGACGACGAACCGGCGCGACGGCGAACGTCAGGGAGGCGTCGCCGTCCGGCGAGCAGGGGAGGGGCGGTCAGGCCGCGCGCGACGGGCATCGCACCCGTGCGCGCGCGGCACCGCTTCAGCCGCCGTAGATGTCGAAGTCGAAGTACTTCGACGCGAGCCGCTTGTACGTGCCGTCCTTGACCATGTCGAGGATCGCGCGATCGATCTTCGCCTTCAGGTCGGTATCTTCCTTGCGCAGCCCGATGCCGGCGCCGATGCCGAGCACCTTCTCGTCGACGAGTTCGGGCCCGACGAACTGGTAGCCCGCGCCGCGCGGCGACTTCAGGAACCCGATCGCGGCCTGCACCTCGTCCTGCAGCGCGGCGTCGAGGCGGCCCGACGTCAGGTCCGCATACACGCCGTCCTGATTCTGGTACGACACGACGTTCGCACCCTGCTTCGCCCAGTAGGCCTTCGCATACGCTTCCTGCGTCGTGCCCTGTTCGACGCCGATCGACTTGCCCTTCAGCGATTCGGCCGTCGGCAGCAGCGGCGAGCCCTTCTTCACGACGAGCCGCGTCGGCTGGTTGTAGATCTTCGTCGTGAAGCCGATCTGTTCCGCGCGCTGCGGCGTGATCGACATCGACGACAGCACAGCGTCGAACTTCTTCGCCTTCAGCGCGGGAATCATCCCGTCGAAATCGTTCTCGAGCCACACGCACTTCGCCTTCAGCCGCGCGCAGATCTCGTTGCCGAGGTCGATGTCGAAGCCGACGAGCTTGCCGTCGGGCGCCTTCGATTCGAACGGCGCGTAGCTGGCGTCGGTGCCGAAGCGCAGCGTGGTCCAGTCCTTCGCGACGGCGGGGCCTGCCGATACCGCGAGCAGGGCGATCGAAACGGCGGCAATCAGTCTCTTCATGGTGGTTCCTTGGCGTGGTCTATCCGGTTCTGGGCGACACGGTTGCTGCGGGGACGCACCGCGTCCCGGTGCGCCGTCCGCACGGTCATTAACGCAGAAAATAAAATCGCAGTCCAGAATGGACAAAAAATATCGATCCTTCGGACGGAATACCGACGCGGTGGGGGACGACCCTTGCAAAAATACGAAAATGGACTAATCTTGTTAGTAAATTCGTTTCGAGACTAACGATCATGTCACAGCCCGCCTTCGATCCGCATTCCGCCCCGCGGCAGGCCTCGGTCGCGCAGATGTCGGCGGCCGGCCTGCGCGCATTCTTCAACATCGCGCGCGACTGGGAGCTGACGATCGACGAACAGATCGTGCTGCTCGGGTCGCCCGGCCGCTCGACGTTCTTCAAGTGGAAGGCCGCGCCGGAATCGGCGCGCCTGCCGCGCGATACGCTCGAGCGGTTATCGTTGCTGCTCGGCATCTACAAGGCGCTGCAGATCCTGCTGCCGCAGCCGGCCGCGGCCGACACCTGGGTCAAGCGGCCCAACGACGCCGCGCCGTTCGGCGGCAAGCGCGCGCTCGACCGCATGCTCGCCGGCAACGTCGGCGACCTGGTTGCCGTGCGTCAATATCTCGACGCGATGCGGGGTGGCTGGGCGTGACGATGCCGATCGAAGCAGTCCAACACTGGCCCATGACCGTCGTCGATTGGGCACCTGCCTATCGCGTGATTCCCACCCGTTTTCCGGCCATCAACCTGTTCGACCGCGTCGCGTCCGCCGAGGATTTCGACGCGCTGTACGCGCTCGAATCGCTGACCAACGACCGCATCCGCAACGAAGTCGGCACGCTCGAACTCGTGCCGCCGGCCGAGCGCCGCTACGGCCAGGGCTGGGGGCCGATCATGGCCGCGTTCACGCACCTGAATCCGCAGGGCAGCCGCTTTTCCGACGGCAGCTACGGCGTGTTCTACTGCGGGCGGTCGCGCGATACGGCGATCGCCGAGACGCGCTATCACAGCGGGCTGTTCCTGGCCGCGACGAAGGAGGCGCCGATGCGCCAGCAGATGCGGCTGTACACGGTGTACGCGCAGGGCGACGTCGCCGACGTGCGCACGTGGCCGCAGCGCAGCCCGGGGCTGCTCGATCCGCTCGACTACGGCGCCGGGCAGGCGTTCGGCCGTGCAGTGCGCAGCGCGGGCGGCGCGGGGATCGTCTATCCGTCGGTGCGCGACCCGCGCGGCGAGTGTCTCGCGGCGTTCCGCACGACGGTGCTGCGCGACTGCCATCACGCGGCGTATCTCGAATACAACTGGAACGGTTCCGCGATCGATGCGGTGTTCGAATTGAACCAGGTCGGCTAGCCCGCGCGCTGCCCGCGCACGCAAACGCCTGCGGTTGGGGCACGCCATGAACGCTGCGGGCCTCAGGCCCGTTATCGGCGTGAACAGGCCTCAAGGCAGCGGCAGGTCGCCCGCGTGACGTGCGCGCGCGTCGGCCTGGGTGAGCGACCATGTCTCGCCCGTGCGCGGCTCGACGATCGTCAGGCGTCCGGACGGTGCGAACGCGCCGGTGTCGATGAACCATTGCGCGCCGATGCGCTGCGGCGCGCGCACCGGCGTGTGGCCGGTGCAGGTCAGCGACAGGCCTGCCTGCCGGGCCGGGTCGGCGAGCCCCTGCACCAGGTCGCGCCCCCAGATCAGCCGCTCGCGCACGTCGGGCGAATAGCTGCCCGCGTCGAGTTCGGCGTCCGGGCCGAAGAATTCCGCATGCAGCACGTTGAAGCGCGCGGGGCCGTCGCCGATCACGCGCACGAGCGGCAGCGCGTCGACGCGTGCCGCATGCGCGTGCAGCCGTTCCGGCGGGAGATCGGCGCCCCAGTCGCCGCCGATTCCGCGCCACGCGTCGGGCGACAGCTTGCCGCGCGACACGAGGCTCAGCACTTCTTCGTGATTGCCGCGCACCACGTGGCACCACGGGCGGTCGAGCAGCTCGAGCGCGGTTTCGGAGGCGGGGCCGCGATCGACGAGATCGCCGACCGAAAACAGCCGGTCGCGAGCTGGGTCGAAGCCGATGTCGTGCAGCAGCGCGCGCAGCACATCCACGCAACCGTGCAGATCGCCGACGACGAAGTCGCGGCCGGCCGCGTTCGCGGGATGATGGCAGAGGACGGGAGTCATCCCGATATCTTAGGCGCTCACGCCCATCGCAACGTCATGCAGGAATGGCGATAATCGGGGCGGTACCGCCCGGCGCGGCGCAGCGGGCCGTTCGGACGCCGGCCGAATCCTTTCCATCCGCTTTCGGAATCGTACGATGACGCTTTATCCGCAGGTGTTACGCAATCGGCCGCGCATGGTCGCAGCCCTCGCCGCGGGCGTGCTGTGCGCGGTGCTGCTGCCGTTGCAGTTGAGGCCGACCGCGCGCGCGCTGATCGGCTGGGATTGCACGATCTGGCTGTATCTCGTGCTGATGTGGGTGCGCATGGTCACCGCGCATCATCATCAGGTGCGCGAGATCGCGATCCGCGAGGACGAGAACGCGACGACCGTGCTGACGGTCATCTGCATCGCGACGGTCGCGAGCGTCGCCGCGATCGCGATCGAACTCGCCACCGCGAAGAACGTCGGCTTTCGTGCCGGGCTCGGCCATTACGCGGTCACGGGCGCGACGCTGTTCGGCGCATGGTTCCTGATTCCGACGATCTTCACGCTGCACTATGCGCGGCTCTATTACGGCTCGCCGAGCAGCGATCGCGCACTGCGGTTCCCCGACCGCAACCCCGAGCCCGATTACTGGGATTTCCTCTATTTCGCGTTTACGCTCGCGGTCGCGTCGCAGACGGCCGACGTGTCGCTCGCGAACCGTTCCGCTCGGCGCGCGGTGCTCGCGCAGTCGATCCTGTCGTTCTACTTCAACATGGCCGTGCTCGGGCTGTCGATCAACGTCGCGGCAGGGTTGTTGAGCTGACGTGGGTGACCCGAGCGGCTCGTGGAGACCGCCGCTTCACGGCGTTTCGCGTTGTCACGCGCCGCGCCGCACCGCGATCCACGCCCCCCAGAACAGGCTCGAGAAAAAGCGCAGCGGCGCATCGAAGCCCGCATCGTGCATCAACGCGAACACGGCTTCCTCGGCAACCGGCGGGTCGGCGCCCTGCAGGATTTTCGCAAGCTGCGCACGCACGGCGTCGGGCGTCGCGCCCTTCATCCGCCAGCGCTGCTGCCACGCGTCGAGCAGGCGAGGGTGGTCCGCGTAGCGGCGATAGTTGCCCGCGATCACGAGCGGCGCGCCGGGCTTCAGGCGGCGCGCGATCGCGTCCAGCAGCGCGGCCTTCGCCGCGTCGCCGGGGACGTGATGCAGCACGCCGATCAACGTCGCGCCGTCGAAGGCGGGCGCATCGGGCAGCGCATCGACGCCGGCCTCGACGAATTGCGTGCGGGCGGCGAAACCCGCCGCTTCGACGTTGGCACGCGCGAGCGCGAGCATCGGCGCGGACGGATCGACGGCCGTGAACTGCCAGCCGGGTTCCAGCGCCGCGGGTACGCAGATTTCCTGCCCGGTGCCGCCCGCACCCACGATGAGGAGCTGCGCCCCCGGCACATCGATCGCCGACGCGAGCATGCACGCGGCGAGCTCGTGGCACGCGTCGTAGCCGGCGAGCGCGATGCGGGATTGTTCGGCGTATTCGTGCGCGCGTACCGGATCGAACTTCGCGGCGCTGGCGGGGAGCGACATGGCGGATTCCTCGGGTTCGGGCGCGGACGGGGTGCCCACGCGCATCGCACGGAGCGTAAGCGCGGTCCGGCCGCGCAACAAGGCGAGCGGACATTCCGGTATGCGGACTACCCGATTCGGCGCGCGATACGCACAAGCGTTGGCGGGGTCGATTCGCATTTAAAAATGTGAGGATTCGATGCATCGCGGCCGTGAAACCGGCGCATACTTTTCTCCCCCTCTGCCTGGCCGTCGCATGCCGGGCCACGATGCGCCGCGCCGACCGCGCGGCCATGCCGCTCGGCACGCACGAGGAGCGCATGATGTCAGATTGTCCGCACGATCCGTATGCGCAGCACTACATTCACTGCCTGCCGTCCGGCGCGCAGCCCTGCGGCGCGCTCGGCACGTCGCCGCGCACGCATTTCCGCGTGTGGGCGCCCGGCAGCACGCATGTCCAGCTCGAACTCGATACCGGATTGGGGCCGACGCTCGTCCCGATGACGGCGGCCGGTCCGCACTGGTTCGAAGCGTTCGTCGAATGCGGTGCGGGCGCGCGTTACCGTTATCGGCTCGACGACGTCACGTCGATTCCCGATCCCGCATCGCGTTCGCAACCCGACGGGCTCAACGGCCCGAGCGAGGTCGTCGATCCGCGCGCGTTCACGTGGCGCAACACGTTCTGGCGCGGACGTGCGTGGGAAGACATTGCGCTGTACGCGATTCGTCCGCACGCGGTGGGCGGCTTCGACGGCGTGCGCCGCCGGTTGCCTCAGCTTGCCCGTCTCGGCGTGACCGCGCTGGAGTTGCTCGCGTCGCCGCACGACAGCCTGCCGTTCGCGCCGCTCGCGTCGGAGGGCGGCCCCGACGGACTGAAGGCGCTGATCGACGATGCGCACGGCTACGGCCTCGCGGTGCTGCTGGAACTCGACTACGCGCGCTTCGGCAGCGGCACCGACGCGCTGCGTCATTACGCGGCGCCGTTCTTCCACACGCGCGACGATCCGCTGCAGGTGCCGCCGCTCGCGCTCGATCATCCGGAGGTGTGCGACTTCTTCTGCGACAACGCGCTGTACTGGATCGACGAATACCGTTGCGACGGCTTGCGGTTGCGCGAGGCCGACCGGATTGGCACGTCGTGGCTGCGCGAGATCGCCGACCGCGTGCGTGCGGCCGTGCCGGCCGACCGGATGATCCACCTCGTGCTCGGCAGCGAGCGTCATCCGGTGCATCTGGCCGACACGCATTTCGATGCGCAGTGGAACGGTTGCGGAGAACGCGCGCTGCATCGGCTGACGGGGCGCGACGTGTCGGCGCACGAAGGGATTTCGCCTCACCAGTCGATCCACACGCTCGCGCGCGCGCTGACTGCGGCAGGCGCGGCATTCCAGCCGGCCACGGCGGGCGAGGGTCCATGCGCCGAAGGGTTGTCGCTCACGTCGCTGGTGCTGTCCGATGGCGCATGGCGCGAGAGCGAGCATGGCGATCATGAGCAGACGCCCGGCCTCGCGGCGCTTGCGCTGTCGCTGCTCACGCCGCAGATCCCGCTGATCTTCGACGAAACCGCGCGCGATGTCGATCGTGCGCATTTCGTGCAGTCGGCGCTCGCGGTGCGCGCGAAGCTGATTGCGCCGCGGCTGACCGATTGCCGGCCGCAGGACGCGCATGCGCTGAAGGCGAGCGGTGACGGCGATGCCGATGCGCTGCTTGCATCATGGTGGCTCGCCGATGACGAGACGTTGACGATCGCATTGAACCTGTCGCCCGACGCGGTGCCGTTCGATGCGCCGAGCGGGCAGGTCGTGTTCGAGACGCCGGCACGCGCACGCGACCGGGTCGATGAAGGGGAGTTGCCGCCGTATTCGCTCGTTGCGTGGCTGACGGGTGACGTCAACCGCTACGCGCTGACGCACGACGTGCGCCGCCTCGACGACAGCGCACGGCGCGCAATGCGTCCCGTTCCGGGCGCATGATGTCCGGACTGCCCGGCGCTGGCGCGCCCGGCCGCACTTACCAGAAGCCGCGAATGCCCGCGACGCCGTACGCGCCGTGGCGGCGCGCGTCGTCGAGATGCGCGCGTGTCATGCCGCCGAGCGCATAGACCGGCATCGCGGCCTGCGCGGCCAATGCGGCGAATCGCGTCCAGCCGAGCGTCGGCGCGCCGGGATGGCTCAGTGTCGGCAACACGGGCGACAGCGTGACGAAATCCGCGCCCGCGCGCGCGGCCAGCACGAGATCGTCGGCCGCGTGGCATGCGGCCGACATGCGGCGCGCGGCCGGCAGCGGCCGTTGCGCGACGGCGCGCAGGGCGGCGCCGTCGAGGTGCCAGCCCGCGCCGTCGAGCTGCATCACGCCCGCCGCATCGATCGGTCCGTTGAGCATCAGTTGCGCGCCGGCCGCGTCGCAGCGCGCGAGCGCATCGGCGGCCAGCCGCGCGAACGCGTCCGCATCGAACGACTTCACGCGCAACTGCACGAGCGTCTCGCCGCGTGCGAGCACGGCCGACAGCCTGTCGAGGAATGCGTGGCAATCGGCGGCCGACGCGGACGCCGGCTCCGGCGTGATCACGCAGCAGCGCGGCAGCGTCGGGCTCATCGCGTGCGGCGACGACAGCGAGAGGCCGTCATTCGTCGGCCTCCTTCGCGATCTTCGGATAGACGCGCACCAGCACGATGCGCGGCCCGTTCATCTTCTTCACGACGACGTCGAAGCGATCGAACGACACGCGCTGCCCTTCGCTCGGCAAATCGCTGAGCGCCTGGATCACGAGGCCGCCGACCGATTCCGCACGCCCTTCGTCGATGTCGATGCCGAGTGCCTGCTCGAGCGACACGACGGGCAGGCTGCCCTTGCCCATCAGCGTGCCGTCGTCGAGGCGGCTCCAGTCCGCATCGCCCTGGCGGAACTCGTCGTGGATCTGGCCGACCAGCGCGCCGAGCAGGTTGTCGAGCGTCAGGAAGCCGATCGGCTTCTCGCCCTTGTTGCCGACCAGCGCGAAGTGCGGCGCGCCCTTGCGGAAGCGGCGGAACAGCTCCAGCGCGGGCATGTCGGGCTTCACGTACTGCACCGGGCGCACGTAGTCGGACAGATCCTCGAGCGCCGCACCGGCATGACGCGCGAGCAGCAGGTCCTTCAGGTGGATCAGCCCGCTCACCTGTTCGCGCGACGCATCCTCGAACAGCGGATAGCGGCTGAAGCGGTGCCGCGCGACGATCTCCATGTTGTCGGGCAGCGGCAGGTCGCGGCGCAGGCCGATCATTTCGTGTGCCGGCCGCATCAGGTCCGACACGGTCATCGACGAGAAATCGAGCGAATGCGCGAGCGTGTTCCACTCGTCGTTGGTGTACGTGCCGCGGGCCGGTTGGGCCGCGTTGCCCGCGCTGCGGCGGCTGCGCAGGATCAGCTTCAGTTCGTCGGTCGAGTAGTGCGCGTCGCCGCCGTGGTCGGCCGACAGGCCCGCGAGCCTCAGCACCGCGTTCGCGCTGCTGTTGAGCACCCAGATCGCCGGATACATCGCCCAGTAGAACGCGTAGAGCGGCAGCGCGACCCACAGGCCGACCTTTTCCGACTGGCGGATCGCCATCGATTTCGGTGCGAGCTCGCCGACCACGATGTGCAGGAACGAGATCAGCGAAAACGCGAACACGAGCGAGATCAAGTGCACGATGCGTTCGGACTGCACGCCGATCAGGTCGAGCAGCGGGCCGATCAGTTCCGCGAACGCCGGCTCGCCGACCCAGCCGAGGCCGAGCGACGCGAGCGTGATGCCGAGCTGGCAGGCGGACAGATACGCGTCGAGCCGGCCGTGCACGACGGCGAGGATGCGGCCGCGCAGGCCGTGCTTGCGGGCAAGTGTCTTGACGCGCGTCGCGCGCAGTTTGACGAGGCCGAATTCGGCCGCGACGAAAAACCCGTTCAGGGCCACCAGGAACAACGCGCCGATGAGCGCGAAGATCTGTAACAAAGAATCGCTCCAGTCATGACAGGCCCATCAGTATAGGGCCGGAAAGGGAAATGTAATGATTCGGGCGCCGATCGATTACACCGGCGCCTCGCAAGGGACGGAGAGCGAGAGGGTGACGGCGGAGCCGTCGGCGAACGGGGTGTGGGTGAAGGTGCCGCCGTGCGCGAGCGCGACACGCTGGCACAACGCGAGCGTCCAGGCAACGCGCTTCGCGTCGCGCGCGCGCAGCATCTCGCTGCGGGCGAACGGTTCGAATGCGTGCGGCAGCGCGGGATCGGCGAGGGCGTCGGCGCTCACGTCGCAGGTGACGTGCGCGACGCACAGCGCGCCGTCGCGCGTGCATGTGAAGGTCACGCGACTGCCGGCGGCGCTGGTTTCGACGGCCGTCGTCAGCATCGTCCAGAGCGCCTGCGCGATGCGTTCGCGATCGGCGCTCAGCGACGGTTCGCCGTCGGGCAGCGTCGCGTCGACGGTCACCTGCCGGGCGTCGGCGAGCGCGAAGCGCACCAGTGCGAGCGTGTCGTCGAGCAACGGGCGCAGCGCGAACGGCTGTACGGCGATCGCGAGCGTGCGCGTTGCCGCGCGCGGCGCGTCGAGCACGTCGTCGATCAGCGCGACCTGCTGGTCGATCCCCGCGCGGATGCCCGCGAGCGCGCGTTGCAGGTTCGGGTCGGCGCTGGCAAGCTGGCGCTCGAGCACGTACGCCCAGCTGTGCATCGCGTTCAACGGGCTGCGCAGGTCGTGCGATGCGGTGGACAGCGCCTGGTCGCGCAGGAACAGCGCGGCCTCGGCGGCATAGTGCGCTGCGCGTTCGCGCAGGAGGTCGGCGGCGGGATCGACGGGATGGGGCGTCACGGAGCTGGCCTGTCGGAAGCGGTTGGCATGAAAAACACGCGAACCGCCATTATAGGGATCGCGCGTGTCACGCCGGCAGCGCGTCCTCGTCCTTTTTCCGGGCGTCGCCGTTCGGCAGCAACTGGCACGCGAGCAGGCCGGCCAGCATCAGCGCGCAGCCGACCAGCGCGCGCAGCGTCAGCGTCTCGCCGAGCGCGGCCCAGCCCGCGATGGCTGCGAACACGCCTTCCATGCTGAAGATCACGGCCGCGTGCGCGGGCGCCGCATCGCGCTGCGCGACGACCTGCAACGTATAGCCGACGCCGACCGACAGCAGCCCGCCATACAGCAGCGTCGGCAGCGCGCTGCGCAGCATCGCGACGCTGACCGGCTCGATCACGAGGCCGACCGCGAGGCACAGCGCGCCGCACGCGACGAACTGCAGGAACGCGAGCACGAGCGGATCGTGCCGCTTCGCGAAATGGCCGACGGTCATCACGTGCGCGGCGATGATCACCGCGCCCACGAGCTGGAACCAGTCGCCGTAGAGCACCGAGAAATGCTCGTCGATGCTGAGGAAATACAGGCCGATCGCCGCGAGCAGCGCGCCGAACCACGTGCCGGCGCCGATCCGGTGGCGGGCGAACACGCCCATCAGCGGCACGATCACGACGTACAGCGAGCTGATGAAACCCGCGTTCGCGACCCGTGTGTACTGCAGGCCGAACTGCTGAAGCGAGATCGACACGGCGAGCAGCCCGCCGAGCGCGAGGCCCGGCGCGAGGAGCGCCGGCTCGCGCCGAATCGCCGCGAGCTGCGCGCGCGAGCCCGCGTTGAACGTCAGCAGCGGGATCAGCACCAGTGCGCCGAGCAGGAAGCGCAGCCCCGTAAACAGGAACGGCCCGATCACGTCGAGGCTCAGTCGTTGCGCGACGAACGCCGAGCCCCAGATCGCGGCGGCGGCGAGCATCAGCAGGTTGGCGCGGAGGTGCTTGCGGGCTTCGGGCTTCATCGGAATTCTTCGGAAGATTGCGAACGGCGAAACCGCTCAGTTTACGCCGAGATTGCAAGGCTGTCGGAAAACCTTCGGAGTGCGGCCGCCGCGCGGGCGTCGCGCACGCGCGAATACAGCACGACCTGCGAGTGCGGCAGCGGCGGCAAGCCGAATTTCGCGCCGACGTCGACCAGCGTGCGCGGCGCGACGCGCCGGGCCAGCGGACAGACCGCGAGCCCGGCCGCGGCGGCCGCCGTGACCGCCGCGACGCCGCCACCCGTAAAGCGCTCGCGCCACGGGCGTCCGGCATGCTCGAGCGCGCGCAGCGCGGCGGCCCGCACGCCGCACGGCCCGGCCAGCACCGCGAGCGGCAGCGGCTCGCCGGCGCGCGGCGTCCAGTCGGGCGCGGCGAGCCACGCGAGCGGCTCGGTGAACAGCAGCGTGCCGTCGTCGCGCGGCGGATCCTCGCCCGGTTCGTGCCGCACGACCGCCGCGTCGAGCCGCCTTTCGTCGTATTGCGCGAGCAGGCTCGCCGACATTCCCAGATGCATTTCCAGCGACAGCCCGGGATCCTGCCGGTGCAGGCTCGTCAGCACGGCCGGCAGGTCGGGCACCGCAACGTGCTCGCTGACGCCGAGCGACAGGCGATGCGTGCCGGCCGAAATCGCGCCGAGCGCCTGGTCGTGCGCGTCGAGCAGCGCGCGGGCGGCCGGCAGGAAGTTTTCGCCGTCAGCGGCCAGCTTGACGACGCGCGGCGTGCGCGCGAGCAGCGGCTTGCCGAGGTGCGCTTCGAGCCGTTTCAGCTTCAGGCTGACGGCCGATTGCGTGGTGCCGAGCGCGTCGGCGGCGCGCGTGAAGCTCGCGAGATCGGCGACCAGCACGAACGCGCGCACCGCATCGAGGTCGAGGACTTTCATTTCAAATGAAAATGAATGAAATATTGATTGATGACTGTTCATTATAGTTATGCGGGCCTAATCTGGCGTGGTGTTTCCACTTTTCAACGTCACCGAAAGGAGCAGACCATGCCGTTCACCCGTATCGCAGTGCGCGAAGGCAAACCCGCCGCCTACCGCGCGGCGCTCGTCGACGGCGTGCATCGCGCGCTGATGCACACGTTCAACGTGCCCGAGGACGACATCTTCATGGTCGTGACCGAGCATTCGGCCGAAAACTTCGTGTTCGGCCGGCATTACCTCGACATCGAACGCAGCGACGATCTCGTGATGATCCAGATCACGGCGAACAACACGCGCACGCTCGAGCAGAAGCAGGCGCTGTACCGGACCATCGCCGAAAACCTCGCGCGGCAGCCCGGCGTGCGGCCGCAGGACGTATTCATCAGTCTCGTCGAAGTGCTGAAGGAGGACTGGTCGTTCGGCAACGGCATCGCGCAATACGTCGTCTGATACGTCGTTTGACACGCGACAGGCGCGACAGGGCCAGATCGTTTCCCGCGCGTTTTCGCGGCGTGTACTATGGAAGCTGCTTCACGGGCGACGCCGGTGCGAAGGATGCGCCGGCGATTCTTCATGTGCAGGAGCCTCCATGTCGCGTGTGCTGGAAATCGTGTTGTGCCTGTCGCTGGAAGGTTGGCCGGTCAAGACGGGAAGCCGCGCCCGTGGCGAGCAGCGCGACTTCGGTGCCGAACTCGTCCGGGCGTGGCGGATCTGTCCGCAGGTGCGGATGCGGCGCGGCCAGGAGCGCGTGACGATCGAGCCGTGCCAGGTCGAGGAGGCCGAACCGAACCCCGGCGAATGCTGGTGGACGTGGATCGAGTCGAACGCGCAGGGGCGGCGGGTCGTCGCGTCACGCACGAAGGCATTCGCGCCCGGCGTCGTGGAGCGGGAGTTGTTCGATGCCGAGCATGCGGGCATCGTCGTGGCCGCGCCGGCGTCCGGGCCGATTGCCGATACGGAATCGGCGGAGGCCGCGGGCGACGGCGACCGCGTCGTGCCCGGCCACGTTGACGAAGCGGCGGTCGCCGCATCGTCGGCGCCGGTGCGGCCGCGGCTCGTCAGCGAGCGGCGGCGCGGGCGCTGGGCGGACGACAGCGGCGTGGTGGTCGAGATGACGCTCGACGACGTCACGCTGCACGGCGGCGCCGAACCGCCGCGCCGCCATGTCGAGCTGCGCCTCGCGGCGCCCGACTGGGAAACCGCCGCCGCACGCACGGCCGCGCTGCGCGCGCTGTTTGCCGCCGCGCGCGAGCTCAGCGGCGCATGGCCCGCGTTCGTGCAGCTGACCAGCGTGATCGACCGCGCGTGCGCGGGCGAGCCTGCCGTCGCCGGGCCGGTCAAGGCGCAACTCGTCGACCTCACCGGCATCCGCACGCAGCGGGCCGCGCTGTTCGCGCTGTCGGGCGACATCGCCGCGCAATGGCTCGGCAACGAGCGCGGCGTGCTCGACCGCGACGATCCCGAATTCGTGCATCAGATGCGCGTCGCGCTGCGGCGGCTGCGTACGCTGATGCGCTTCTTCCCGCGTTTCGCGGACGATCAATGGCAGAACACGTTCGGCGTCGACTTGCGCTGGCTTGCGGCCCTGCTCGGCACGGTGCGCGACTGGGACGTGTTCTCGACCGAGAGCCTGCCCGCGCTGATCGCGGCCGACGGCGGCAGCGCGGACTGGGACGGCACGCTCGACGCCGCGCGCGTACAGGCGCTGGCCGCGCGCGTCGAACTGCGCCAGGCGCTGCATTCGGCGCGCTATGCGCGACTGACGCTCGGCTGGCTCGAGTGGCTGTGCGGGCTCGCGCTGCCGCCGACCGATGCGGACGACACACCGTCGCTGCGGCGGCATGCAACCAAGCGCGTGCGGCGGCTGTTCGGTCACCTGTATGCATCGCCAGCGCTCACGTCGCTCGACACGGCCGCGCGGCACCAGGTGCGGATCGACGCAAAGCGGCTGCGCTATGCGCTCGAATTCTTCGCGTCGCTGGCCTCGCGCCGCACGCGCAACGAGACGGTCAAGACGCTCGCGCGCGTGCAGAGCGTGCTCGGCGAGGCGAACGACACGATCGTCGCGCTGCATCATCTCGAGCAACTGGCGGCGCCCGCTTACCAGCTGGGTTTCGTGCGCGGCTACGGTGCCGCGCTCGAGCAACGCGCGGCGAGGGATGCCGAGACGCTGCTCGCGAGCCTGCGTCCGCCGAAGCTGGATGGCAAGCCGCGTTGAGCCTCGCGCGCTCACTATAATGGCCACCCGTTTTCTTCAGACAGACCGATGAGCGACGCGTCGCCTCCTTCCTCTTCCGCCGGACCGCTCGAACTGGGCGGCGAACTGTGGCTGCGCGCGGGCGGCCAGACGCTCGGCGGCGCCACCCGCATCGCGCTGCTCGCGGCGATCGGCGACACCGGATCGATCACGCGCGCGGCGAAGGCCGTCGGGCTCAGCTACAAGGCTGCGTGGGATGCGATCGATACGATGAACAACCTGGCCGGCGAGCCGCTCGTGACGCGCGCGACGGGCGGCAAGGGCGGCGGCGGCACGACGCTGACGCCGCGCGCGACCTCGCTGATCGCCGCGTTCCGCACGATCGAGCGCGAGCATCGCCGCTTCATCGACGCCGCGAGCGCGGCGGTGTCCGGTTTCGACGTCGACTGGGCGTTGATCGGCCGGATCGGGATGAAGACGAGCGCGCGCAACCAGTTGTTCGGGAAGGTCGAATCGATCGTGCGCGGCACGGTGAACGACGAGGTGACGCTCGTGCTGCCCGGCGGGCAGGTGATCGTCGCGGTGCTCACGCACGAAAGCGCCGACGCGCTCGGCCTGCAGCCGGGCGCGGATGCGTGCGCGCTCGTGAAGGCGTCGTGGGTCGTGCTGGCGGTTGACGACGAAGGCGGCGCCGAAGCGTCTCTGAAGGTATCCGCGCGCAACCAGTTGCGCGGGACGGTCGACGCCGTCGCGGCGGGCGCGGTGAACAGCGAGGTGACGCTGGCGCTCGACGGCGGCGGGACGCTCACGGCCGTGGTCACGAACGACAGCGTCGGGGCGTTGCAGCTCGACGCCGGCCGGCGTGCAATCGCGCTGTTCAAGGCATCGAGCGTGATTCTCGCGGTGACGGGCTGATCGCGCGCGACGGCGGTGTGAGCCGTTTCCGGCGATGACCGTGGGCGGACGAGGCGAAACCGGCGCCGCCCAACGTACGCGAGGCGCCGGCTTCGATCCCGTTTTCAGCTTGTGCCGCCAATGCGGTTTCTCTCAGGTCAAACGTGGCCGCTCGGGCCACCGCCTTCGCGCGATCAGGTGACGCGCGTCGGCCACTCGGCGTGCGGCGTGGCGGCCTGCACGCGTCCTTCGCTCAATTGCACGACCTGGTCGCCGAACGCGGCGACGTCGTCGGGATCGTGCGTGATGAGCACCATCGGGATATCGAGCCGCGCCTGCAGTTCGGCGAGCTCGTGGCGCATGCGCTGGCGCATCGCGCCGTCGAGCGCCGCGAACGGCTCGTCGAGCAGCAGGATGCGCGGCTGCGCGACCAGCGCGCGGGCAAGCGCGACGCGCTGCTTCTGTCCGCCCGACAACTGCGACGGGAATTGCCCGGCGAGCGTGTCGAGTTCGAACGCCTGCAGCCAGTACGCGACTTCGGGCGGCACCGTCTTCGCACGCGGGTTGCGCAGGCCCGACGTGAGCCCGAACGCGATGTTCTGGCGCACGTTCAGGTGCGGAAACAGCGCATAGTCCTGGAACAGATACGCGACGCGGCGCGCACGGGTCGGCACGTCGATGCCGCGCGCGGAATCGAACAGCGGTTCGCCGTTCAGCGCGATCGTGCCTTCGTCGGGCGACAGCAGGCCGGCGATCGCCTGCAGCGTCATGCTCTTGCCCGCGCCGGACGGCCCGAACAGCACGACGCGCTGCGTGGCGGCCGTAAACGACACGTCGAGCGTGAAGCGGCGCTCCGCGTTCACGTAGGTCTTGCGGATGTCGACGGCAACGCTCATGCGGGCCTCCGTCGTGCCGCGCCACGCGTGCGGGAAGCCGCTTGCGCGACGGGAAGGCGTTTTGCCGCGACCCGTGAGGCGCGGCGAATCGGAGGCGGCCGGCGCGTCATGTCGGCTGGCTCCGCCCGGCGCGCGACGGCACGAGCCAGCCGGTCGCGAGCAGCACGAGCACGCAGGTGATCGACGTCACCAGCACGAGGAAGTTGGCCGTGTTGTCGTCGCCGGCCTGCACCGCCGCATAGATCGCGACCGACAGCGTCTGCGTGCGGCCGGGCAGGTTGCCGGCGATCATCAGCGTCGCGCCGAATTCGCCAAGTGCGCGCGCGAAGGCGAGCAGCGCGCCGGCCAGGATGCCGCGCGTGGCGAGCGGCAGCGTCACGCGGAAGAACACCGCGGCTTCGCCGAGCCCGAGCGTGCGTGCCGCGCGCTCGAGATGCGGATCGACGCTTTCGAACGCCGTGCGCGCCGATTTCAGGATCAGCGGAAACGCGACGACCATCGATGCGATCACCGCGCCTTGCCACGTGAAGACGAGTTCGATGCCGAGCGTGTCGAGCCACGCGCCGAACACGCC
Source organism: Burkholderia sp. RF7-non_BP4 (assembly GCF_001521935.1). Lineage (NCBI taxonomy): Bacteria > Pseudomonadati > Pseudomonadota > Betaproteobacteria > Burkholderiales > Burkholderiaceae > Burkholderia > Burkholderia sp. RF7-non_BP4. Next base: position 35,555 of record NZ_LOTA01000053.1, on the reverse strand, counting down.
GCGTCGGCCGAGCAGCACGAGCAGGTAATAACCGAGCACCGTCGGCGGCAGCACGAGCGGCAGCGTCAGCAGCGAATCGACCACGTCGCGCATCGGCGAGCGCCAGCGCGCGAGCATGAAGGCGGCGGTGACGCCGAGCACGATGTCGAGCGCGGTCGCCCAGCCGGCGACCTTCAGCGACAACAGCAGCGGCACCCAGGCGTCCTGCATCATGCTGCGCTCACTTGCCCGCGGGCTTGAAGCCGAACGTCGCCAGCACGGCCTGGCCCTGCGGCGACGCGACGAAGTCGATGAACGACTGCGCCTGTGCGGCATGGCGGCTGTCCTTGACCACCGCGATCGGATAGGTGATGGCCGTCTGCGTCGGCACCGTCAGCGCGACCTTCACGCGGCCCGGCATGATCGCCGCGTCGGTGCCGAACACGAAGCCCGCGTCGACTTCGCCGCGCGCAACGTAATCGAGGCTCTGGCGCACGTTGGCGGCCAGCACGCCCTTCGCGCTGACGGCGTCCCATACGCCAGCCGCGCGCAGCGCGCCTTCCGTGTAGCGGCCGACCGGCACCGACGCCGGGTCGCCGTACGCGATGCGCTTCACGCCGGGCGCCGTCAGGTCGTTCAGCGACGTCGGCGCGGCCGCGTGGCTGTCGGCCGGCACGATCAGCACGAGCGAGTTCGCCGCGAAATCGCGGCGCGTGCCCGGCACGATGACTTTTTCGCTGATCGCACGATCCATCGCCTTCTGGTCGGCCGATGCGAACACGTCGGCCGGCGCGCCCTTGGCGATCTGCTGCATCAGCACGTCCGACGCGCCGAAGTTGAACAGCACCTTGGTGTCCGGATGCTGCTTCTGATAAGCATCGCCGACGGCCTTGAACGCATTCGTCAGGCTTGCGGCCGCCGACACGACCAGCTCGTCGGCAGCGGAAGCCGGCCCGCTGAACGCGATGCCCGCGGCAAGCGCGGCGAGCGGCAGCAGGCGGAGCAGGGTGCGGCGAAGCGGGCGGACGGTTGGGCGCATGGTCTGGTCGTTCGAATGGAATGGTTGAAACCGTAATCGTAATATAGGGCGGGTTATAACGCTCGGCATACCGTTCATGCGCCGGTGCGCATGAAATCTTCAGATCTGGAAGGCGACGGGAAGGATGTGCGTGCGCCCAGTCATGCGTGCATCAACGGCGGCGGCGACCCGGTGCGGTGCAGCGACGACGGCTGCGATGCCGGCCGGTAGTTGGGATTGGCTTTCCAGCGGGCCCGAACGAACGGCCGCTCGTGCCCCGACAGCTCCAGCGCGACCCGGGTGACCCAGCGGTGTGACGGCACCGTGATGCCGTGCAGCGCGACGGTGACGAGCGCGAGGCTCACGACGACCGCCGGCACCGACCAGCGGTGCGGCACCGCGTGCCACGAGCCGGCGATGAATGCCAGCGCGGCGATCGCGCCGACGATGCAGCCGGTGATCGATTCGGACGGCGAATGCGCGTCGAGCGCGACGCGCGACACGCCGACCGCGATGCCGGCCGCGAGCCCGAGCGCGATGCCGGCGATCCGCACCGGCGTGCGCGTGCGGATCAGCGCGAGGAAGATCGCGACGGGATAGACCGACGTCGACAGCATCGCGTGGCCGCTGAATCCCGTGAAGTCCCATGCGCGGATACCGACGCCCCAGCCGAGGAACGCGATCTTCGTGAGCGCGACGACCCCGATCGCGACGGCGAGCACGCCGAGCCACGCGGCCGCGCGCTGCCACGAGTAGCCGAGCGCGAGCCACACGGCGATCGTGATCGCGAGCGGCAAGGTCAGGCCGGCGCCACCGAACGCGGTGATCATGATCCACAGGTGAGAGGGCAGGTCGAACATCGGGAGGGGAACGAGCAGAGGCGGGACGAATGCTTAAATCAACGCGCGAGCCGGGAAGAACGACTACAACGGATACAAGCGGCTAAACCCCAGTATAGCGCCGCGTATGCTCGAGGCCCGTTTTTTGCCGCGCGGCGGAACTATCCGCGCGCAGGAAAAATCCCAGAAACAATGTTATGGTGCATTGCACAAAGTCGAACGATGCACCGAGTGTTGTCCCCCTATTTTTCCTGACTGCGAGCCCGATCGATGACCAAAAGTCTGACGAAGGTATGGCTGGGCGGCATGAAACGTATGCTGTCTCCGGCCGCCAAACGTGCGGCGCGCGATGCACAGCGTATCGCGCGCGATACGCTCGAGGCTGCGGCGTCGCCCGCCGCGACCGATCTGTCCCCGCCGCGTGAGTCGCGCGTGCGGCCGCGCGCGGCTGCATGGGCGGCTGGCGAGTGGACGCGCGGCGAACACCCGATGGCGCCCGCGCTCGGCCGTCTGGTCCAGCAGCTCGCCTACGGGCTGTACGTTCCGCCTGGCCGGCGGCGCGGTGCGATACCGCTCGTCGTGATGCTGCACGGTTGCCAGCAATCGGTCGACGAGTTCGCGCAGGGCACCCGGATGAACCTGCTGGCCGACAAGTACGGCTTCGCCGTGCTGTATCCGGAGCAGTCGGTCCGCGCGCACTCGCACGGCTGCTGGCACTGGTACGAAGACACCGACCGCGCGGGCCGCGGCGAGGCGGATGCGGTCGCGTCGCTCGTCGACGCGCTCGTCGACGAGCACGGCTTCGACGCATCGCGCGTCTATGTCGCCGGGCTGTCGGCCGGCGCGGGCCTGGCGGCACTGCTGGCGCTGCACCACCCGGATCGCTTCGCGGCGGTGGCGCTGCACTCCGGCCCCGCGCTCGGCGAGGCGAATTCCGGGATCAGCGCGATGGACGTGATGCGGCGCGGTCTCCGGCAGAATCCGGCCGCGGTGGTCGACACGGTGGTCGATGCTGGCGCGTATCCGGGCATGCCCGTGCTGATCGTGCAGGGCGACCGGGACCATGTCGTCGCACCGAAGAATGCGGACCAGTTGATGGTGCAGTTCATGCGCCTGAACGGGCTCGCGGACAGCCGCGGCGCACTGCGCGGTGGCGAGCGTGTGGAAACGCGCGAGGCAGGCGCGCAGATCACCGACGTGCGTCGCGACGGCGAGTCGATCGTGCGGCTCTGTCACGTGAAAGGGCTCGAACACGCATGGGCGGGCGGCGACGAAGCGGTGCCGTTTCATGCGGCGGTCGGCCCCGATGCGAGCGCGATGATCTGGTCCTTTTTCGAAGGGAATCGGCGCACTGTGGCGACCGAACGACGCACCGTCTGATCGACGCTGGCCAAAGGCTAGGGTTTTCCCTATAATTCGGGAAAACCCTAGTCAAAGAACCTTTGGATTGCGAGATCGACCATGTACCTGCTGAGCCACCTCTTCCTGATGCTGACCAAGAACGCTGAAAAGGCCGCGAAAGAGCGCGCCGATGCGTACCTGTCCGAAGCAACCGACATCTACGATCTCGAATTCCGCATGCGCAAGATCGATCGCGAAGCGGCGATGAACCGTCCGTTCTCGTTCGGCTCGCGCTAAGCAGCGCAGCGCGGGCCGGCTCACCAGCCGGTCCGGCGAATCACGCAAAAGGGCGTGTGTGGCAAGCAGCCGCACACGCCCTTTTTGCATTCGGCGCCGCGCGTTGCGTCAGACGACCGTCAGGCGCACCGGCACGTTGTTGCGGGTCGCGTTCGAATACGGGCACACGTGGTGCGCCTTGTCGACCAGCGCCTGTGCGTCGGCCTTGTCGAGCCCCGGCAGCGACACGCGCAGTTCGATGTCGAGCCCGAAGCCGCCGGCATCGTTCGGGCCGATGCCCACTTCCGCGGTCACTTGCGTGTCGGCCGGCAGCGCCTGCTTGTTCTGGCCGGCGACGAACTTCATCGCGCTCAGGAAACAAGCCGAGTAACCTGCGGCAAACAGCTGCTCCGGGTTCGTGCCTTCCGCGCCCGTACCGCCGAGCTCGCGCGGCGCGGCCAGCTTCACTTCCAGCTTGTTGTCGGCGGATACCGCGCGGCCGTCGCGGCCGCCCGTGCTCGTGGCGCTGGTCTTGTACAGAATGTTCATGGTGCAGCTCCTGTCGGAAGAGTGGTAGGAAGCGGTCCGGTCGGACGAGGTGTCGCCGGCCACGAACGAAATATAGAACACAAATGATTTGTGTGCAAATGAAATTTTGAAGAAAAAGCCCGGGCAGTGCCGGGCTTGTTTGAGATCGACGTGCCGTCAGCCTTCGTTGGCGGCCGACAGCGCGTTGCGCAATTGCTGGAGATCCGCGCGCAGCCTGACCAGGAACTCGGGCGTTTGCTGCATCGCGCAGAAGAGATCGGCGGGCACCGAGCGCGCCTTGAGCTTCAGCGCACGGCCTTCCGCGGTCAGGCGCACGTTGACGACACGCTCGTCGGTCGCGCTGCGCACGCGTTCGACGTAGCCGAGCGCCTCGAGCCGCTTCAGCAGCGGCGTGACGGTAGCCGGGTCAAGGTCGAGGCGGGCGGCGATGTCCTTCACCGCGATGTCGTCGCGCTCCCACAATACGAGCATTGCAAGATATTGGGGATAGGTCAGCGACAGCTTGTCGAGCAGCGGCTTGTACGCCTTCGTCATCGCATGGGAAGTCGAATAGAGCGCGAAGCACAGTTGCTCGTCGAGCGTCTGGGGCAGCGGGGGCAGGCGGTCCATGATTCGGGGGCGCGGCGGACGCGCTAACGATTTGCATGCAAATTATTTTGCGCGCAACGGATTCGATTGAACAGGGGGCGGCGCGAAGGTTGGGGCGCCGGGGCCGGGAGGGGAGATGGACGGCCGGCGGCGTGCGCCGGCCGAGTCTGCGTCAGCGGCCGGACTCAACGGCCCGACGCGGGCGTCGCGGCTCCCGGTTCCTGCACGCCGAAGCAGCCGCGATAGGTCGCGTAGAACGAGCAGTACATCATCGTGACGATGATGATCGTCACCGGCATCATGATCGTCAGCACGTAGGCGCCCGCGCCGAGCGCCTGCAGCAGCAGCGACAGGCCGAACGACGTGCCGAGCGCGACGCCGAACCACAGCAGCCCGTACACCACGAATGCGCCGCGATTGCGCCAGCAACTGACGATGCTGAAGAACAGCGCCTTGGCGGGCGGGATGTCGTGCCACGCGGTGAGCACCGGCGCGAACCAGAACAGCATCGCGACCGGCGCGTAGAGCAGCGTCGCCAGCAGCAGCGCGCCGAGTGTGCCTTGCGCGGCAAGCGCTTCCGGCGTCGGACTCGTTTCGCTCGTCGCGCCCAGCATCATGGTGAGCAACCCGCCGCCGTCCACGACGGACGAGGCGGCGAACACCAGCACCATCAGCGCGACATAGACCACGCCGAGCACGAGCAGCCGCTGCGTCGTCACGGTGCCGTACGAGCGGAAGCCGTCGATGAGGATCGTCGGCATCACCGGCTTGCCGGCCACCGTGTCGCGGCACGCGGCCATGAAGCCGACGGCGATGCCGGGGATGAACAGCAGCGGCAGCGCCGCGCCGATGACCGGCACCATCGACACCAGCGTGATCGCCAGCAGGTACGTGAAAAACAGCGTGATGAACGCGAGCGGGTTCCGGCGGAACAGCCAGATGCCTTGACGGAACCAGACATAGCCCGCTTTCGCGGGCACTTCGATCAGTTGCATGCGGTATGGGTCTCGGGAAGCGCGGGCGTGTGGGCGATACGCTCACGCAGGATGCGTTCGAAATGACCGGGGTCGTGCGGTTTGAGCATTTCAGCCGCGCGCGGCAGGTAGAAATCGTACAGGCGCGACACCCAGAAGCGGTACGCGCCCGCGCGCAGCATGTCGCTCCAGTGGCGGCGCTCCTCGGCCGTGAACGGCCGGACCGTCTGGTACGCGCGCAGCAGCGCGTCCGCGCGCGCGACGTCGAGCACGCCCGTCGCGAGGTCGACGCACCAGTCGTTGACGGTCACCGCGACGTCGAACAGCCATTTGTCGCAGCCCGCGAAATAGAAATCGAAGAAGCCGCCGAGCCGGACGTCATGACCGGTGCCGGGCGCCGCGTGAGCGAACAGCACGTTGTCGCGGAACAGGTCGCAGTGGCACGGGCCGCTCGGCAGCGCCGCGTAGTCGTCCGACGAGAAGAACGCGGCCTGATGCGCGAGTTCGTCCTCGAGCAGCGTGCGCTGCGCGTCGGAAATGAACGGGACGATCGCCGGCACGTTTTCCTGCCACCACGGCAGGCTGCGCAGGTTCGGCTGGTGGCGCGCATAGTCGCGCCCCGCGAGGTGCAGGCGCGCGAGCATCTGCCCGACCTCGATGCAGTGTTCGACCCCCGGTGCGAGTTCGGCGGCGCCATCGAGCTTCGTGACGATCGCGGCCGGCTTGCCGTGCAGTTCGCCGAACAGCGCGCCGTCGTCGCGCGGGACCGGATCCGGCACCGGCACGCCGTGGCTGGCCAGATGGCGCATCAGATCGAGGTAGAACGGCAGCTGTTCCGCCGTCAGCTTTTCGAAGATCGTCAGGACGTATTCGCCGCGCGTCGTCGTCAGGAAGAAGTTGCTGTTTTCGATGCCGGACGGAATGCCGCGGAACGCCAGCACGTCGCCCAGTTCGTAGTGGCGCATCCATTGCGCGAGATCGGAGTCGGAAACAGCGGTGAAAACGGCCATGCGAGATGCGTCTGGTCAGTTGTCGGCACGCGCGCGGCGTGCGGCGCGACAGGAGGTGAAGGGAAAGCCGGCGCGCCGCGTCGGGATCGACGCGGCGCGGGGGGAATCAGTAGCGGAGGTTCACCGACGGCAGGCGCGTGATCGGGACGCCCGCGTCGTGCGGCTTCGGCGACGTGTCGAGCGTCGAGCTCATCTGGTAGCGCGTGCCGAAGTTCGACTTCACGTCGATCTCGACCGGCTTGCCGCGATCGCGATACTCGGTGACCTCGGTGCCGTTCTTGCTCTTTTCATGGAAGCTCGGCGTGCGGCGAATGTCGGCGAAGTCGACTTTCGACGTGACTTCGGCGCCCGGCCGGTTGATCTTGCGGAGATCGGGCAGGCCGGCGGCTTCGTTGGCCTCGGCCCGGGCCTGCGCGTCGGCGTCGGGCGTGCCGCCGGCGGCGTAGGCGGCGCCGGCGGCGGCAAACGTGCCAGCGAGCACGGCGGCAGCGGCGACGAGAATGAGCGGCTTCATGATGAGTCTCCAGTGAACCTTCCGATTTTAGCAAATACTGCGCGCGGCCCGGCCCTCGCGTGCAAGCGGCGTGCAAGCGGGCGGCCATGAGCGTGATCGGGTTCCGTGGTAATGTCGTTCGATCAGACGAGGTGATGAAAATGAAGAACGATTTGAGCCGCCGGCATCGGGTGCTGACGCCCGAGAGCCCGCCCGTCGAAGCATTCGACGATTCCGTTGCCGCCGTCGCGCGGCTGTCGGCCATCTACGACACCAATACGGGCTTCCTGCGCGACGCCTTCGCGCGTTATCGCCGCCATGAATCGATCACCGAGCACGTGCGCGCGTGCTATCCGTTCGTGCGGATTCGCACCGACGTCAACACGCACGTCGATTCGCGCCGTTCGTACGGTTTCGTCGCGGGCCCCGGCGTGTTCGAGACGACCGTCACGCGTCCCGATCTGTTCGCGAACTACTATCGCGAGCAACTGCGCCTGCTGTCGAAGAACCACCATGTGAAGATCGAGATCGGCGTGTCGTCGCAGCCGATTCCGGTTCACTTCGCGTTTCCCGAAGGTATCCACCTCGAAGGCGAACTCGATCGCGACCGCCTGCTCGCGATGCGCGACATCTTCGACACGCCCGACCTGTCGTACCTCGACGACCGCATCGTCAACGGCACGTTCGAGCCGGCACCCGGCGATCCGCATCCGCTCGCGCTGTTCACCGCCGCGCGCGTCGACTTTTCGCTGCACCGGCTGCGTCACTACACGGCGACGTCGCCCACGCACTTCCAGAATTACGTGCTCTACACGAACTATCAGTTCTACATCGACGAGTTCGTGAAGCTCGGCCGCGCGATGATGACGGAAAGCACCGATCCGGACGTGCGCGCGTACCGCAGCCAGTACAGTTCGTTCGTCGAGCCGGGCGACGTCATCACGTACAACGCGAACCTCGGCAGCGAGCCGGCCGAGGGCGCCGCGCCGCCGCGGCTGCCGCAGATGCCCGCGTATCACCTGAAGCGCGCGGACGGCAGCGGGATCACGATGGTCAACATCGGTGTCGGTCCGTCGAACGCGAAGACGATCACCGATCACATCGCGGTGCTGCGTCCGCATGCCTGGGTGATGCTTGGCCACTGCGCGGGCCTGCGCAACACGCAGCGCCTCGGCGACTACGTGCTCGCGCACGGTTACGTGCGCGAGGATCACGTGCTGGATGCGGACCTGCCGCTGTGGGTGCCGATCCCGGCGCTCGCCGAAGTGCAGCTCGCGCTCGAGCGCGGCGTGGCCGAGGTCACGCGTCTCGAAGGAGCCGAACTGAAGCGCGTGATGCGCACGGGCACGGTCGCGAGCGTCGACAACCGCAACTGGGAACTGCGCGATCACCGCGAGCCCGTGCAGCGGCTGTCGCAGAGCCGCGCGATCGCGCTCGACATGGAAAGCGCGACGATCGCCGCCAACGGTTTCCGTTTCCGCGTGCCGTACGGCACGCTGCTGTGCGTATCGGACAAGCCGCTGCACGGCGAGCTGAAGCTGCCGGGCATGGCCGACACGTTCTATCGCGGCCAGGTCGACCAGCATCTGCAGATCGGCGTGAAGGCGATGGAGATTCTGCGCACGAACGGGCTCGACAAGCTTCATAGCCGCAAACTTCGGAGCTTTGCGGAAGTGGCGTTTCAGTGAGGTGAACGCCGCGCAAGCAGCGGGCGTAACGACAAAGGCCGCACGCGAACTTTCGTTCACGTGCGGCCTTGTTCTTTGTCCTGCAGTGCGCGGGCCCGATCGACCCCGCATCTAGACGCTCAGCACTCGCCCTTCTTCGCGTGTCCCGGCGGGCAATGGTAGCCGCCGTGACCGCGATGGCGCTCATGATCTTCCCACTCACGACGCTCCCAGTAGCGGCGGCCGTCCCAGTAGCGATCGCCGTGCCAGCCGATCACGACCGCAGGCGCCGGTGCGACCACGACAGGCGCGGGCGCGACGACGACCGGCGCGGGCGTGCCGATGTTGACGTCGACGTTGACGGCATGGGCGAGGCCGGACAGCGAAAGACCGAGGCCGGCGAAGGCGAGGGCGATCAGTGAGCGTTTCATGTTGTTTTCCGTGATGTCGTTGTCAAAGGCCGGCGCGACGCGATGGACGCGAGGGGGATCGTTCCACCGGGGGGACGCCACGCCGACGAGATGCAGTGTGCAGGCGCGGCGCGAAAAAGGCGAGACGGGTTTGTTACGGTGGATTGACGTCAGGCACGCTTGCCGGATCGATGACGGGCTGCACGATTTGACAATGGCGGGCCGGGCATGGGAAGCGTTGATCGCATTGCGCGATGCAGGCTGCCCGGATTTGACATTCGGCGGCGCCCGGCTGCACGGCGGGATTAACACGGCGTTACAAAATGACGCGCGGCAGGTGGCGGAATTGCCATGCCTGCCGCGCGGGAGACGGGATGCCGGCCGTGAGGCAGGCCATCGCACCGATCGAATTACAGATAGAACATGCGGTCTTCTTCGGGCCGCGGCGGATGGTCTTCGCCGTCCGCGCCTTCTTCCTCGCCGCTGTCCTCGTAGAACGCGAGCACGGCGTCGAGCACCTGGTCGGGATCGTCGATCACCTGCATCAGATTCATGTCTTCCGGATTGATGAGGCCCATCGGAATCAGCTGGTCGCGGAACCACTGCAGCAGCCCCTGCCAGAACGTGCTACCCACGAGAATGATCGGCACGAGGCGCGACTTCTTCGTCTGGATCAGCGTGAGCACCTCGGACAACTCGTCGAGCGTGCCGAAGCCGCCCGGCATCACGATCACCGCGTCGGAGTTCTTCACGAACGTGACCTTGCGCGTGAAGAAGTGGCGGAAGCGCAGCGAGATGTCCTGATAGTGGTTGCCCGCCTGCTCGTGCGGCAACTCGATGTTCAGGCCGACCGACGGCGCCTTGCCGGCGTGCGCACCCTTGTTCGCGGCTTCCATGATGCCGGGGCCGCCGCCGGAGATCACCGCGAAGCCGGCGTCGGACAGCTTGCGCGCGATCTGCACGGCCAGCTTGTAGTGCGGCGTGTCCGGTTTGAGACGGGCAGAACCGTAGATGCTGACGGCCGGGCGGATCTCCGACAGGTACTCGGTCGCCTCGATAAACTCTGCCATAATCGTGAACATCTGCCACGATGCGCGCGCCTTCTTGGCCGTCGCGCGTTCTTGATCTGCGAGCGAACGCAGACTCGGAATCACTTTTCTCTTGTTCATAATGCCTGAAGAACGAAATCTGGAAGGTAAGACCCTGCTATTGGTTGACGGTTCGAGCTATCTGTATCGGGCTTACCATGCGATGCCTGATTTGCGTGGCCCTGGCGGGGAGCCGACCGGAGCGCTCTACGGAATCATCAACATGCTGCGCCGTATGCGCAAGGAAGTCAGTGCAGAGTATAGCGCTTGCGTGTTCGATGCAAAGGGCAAGACGTTCCGCGACGACCTTTATGCCGACTATAAGGCAAACCGTCCGTCGATGCCGCCCGACCTTGCACTGCAGGTCGAGCCGATTCACGGCGCGGTCCGTGCGCTCGGCTGGCCGCTGCTGATGGTCGAGGGCGTCGAGGCCGACGACGTGATCGGCACGCTCGCGCGCGAAGCCGAGCGGCACGGGATGAACGTGATCGTGTCGACCGGCGACAAGGACCTCGCGCAGCTCGTCACCGATCACGTCACGCTCGTCAACACGATGACCAACGAGATGCTCGATCGCGGCGGCGTGATCGAGAAGTTCGGCGTGCCGCCCGAGCGGATCATCGACTACCTCGCGCTGATCGGCGACACCGTCGACAACGTGCCCGGCGTCGAGAAGTGCGGGCCGAAGACGGCTGTGAAATGGCTGTCGCAATACGACAGCCTCGACGGCGTGATCGAACACGCGGGCGAGATCAAGGGCGTGGTCGGCGACAACCTGCGCCGCGCGCTCGACTTCCTGCCGCTCGGCCGCAAGCTCGTGACCGTCGACACGGCCTGCGATCTCGCACCGCATCTCGAATCGATCGAAGCATCGCTGAAGAGCGACGGCGAAGCACGCGACCTGCTGCGCGACATCTTCGCGCGCTACGGCTTCAAGACGTGGCTGCGCGAAGTCGACAGCGCGCCAGCCGAAGGCGGCGGCGCCGATGCGCCGGAAGGCGAGCCGGCGCAAGTGGTCGCGGCGGACATCGTCCGCGAATACGACACGATCCAGACCTGGGAACAGTTCGACGCATGGTTCGCGAAGATCGATGCGGCCGCACTGACCGCATTCGATACCGAAACCACCTCGCTCGATCCGATGACCGCGCGGCTCGTCGGCCTGTCGTTCTCGGTCGAGCCGGGCAAGGCCGCGTATCTTCCGGTCGCGCACCGCGGCCCCGACCTGCCCGAGCAGTTGCCGATCGACGACGTGCTCGCGCGCCTGAAGCCGTGGCTCGAATCGGCCGACCGCAAGAAGGTGGGCCAGCATCTGAAGTACGACGCGCAGGTGCTCGCGAACTACGACATCGCGCTGAATGGGATCGAGCACGACACGCTGCTTGAATCGTACGTGCTCGAATCGCACCGCACGCACGACATGGACAGCCTCGCGCTGCGCCATCTGGGCGTCAAGACGATCAAGTATGAAGACGTGGCCGGCAAGGGCGCGAAGCAGATCGGCTTCGACGAAGTGGCGCTCGAGCAGGCCGCGGCGTACGCCGCCGAAGATGCGGACATCACGCTGCAGCTTCATCATGCGCTGTATCCGCAGGTTGCGCGCGAACCGGGCCTCGAGCGCGTGTATCGCGAGATCGAGATGCCGGTGTCGCTCGTGCTGCGCAAGATGGAGCGCACCGGCGTGCTGATCGACGACGCACGCCTGCAGGCGCAAAGCAGCGAGATCGCGACGCGGCTCATCGAACTCGAGGGCCAAGCGTACGAACTGGCCGGCGGCGAATTCAATCTCGGCTCGCCGAAGCAGATCGGGCAGATCTTCTTCGAGAAGCTGCAGTTGCCGGTCGTGAAGAAGACGCCGAGCGGCGCTCCGTCGACCGACGAAGAAGTGCTGCAGAAGCTGGCCGAGGATTACCCGCTGCCGAAGCTGCTGCTCGAGCATCGCGGGCTGTCGAAGCTGAAGTCGACCTACACCGACAAGCTGCCGCGCATGGTGAATCCCGCAACGGGCCGCGTGCACACGAACTATGCGCAGGCCGTCGCGGTCACGGGCCGCCTCGCGTCGAACGATCCCAATCTTCAGAACATTCCGGTGCGCACGGCCGAGGGCCGGCGGATCCGCGAAGCGTTCATCGCGTCGCCGGGGCACCGCATCGTGTCGGCCGACTATTCGCAGATCGAATTGCGGATCATGGCGCACATTTCCGGCGACGCGTCGCTGCTGCGCGCGTTTTCGCAGGGGGAGGACATCCACCGCGCAACGGCCGCCGAGGTGTTCGGCGTGACGCCGCTGGAGGTCAACTCCGATCAGCGCCGGATCGCGAAGGTGATCAACTTCGGGCTGATCTACGGGATGAGCGCGTTCGGCCTCGCGTCGAACCTCGGCATCACGCGCGATGCGGCGAAGCTGTATATCGACCGCTATTTCGCGCGCTATCCGGGCGTCGCGCAGTACATGGAGGACACGCGCGCGGCAGCGAAGGAAAAGGGCTACGTCGAAACCGTTTTCGGCCGCCGCCTGTGGCTGCCGGAGATCAACGGCGGCAACGGCCCGCGCCGCCAGGCCGCTGAACGTGCGGCCATCAATGCACCGATGCAGGGCACGGCGGCCGACCTGATCAAGCTGTCGATGATCGCGGTGGACGACTGGCTCACGCGCGACCAGCTCGCATCGCGGATGATCATGCAGGTGCACGACGAACTGGTGCTCGAGGTGCCCGACGACGAACTGTCGCTCGTGCGCGAGAAACTGCCGGAAATGATGTGCGGTGTGGCGAAGCTGAAGGTGCCGCTGGTCGCTGAAGTGGGTGCCGGCGCGAACTGGGAAGAGGCACACTGACGCACCCCCGCGTGATTCCCGCGTCCCGCGGCATATTGTTGCAGGGATGCTGAATATCGAGATGGTTTGCTTGTGGTCAACGCGCAAGCTCCCGGACAATGCATGTCAGTCAGGTCATTGTCGCGGGGGCAGCGCGCCCCGCGTTCCGGCGTCGGCGCATCGAAGTGTTTCGAACTGCACATCGATGATGTCCGAACCGGTTAATCCAACGGGCGGCGCGAACGCATCGCGTCTGCATCGTCCGGCGGCAGCAGTTTCGAATCGCAAAGGGGGAATCGGATGCATCGGATCATCATCGTAGGCGGAGGCGCGGGCGGCCTGGAACTGGCGACGCGGCTCGGCGACCGTTACGGCGCGCGCGGCAATCGTCCGGCGCGTGCGCTCGTCACGCTCGTCGACCGCAATCCGACCCACATCTGGAAGCCATTGCTGCACGAGGTCGCGGCCGGCAGCATGGACCCGTTCACGCAGGAACTCGAATACGCAGCCCAGGCACGCTGGCATGGCTTCGAGTTTCAGCAGGGCGAACTGACCGCGCTCGATCGCGCGGCGAAGCGCATCACACTGTCGCCCGTCAACGACAGCGACGGCGCGGAACTGCTGCCTGCGCGCGACCTGGAATACGACACGCTCGTGATCGCGATCGGCAGCACGACGCATTTCTTCGGCGTGCAGGGCGCGGCTGAAAACGCGATTGCGCTCGATACGGTCGGCGAGGCCGAGCGCTTCCGCAAGCGCCTGATCGCCGCGTGCATGCGCGCCGAGCACCAGGCGCCGGCGCAGCCCGCGCCGGGGGCGGCGGACGAGCCGCGCATCCAGGTGGTGATCGTCGGCGGCGGTGCGACGGGCGTGGAGCTGTCCGCTGAACTGCGCAACACCGCGCAGGTGCTGTCCGTCTATGGGCTGCACAAGCTCGACCCGCAGCACGACGTCGGCATCGTGCTGATCGAATCGGGGCCGCGGATTCTGCCTGCGCTGCAGGAGCGCGTCTCGACCGCAACGGCCGAGCTGCTCGAAAAGCTCGGCGTGCGCTTGATGCTCGCGGAGCGCGTGACCGAGGTCGCGCCGGGTTTCGTGCATACGGCGAGCGGCAAGTCGGTGCGCGCGGATCTCACGGTCTGGGCTGCCGGTATCAAGGCGCCGTCCGTGCTGTCGAATCTTGATGGCCTGCAGGTCAACAAGCTCGGCCAGCTCGACGTGCGCCGCACACTGCAGACCTTCACCGACGACAACGTCTTCGCACTCGGCGATTGCGCGGCATGCGTATGGCCCGGCAACGAGCGCAACGTGCCGCCGCGCGCGCAGGCCGCGCACCAGCAGGCGAGCTTTCTGCTGAAGGCGATCGGCTGCCGGCTCGACGGACGTCAGTTGCCCGAGTTCACGTATCGCGATTTCGGTTCGCTCGTGTCGCTCGGTCACTTCAGTGCAGTCGGCAATCTGATGGGCGGGCTGATCGGCGGCAACATGCTGATCGAAGGGCTGTTCGCGCGCTTCATGTATATGTCGTTGTACCGCCTGCACATCGCGGCGCTGCACGGCTATCCGCGCATGGTGCTCGATACGTTTGCTCACTGGCTGCGCCGCACGACGCTGCCGCGCGTCAAGCTGCACTGACCGCGCGGTTCGTGCACCGACGGGCAGGGAACGTGCATCGAGCGTGTTTCCTGCCCGTTGTCGTCTCAGGTGCGGTTGACCGCGGATTCGCGCACCGGGCCTGTTCATTGCGCGTCACTTCGTTTCAATCCACGGACATTCGCGCGCGCGCCGACGCTCGCCGCATCGTCCGCGCATGGCCTTGCCGGGCCGGGTTGCCGCGGTTATCGATACCGTTGGGTGCTACGGCATTGCATCGTCGTAATCGAGTCTTACACATCTGACAGTTGACGCGACAACGGATTATTGGGCATCTTGTCCGGGTTTCCGCTTGCGGCGGGGTGCCACCGCCGCGACATCCGCGCCGTCCGCCGGCGTGGTGCCGGGGCGAGTCCCTAGCCGTGACGGCGGCGCCCAATCGAGGAGTGCATTCATGTTGAAACCCGAAGTCGACAGCCTGGTTCCCCACGTTCCGTTCTCGCGCCGCAAGTTCATGCAGGCCGCGCTGGGCGGCACCTTCGCGGCGGCCGTGCTGCCCGTGTCGGCGCAGACCATCACGACCGACAGCAGCGGGCTGGACGTCGACACCATCGAGATCCGCTCGGGCGACGCGAGCATCCCCGCGTATCGCGCGCAGCCGGTCGACAAGACGAACCTCCCGGTCGTCATCGTGATCCACGAGATTTTCGGCGTGCATGCGCATATCGCCGACGTCTGCCGTCGCTTCGCGAAGCTCGGCTATCTGGCGATCGCGCCCGACCTGTTCGCGCGCCAGGGCAATGCATCGAAGTATCCGACGATGAAGGAGCTGTTCGACAACATCATCAGCAAGGTGCCCGACCGGCAGGTCACCGAGGATCTCGATGCGACCGTCGCATGGGCCGGCAAGAACGGCGGCGACCTGTCGCGTCTCGGCGTGACGGGGTTCTGCTGGGGCGGCCGCCAGGCGTGGCTGTACGCGGAGCACAATCCGCACGTGCGGGCGGCCGTCGCATGGTACGGGTTCGTCGAGGGCTCGACCGACGAGATGACGCCGTTCAATCCGGTCGATCATGCGTCGTTGCTGAAGGTGCCCGTGCTCGGGCTGTACGGCGAGAAGGACACGAACATCACGCAGGCGTCGCTCGCGGACATGCGCAAGGCGATCCAGACGAGCGACTCGAAGCTCGCGCGCCAATCGGAGATCGTCGTGTATCCGGATGCGGGTCACGCGTTCTTCGCCGATTATCGGCCGAGTTACGTGAAGGGCGATGCCGAGGACGGCTGGAAGCGCGCGATCGAGTGGTTCCACAAGTACGGCGTGATGTAAACGAAGAAGCGGCGGCAGATGCCGCCGCCTTGTCGTCGCGCCACGCAGGTGCTTATGGGTTCGGGCCGGTCGCGATCGGCCGCGACGGATCGGCGCTCCATTCGCTCCACGAGCCCGGATACAGCGACGCGCCATGCAACCCCGCGATTTCGAGCGCGAGCGCGTTGTGGCATGCGGTCACGCCGGACCCGCATTGCAGGATCACGCTGTTCGGTTCGGTGCCGGCGAGCAGCGTGGTGAACGTCTCGCGCAGCTCATGACCGGTCTTGAAGCGGCCGTCGGCGGCCAGGTTGTCCTTGAAGAACCGGTTGCGTGCGCCGGGAATGTGGCCGCCGACACGATCGATCGTTTCGTTTTCGCCGCGATAGCGATCCGGTGCACGCGCATCGATCACGACGCGCTTGGCCGACGTCACGTTCGCGAGCACGGCCGCCGCGTCGACCGTCGATTCGAGCGGGGTCGTCGCGCGGAAGTCGCCGGCGGCCGGGTGCGGCACGTCGGCGGTCAGCGGCTGGCCGGCCGCTTCCCATGCCTGCAGGCCGCCGTCGAGCACCGCGACGGAATCGTGCCCGAGCCAGCGCAGCAGCCACCATAGCCGCGCCGCATAGGCGCCGCCTTGTGCGTCATAGGCGATGACCTGCTGGCCCTGCTTGACGCCGCGGCTGGCGATCAGCGTCGCGAATGCGTCGCGGGTCGGCAGCGGATGGCGGCCGTTGGTGCCGGTCTTGCGGCCGGACAGGTCGCGGTCGAGATGGAGATACTGCGCGCCGGGAATATGGCCGGTCGCATAGGCGGCTTCGCCCGCGCCCGGATCGACGAGATCGAAGCGGCAGTCGAACACGGCGACGCTGCCCGGCGCCGCGGCCAGCCGCTCGGCGAGATTGGCTGCGGAGATGAGCGTGGTGTAGTGGGTATGTGGCATGACGGCTCCCTGGAGTGCAAACGGCCTGATACTCCAAGTCTAAACAAAAAAAGACGGGCCGAAACCCGTCTTTTCATATGCCGAATGCCATGCGGCGCCGGCGCGCCGCGCGCGGTCAGATGTCGCCGAGGTGGCGGCGCAGGAACTCGTGGAAGTGCTGCATGCCGTCTTCCATCGGGCTCTGGTACGGACCGACCTGCGATTCGCCGCGCGCCATCAGTGCGCGGCGGCCTGCGTCCATCCGCATCGCGATTTCGTCGTCCTCGACGGCCGTCTCCATATAGGCGGCGCGCTCGGCCTCGACGAACTCGCGCTCGAACAGTGCGATTTCCTCGGGGTAATAGAACTCGACGATGTTGGTCGTCTTCTGCGGGCCGCGCGGAATCAGCCACGACACGACGAGCACGTGCGGATACCACTCGATCATCAGGCCCGGGTAGTAGACCATCCAGATCGCGCCGAACTCCGGCGGCACGCCGTTGCGGAACTTGAGCACCTGCTCGTGCCACTTCTGGTAGGTCGCGCTGCCCGGTTTCGCGAGGGCGTTGTGCACGCCGACCGTCTGCACGCTGTACCAGTCGCCGAACTCCCATTTGAGATCGTCGCACGACACGAAGCTGCCGAGGCCCGGGTGGAACGGAACGACGTGATAATCCTCGAGGTAGACCTCGATGAACGTCTTCCAGTTGTAGTCGCACTCGTGCACTTCGACGTGATCGAAGTGATACTCGGAGAAGTCGAAGTGATGCTTCGTGCCGAGGTTCGCGAGATCGCGCGCGACGTTGCGGCCATCGGCCTCGAACAGCAACCCCTGCCAGTTCTGCAGCGGGCTCTTGCCGAGG
Organism: Burkholderia sp. RF7-non_BP4; assembly: GCF_001521935.1. Taxonomy (NCBI): domain Bacteria; kingdom Pseudomonadati; phylum Pseudomonadota; class Betaproteobacteria; order Burkholderiales; family Burkholderiaceae; genus Burkholderia; species Burkholderia sp. RF7-non_BP4. The sequence continues at coordinate 17,821 of NZ_LOTA01000053.1, read as the reverse complement.
TTCAGGCACGGCTTGTCGGGGAAGTGCGGTGCGCCGAGCAGCTGGCCTTCCAGATCGTACGTCCAGCGGTGCAGCGGACACACGATGTTCTGCGTGTGGCCGCGCCCGTTCAGCATGATCGCCTGCCGGTGGCGGCACACGTTCGACAGCAGTTCGATCTGGTTCGCCGGGTTGCGGACCAGCACGCGGCCTTCCTTTTCGGACGGCAGCGCAAAATAATCCCCCGCCTCGGGCACCATCAATTCGTGCCCGACGTAACGAGGTCCTTTCTTGAAGAGGGTTTCGATCTCGCGCTCAAGGAGCGCCTCATCGAAATATGCAGTGACTGGAAGCTGGCTGTGAGCCGACTTCAACTGAAGCGCATCGCTCAGATTGGACATTCCCACTCCCGGTGTTAGCGTGAAAGCAGTGAACAACCCAACCATCGAAAAATCGATTTAGGGAAACGCGGAATTATACCCGGTTCGCCCCGCAAGGCTAGGATTAAGTGCCTGATTTGTGTCAATTTTTTGTCGGCAGGCAATCCGGGTGCGCACCCCGTGTGTCGAAGATGGGGCCGGAAGATGTGCCGGGCTGCCCACGTCGGCAGATCGGAGAATTCTCTTTTGCCGTAGAATGTCCGACTTGTTTTGAAATTTGACACCCTCGTCCATGGCGAAAACCGCATCCCCAGGCGCCACGCCGCCCGGCAATGGCACCGAACCGTTGCCGGACAATTATGAGATGGCGCTCGCGGAACTCGAGACGCTGGTTGCCCGGATGGAAGGCGGCGCGTTGAGCCTCGAGGATTCACTGGCGGCGTATCGCCGCGGTGCGACCCTCGTTGCGTTTTGCCAACAGCAGCTCGAGAAAGTGGAGCAGCAGGTTCGCGTGCTCGACGGCGCGACGCTGAAGCCGCTTTCGTCCGGAACGGCCGCCACGGACGGCGAAGACGACGATCTATGACATTCGAACAATGGATGCGGTCCGTGCTAGACCGTGTCGAGGACGCACTCGGCCACTATTTGCCGGCTGATAATGTAGTGCCCACGCAACTTCACGAAGCGATGCGCTACGCGGTCCTCGGCGGCGGCAAACGCGTTCGCCCGCTGCTGTGCCATGCAGCAGGCGAACTGACCGGCGCGACCGAAGCGGCGCGCAACGCAGCGGCGGCGGCGCTGGAGATGATCCACGTTTACTCGCTCGTGCACGACGACATGCCGTGCATGGACGACGACGCGCTGCGACGCGGCAAGCCGACCGTGCACGTGCAGTACGACGAGCCGACGGCCCTGCTGGTCGGCGATGCGCTGCAGTCGCAGGCATTCGTCGCGCTGACCGACGCCGCGGCACTGACTCCGGTGCAGCAGGCTGCGCTCGTGCGCGAGCTGGCGCTGGCGAGCGGCTCGATCGGCATGGCCGGCGGGCAGGCGATCGACCTGGCGAGCGTCGGCCTCAAGCTGACGCGCGAACAGCTCGAGACGATGCACCGGATGAAGACGGGCGCGCTGCTGCGTGCCGCCGTGCGGATGGGCGCGCTGGCAGGCGAGACGCCGTCGGCGGAAGCGATGGCCGCGCTCGACGTTTACGCGGGAGCCGTGGGTCTGGCCTTCCAGGTCGTCGACGACATTCTCGACGTCACGACCGATTCGGCGACGCTCGGCAAGACGGCCGGCAAGGATGCGGCGAACGACAAGCCGACGTACGTATCGATCCTCGGCCTCGACGCATCGCGTGAGCTCGCGGCCCAGCTGCGCGCCGAAGCGCACGATGCGCTGAAACCGTTCGGCGCACGCGCACAGCGTCTCGCCGAACTTGCCGACCTGGTGGTGAACCGGGTCAGCTGACGCGAAGCCCGCCGCTGCGCACACGCTACGGTGCGTGCAATAGAATGCGGGCGCGTTTGATTTCCTACAATGGAACGACGATGTACGACTTGCTGAAAACCATCGACGACCCGGCGGATCTGCGCCGCCTCGATCGTCGCCAACTCCAACCGCTCGCGGATGAACTGCGCGCGTTCGTGCTCGACAGCGTGTCGAAGACGGGCGGCCATCTGTCGTCCAACCTCGGGACGGTCGAGCTGACGATCGCGTTGCACTACGTGTTCAACACGCCGAACGACCGGATCGTCTGGGACGTGGGTCATCAGACCTACCCGCACAAGATCCTGACGGGCCGCCGCGACCAGATGCATTCGCTGCGCCAGTACGACGGCATCTCGGGTTTCCCGCGCCGCAGCGAGTCCGAATACGACACGTTCGGCACCGCGCACTCGAGCACGTCGATCTCGGCGGCGCTCGGGATGGCGATCGGCAGCCAGCTGAACGGCGACGACCGCTTCTCGATCGCGGTGATCGGCGACGGCGCGATGACGGCCGGCATGGCGTTCGAGGCGATGAACAACGCGGGCGTGTCGGAGGATGCGAAGCTGCTCGTGATCCTCAACGACAACGACATGTCGATTTCGCCGCCGGTCGGCGCGCTGAACCGCCATCTCGCCCGCCTGATGTCGGGCCGCTTTTACGCGGCCGCGCGCGCGGGCGTCGAGCGCGTGCTGAGCGTCGCGCCGCCGGTGCTCGAACTCGCGCGCAAGCTCGAGGAGCACGCGAAGGGCATGGTCGTGCCGGCCACGTTGTTCGAAGAGTTCGGCTTCAACTACATCGGCCCGATCGACGGTCACGATCTCGATTCGCTGATCCCGACGCTGCAGAACATCCGCGAACTGCGCGGCCCGCAATTCCTGCACGTGGTGACGAAGAAAGGCCAGGGCTACAAGCTCGCCGAAGCCGATCCCGTGCTCTACCACGGCCCCGGCAAGTTCAACCCGGCAGAAGGCATCAAGCCGTCGACCACGCCCGCGAAGAAGACGTACACGCAGGTCTTCGGCGAATGGCTGTGCGATGAAGCCGAGCGCGATTCGCGCGTCGTCGGCATCACGCCCGCGATGCGCGAAGGCTCGGGCATGGTCGAGTTCGAGAAGCGTTTCAAGGATCGCTATTACGACGTCGGCATCGCCGAGCAGCACGCGGTGACGTTCGCGGGCGGCCTCGCGACCGAAGGGCTGAAGCCCGTCGTCGCGATCTACTCGACGTTCCTGCAGCGTGCGTACGACCAGCTGATCCACGACGTCGCGCTGCAGAATCTGCCGGTCGTGTTCGCGATCGACCGCGCGGGCCTCGTCGGCGCGGACGGTGCGACGCACGCGGGCGCGTACGATCTCGCGTTCATGCGCTGCATTCCGAACATGACGATCATGGCAGCGTCCGACGAGAACGAATGCCGCCAGATGCTGCACACGGCGCTTCAGCAGCCGAACCCGACCGCGGTGCGCTATCCGCGCGGCGCGGGCACGGGCGTGGCGACGGTGAAGGAATTCACCGAAATCCCGCTCGGCAAGGGCGAAGTGCGTCGCCGCACGTCGCAGCCGGAAGGCAAGCGCGTCGCGATTCTCGCGTTCGGCACGATGGTTGCGCCGTCGCTCGTGGCGGGCGAGGAGCTCGATGCAACGGTCGCGAACATGCGCTTCGTGAAGCCCGTCGATGCGGCGCTCGTGCGTGAACTCGCCGAGACGCACGACTACCTCGTCACGGTCGAGGAAGGCTGCGTGATGGGCGGTGCGGGCTCGGCCTGCGTCGAAGCCCTGATGGACAGTGGGGTTATCCGACCCGTAATACAATTGGGCCTCCCTGACCAGTTCATCGATCACGGCGATCCCGCGAAGCTGCTGTCGCAATGCGGCCTTGACGGCGCGGGCATCGCGAAGTCGATTCGCGAACGCTTCCTGAGCCCGGCGGCCGATGTCGCCGGTCAGGCGAAGCGCGTCGCGTAAGCTGGCGCCGCCTGCGGGCGGCGTCGGTGCGACTGGCGCAACCGGTCTACATTGATGCGGAAAACATGGGCCTGCGGGCCCATGTTGCTTTTCCGGCTGCCGCATGACGCGGCGTGCGCGTCGTCGGACGCGCGGCTTACAAGGATTGAACAAGATGAACCAGATGAATCCCGCCTTCGTGATGCCCGACGTGCAGAGCACGGTGGATACCCGCCAGATTCCGATTCAGCGCGTGGGCGTGAAGGCGGTCCGGCATCCGTTGACGGTGTGCACCGAGAGCGGCGACGTGCAGCCGACCGTCGGCGTCTGGAATCTCGACGTGCGCCTGCCTGCCGATCAGAAGGGCACGCACATGTCGCGCTTCGTCGCGCTGCTCGAGGAGAATCGTGCGCCGCTGACGGTCGCGCGCTTCCGTGCGATGCTCGCGTCGATGCTCGAGAAGCTGGAAGCCGAGGCCGGCCGCATCGAGGTCACGTTCCCGTACTTCGTAAACAAGACGGCGCCGGTGTCGGGCGTGCAGAGCCTGCTCGACTATGAAGTGACGCTCGCGGGCGAAAGCCGCAACGGCGAAGCGCGCCTGTTCCTGAAGGTGCTCGTGCCGGTGACGAGCCTGTGCCCGTGCTCGAAGAAGATTTCGCAGTACGGCGCGCACAACCAGCGCTCGCACGTGACGATCGACGCCGAGCTCGCGGCCGACCTGCCGGTCGAGGCGCTGATCCGCATCGCGGAAGAAGAGGCGTCGTGCGAGCTGTGGGGCTTGCTGAAGCGTCCGGACGAGAAGTTCGTCACGGAGCGTGCGTACGAAAACCCGAAGTTCGTCGAGGATCTGGTGCGCGACGTCGCGCAGCGTCTCGATGCGGACGAGCGCGTGGTCGCCTATGTGCTCGAAGCCGAGAACTTCGAGTCGATCCACAATCACAGCGCGTATGCGCTGATCGAGCGCGACAAGCGGCACGCCGCGTAACGTTGTGCCGCTGCGGCGTTTTGCCGCTGCAACGGAAAAGGCCGCTCGATCGAGCGGCCTTTGTGTTTTGGCTGGCGTATTCCGAAACGTGCCGGTGCGTCGTGCGAATCAGCGTGCGAGCGACGCGAGATCCCAGCGCGGTTTCACCGTGAACGCGTAGTCGGCGTTCGCCTGCTCGGGCCAGCGGCCGAGCCGCAACGCGCCGGCGAGCGCGATCATCGCGCCGTTGTCGGTGCAGAGCGCGAGATCCGGATAGTGCACGTCGAAGCCGCGCTTGGCCGCGGCGGCCGACAGCGCCGCGCGCAACTGGCGGTTCGCGCCGACGCCGCCCGCGACGACGAGGCGCTTGAGCTTCGTCTTCTTGAGTGCGGCGAGCGACTTCGCGACGAGCACGTCGACGGCCGCGTCGACGAAGCCGCGCGCGAGATCGGCCTTCGCGCGTTCGAGTGCTTCGCCTTCGAGTTTTGCCGCCTCGAACTTCTTCATCTGCGTGAGCACGGCCGTCTTCAGGCCGCTGAAGCTGAAGTCGAGATCGCCCGAATGGAGCATCGGGCGCGGCAGCACGACGGCGCCCGGCGTGCCCGTTTCCGCGAGCTTCGACACTTCCGGGCCGCCCGGGTAGCCGAGGCCGATCAGCTTCGCCGTTTTGTCGAAGGCTTCGCCGGCCGCGTCGTCGAGCGTCTCGCCGAGCGTCTCGTACACGCCGACATCGGTCACGCGCATCAGCTGCGTGTGGCCGCCCGACACCAGCAGCGCGATGAACGGAAACGGCGGCGGCTCGTCGACGAGCAATGGGGACAGCAGATGGCCTTCGAGGTGATGGATGCCGACGGTCGGCTTGTTCCATGCCAGCGCGAGCGCGTTCGCGATGCTCGCGCCGACCAGCAGCGCGCCGGCGAGGCCGGGGCCTTGCGTGAATGCGATCGCGTCGATGTCCTCGCGGTGCGTGCCGCTTTGCGCCATGACTTCCTCCAGCAGCGGCAGCGCGCGGCGGATGTGGTCGCGCGATGCGAGCTCGGGCACGACGCCGCCGTATTCGCGGTGCATCGCGATCTGCGAATGAAGCGCGTGCGCGAGCAGGCCGCGCTGCGTGTCGTAGAGCGCGAGGCCGGTTTCGTCGCAGGAGCTTTCGATGCCGAGAACGAGCATGGTAGAGGCGGGGCGAGCTGCGTCGAGCGCGCCGCGGGAAGGTAAACGTAACCGCAAATTATAGCAGGCGAGGGCCTGCCGCCGCTGGGGTGCGGCCCGGGTGCGCGGCCGGGCAGGTACAATCCGCGCCATGGAAACTTATGACATCGCTAATGCCGTTGATTTTAAAGGGTATTTTTCGGTGTTCTGAGTGCGCGTGTACTAGCAATGTGTCCCAGCACGGAGACTAGCGAACCGCCCCCGTTTTCCACGCCCGGAGGGCGGCTTTATCCCGCCAGTCGCAAGCCTCCATCGCGGCTCGTTCATTAATCAGAGCTTGAGCCAAATCCGCCACCGTTTTACCTGCCGGTCGCGGTGCATGGGCGCAGTCTTGCAAGTACGCGTCCGGAATACCTCCCGAACTCCCCGCAGCACACCCCGCCAGTACCGCCGCAATGATCGCGGCCCCTCCGATTTTAATTCCCCGCATTCGCATCCCCGTAGATCGCGTCCCAGACAACATCAGGGACGACAGTTTCAGCAACCGCAGGGTTCACCTTGATCGCCTCTGCCAGCCTGTCTGAGGCCGCCTTCGCGCGTTTCTGCGCCGCTCTTTCCGCGTCTTTCTGCGCGTCGAGCGCCCGCGCGTACCCATCTCGCTCCCGTTCGACCTTCTGCACCCGGTCCTCTAGTTCGCTCGCGCGCGCGTGCTCGTGCTTTGCGTAGAGTCCCGCACCGGCCGCACCTATTGCCGCGACAAGGAACAGGGCCGCGAGAATCTGATCAATTCCCCGCATCAGTCGTCTTTCTTTGGCGTTGGTTGGTCGCCCAGCTTGCGCCACAGGGACCAGTCCTTATCGATCAAGCCGCTCTTGAGCGCCACCGCAGTACGTGCCACACGGGGCAAAGCGCCCCAGATATAGCAGACCGATAGGACAATCGAAGCGATCGCCGCGTAGGTACTGAGCGGCAGAGTAGTGAGGCCGTAAAGCGCGGTTCCGGTTGCTGCTCCTACCTTCACCGCTGATGCGGCGGCACTATCGGCCGCCTCCTGAAAAATGCCCATTTGCTCCTTTGTTAGATGAGGCCAGTCCCGTCGATGACGAGGAAGTGCAAGTGATACGCCTCGCTGAAACCTACCCAGTTCGGAGGCGTTCCCGCCCAATCCTGCTGATACCACGCAACCGTGTCTCCGGCCGTTCGAAATAGAGTGAGACTGGGCCGGTATGTACCGTCACCTGAAATGAGGGTATGGCATGGGAACGGGCACGATACGAGCACCGGGCGGCCGTAAGAGCGGGACTCCGTAGGCGGATGTGGATGACCTATACCGCTACCGTTCCAGCCATAACCGGGTACGTACTGAATATGGAACGCGTCCACAACTCGGTAAAACGGCCGCGATGAATCCGCGACGAGGGCGCCAGTCTCCGAAAATACTTGCAATCCGAAATTTCCGCCGACCGGCGGCGTCGTGTCGAATACGAAGAATCGAACCGTTGTTTGCTGCCACGTAACGATTCGGATTGTGTGGAAGTTGCCGGAGACTTGATGGTCCCAGACGGTAGCGCCGACTCCTCCATCTGATGCGAAGGCGTACAGCGGCGTGTTAGCCGTGAACGAAAATGTTGCGACCCAGAACGTACCGTCGAACCACTTGCCAACGTCGTTGTAGGCAACATGAAGACCCATGCTTTGGGACACTGCGGCGAGTGACTGAACGCATTGAAAGTTTGGCGTCCGTCCGTCGATCTGGTACAGCCCACCATCAGTGAACGCCTGAAACCCGACAGTCAATCAGTAGACCCCATAGACGAGGGTTCCCGGCATCGGCGTTCGATAGTTTGTTGACGATCCGGAGTAGAACCAGCTAATTCCGTTCACGTCGATTTGTACTACAGGGACAGGCGCGTTACCCGAAACGTGCCGAAATTGCCAGTCTGGAGTGAACGCCCAAAAGGGCGTCCCGCCAGAAAGATCGGCTACTCTTGAGCCAGAGCTACCGCTTTCATCCAGTCGAACCACTCCGACCACACGTCCGGCGCGAGTAGTTGCGTCCAGAGCGATGCGGCCTTGCTGGTCCCAGATTTGCAGACCTACAGGCATTAGTAGAACCCGAGGCGATACCGGAGGGTTCCGTTAGCGTCGAAGCCCCGCACGCCGTTACTGTCAATGTTCAATCGGTTTCCTTGTCCGTCCGTATTGTTGATTTCAAACCAGCCACTCTTATCAAGCCGCCATCCTTGCCGCCCCGCCACGTAGTTGTCGGACTGGATGTAACTCCCAATCATCGCGTTCGTGATGCGCCCATTTCCGATGAACACGTCATTGAGAAACACTTGTCCGCCTTGCACGATAAACGGAGAACTCACGGCGGAGCCGTTCGGATCGATGATTGCAAACCGTGATGCGGACATCAAAATTTGCGATTCCACGTCACCGCCGCTCCCGTTGACGCCTAGCGAGATGCCCGCCATGTACGTCCGGCCGTCTTTCGTGATTTGTGTCTTAACGGTGTACGAGGCGGACAATTGCCCGTTGAGATCGGCGTATGATTTGGCGACGGTTTGAACTGCGGCGGCGTTGTCGTTTGCCTGTGCCTGTACAGTCGTGATCTGCTGTGCCTGCGCGCTGTCCGCTGTCGCGCGCGCTTCGGATTCGGTACGGACCACCGCTATCAATTCGTTATTGGCATTCTCGAACTGGGCCGTGATTGTATCGACGCGATTTGCAAGAGCTAGGTCCGCCTCTGCGCGTGCCGACTGTTCCGACCAGACGCCCGCGTAAACGGAAGCGGAGCCAGCTTTACCTCCATCGTCACCGGCCATAGGCGGATTCATCTGCGCGGATAGCCGCCCATGTACTGCTGTCGCAGTTCAACGCGGAATTGCTCCGCGCGTTCGTCGAAGTCGCCCGTAAAGGTGTTCTCCTCCATCATGTTGTCGCCGTGCACCGTGACACTCGGAACCGGGACGGGGATCGTCCAACCGAAATACCACTCCATGAAGTCCGACGCGGCGAGCATGCATGCATGAAGGAGCGCACTCGATTCAAACAGGACAGACTTGTGCGCATCCTTGTACAGCGCGTCGTGAACCTGATTGACCAGGAGCGCAAGGCCGTTGAAGTTCTTCCGGGCATAGAACGCACGAATCGCGAGCCACATTGCCGCCTTGGCCCACTCGCCGCCCGCACCCTGAACCTCGTAGTTCGCAATCTCGGTCGGGCTGAATGACTGCGGCATCCCGCCTTGCTGGATGAGCCATTTGGGCGCGGGTGATTCGCGGTACACGCCGTCTTTCATTCATTAACGAGAAGGAAATTCTATACTTGGCATACGACCTCAAAGCGAAAATTGCAGAAGCGAAGAAAACCGGCCCGAACATGAACGAGGCGCAGGCGGGCGGAGAGTGGACTCCTCCGGCTGCTGGCATCGCGCGTGCACGATTCGTCGGCTACTTCGAGCTTGGCACGCATGAGGAAGAATTCGAGGGCAAGAAGCGCGACCGCGAGAAGGTCGATCTTGTGTTCGAACTGAGCGGCCCGAATCACGAACCGATCAAGGCAGCAGACGGGACGCTGATCCCGATTCGCATCACGGCTCAAGAGACCCTGAGCTTTAGCGAGAAGGCGCATTTCTTCAAGCTGTTTGCATCGATGAACGCCGCGCACGGCGGCACGGCTACACACATGGCCGAACTGCTGGGTAAGCCGTTCATCGTGGAGATTTTCCATCGCAAGAGCAAGGACGGTAAGCGCACGTATGCGAATCTGCGCGGCCCGAACGGCTACAACGTGAAGGGTACGACGGTGCAAGACCCGCTGTCGGGTAAGCCGGTTCTGGTCGAGGTCGCGGCTGCACTTACGGATGTGAAGGCGTTCATCTGGGACGTTGCCGATAAGGAGATGTGGGACACGATCTTTATCGAAGGCAAGTACCCGGAGCGCAAGGACGAAAAGACCGGCGAGGTTGTCAGTCCGGAGCGTTCGAAGAACGTGATTCAGGAAAAGATCATGTCCGCGAAGAACTGGAAGGCGCACCCGCTCGCGGCCATTGTCGCCGCTGGCGGTCAAGAGCCGGACCTTCCGGATGCGGAAACGCCGGAACGCAGTACGCCGGAGAACGAAGCAGCAGCCGACCCGCTGGCCGCTATCGGTTGAACGAGGCTCTACGCGCAAAGATAGCGCGTGCGGCGGCGGAATGTCCTCAAGCTGGGGCGGGAACATTCCCGCCCATCGAGCCGGGGCGAGTCCTTCACCTGGACGGCGACTATCTAGCCTACTTCGCAGCGGGCAACGACGACACCCAGCCGGGTCAGGCGCGACGATCCGCGTTCGACCGCATCGAGACAACGCGTCTGCGCACTGGATCGGAATCGGTAGTTGTCCACTTGTCCGCGAGCGGTTGCACGAAGGCGCACCGGTTTCTCATTGCGACGGTTAAGCCGTACCAAGGACAACGCCACAAACGCAAGCCGCGTAACTGGCAATTCCTCCGGGAAGTCCTTGAGCATTACGAGGGGCCGAACTTCCGTCCTAAGGTTTGGGTAACGCGAGAAGCCGATGACGGCATGGCCCATTGCTCGCACCTGTCGGACATTGCCATTTCGACGCGGGACAAGGATATGCGGATGCTTCCGGGCCTACATATCAACTGGATGTCATGGGAGTTAACGACGGTCCCGCGTGGTGCGTTCGACGTAACCGGTACGGATGGGTTGCAGTACGGCCTTAAGTGGTTCTACCTGCAAATGCTCCAAGGCGACACAGCCGACAACATCCCCGGACTGCCGTTGCTCTTCGGTCAGCAGTGCGGTGACGCCCGAGCCGTGAAGTACCTCGCTGGAGTCACGAACAAGGAGGACGCCTACGACCGCGTACAGACCGCATACGCCGATCATTACGGCGCGACATGGGCTGATGCCCTCGTAGAACAAGCGGGCCTACTATGGCTGCGTACGGACGCCCAAGCGAGTATCGCGAACGTCGCGGAAGCATTCCCCGACTGCCCCCACATCGAGCGCGCTTTGGAGCGCCTGGAAGCGCGCGTAACACAGGAGTTGAATGACCTTCAAAAAATTGTCCAAGGGTGACTTGGCAGACTACCGCGAGAAGTTGCGGAAAGAGCAGGGCAACCGATGCCCGATCACTGGTTGGCATCTTACTGACGACATCGTAGCCGACCACTGCCACAAATCCGGGATGATGCGGGCGGCGCTTCCTCGCTGGGTGAACGCAGTATTGGGCCGCGTCGAGAACTGGGCCGGCCGCGTAGGCGGTGGTGTTCCGGTTCCGACGTTCCTCCGCAAGTGCGCCGACTACATCGAGCATTACCAGCTTTTCCCGTCGTTCGTGTTCCATCCGCTGCACAAGACGCCGGAGGAGAAGAAGGAGGCGGCCAAGAAGAATGCAGCGAAGCGACGCGCAGCGAAGAAGGCGGAGGCCCGCAAGTGAGGAAGAAGCCCCGCATCCTGTCCTTGGACATCGAAACTTCTCCGATCCTGGCTCACGTGTGGTCGCTCTGGAAACAGAACGTCGGGCTGAACCAGATTCACAGCGAATGGTGCATCTTGTCATTCTGTGCGAAGTGGCTGGACGATCCCCGCGTGATCTACCACGACACCAGCGGGCAGCGAAACAAGGAGGACGACCGGCGCATTGTCCGCAAGCTGTGGAAACTGCTGGATCAAGCCGATATCGTCGTCGCACAGAACGGTGTCAAGTTTGATGTACGAAAGATCAATGCGCGGTTCATTTTGCTTGGCATGCAGCCGCCGTCGCCGTTCCGCGTTGTCGATACGATGCTAGAGGCCCGGAAGCATTTCGGGTTCACGTCAAATAAGCTGGAATGGCTCACGGCGAAGCTGTGCAAGACACATAAAAAGCAGAAGCATGCGCAGTTTCCCGGCTTCGAGCTTTGGCGCGAATACCTCGCGGGCAATCCGGCAGCAGCGGCCGAAATGCGGGCCTACAACACGGATGACGTGCTGAGTCTGGAGGAGTTGTACCTTGTCCTCCGGCCGTGGATCACGGGACACCCGAACGTAGGCAACTACGACAGCGCTGTAGGCGACGGCCCGAAGTGTGACCGATGCGGGAGTACGAACGTACGCCGGAAGGGCCTCCGCTATACCCAAGTCGGGCAGTACCCGCGATTCCACTGTCAAGCGTGCGGCGCATGGAGCCGTGGCCGCCTAACGGTCAATTCGAAGCAGCACAAGGCGAACCTGTTGGTTAGCTGATGACCTCACACGTTCCAACGTTCTACCAATGCGGGCGTATAGCAGCGTCGGAGGGATTCGACGTTGCGGACGTTCCTTTTGATCGCGGCACATTCGCCCGTGGCGAGTGGCTGCGTGGATTCCATGCCTATGCCGATGAAGCCCTTACTTATTCACGCAGCAGAGGAAGCGGCGGAGTTCACGCAAGCCGCGATGAAGAACGCCCGGAGTGATTGGGGTAGACGGAAATTGACAGACGAGGCCGCCGACTTGGCGGCTTTTCTTTTGGTGATGCAGGAGCGCGGCGCGATTGACCCTGAGCGATTCGGGAAGCGTCTCGCGAAGAAGCTGAGAAAGATGAGGAGGAAGTATGGAAGGCGTTAAGACTGCGGCGACGACAGCCGGTCGGATTTATGTCGCGGGCCTTGAGCCGACGCGCGCGCGCGGGATGAAGTTCGACGGCGGTAAGCCCCGTTTCGATCTGCTGGAGTTCGGTTGTCCGGATGCGCTCTTAGGCGTCGTCAAGGTGATGACCTGGGCTATCGAGGTGAAGGGCTATGAGCCGCATTCGTGGCAGGGCGTTGAGGACGCGGAGACTCGCTACACCGCCGCTATCCGTCGTCACCAAAATGCACGCGCGCGCGGCCAATTGAATGACCCGGAAAGCGGCTATCCGGAGGAATGGCATATCGCAACAAACGCCCTGTTCCTCGCGCAACTGCGACATAACCGAGATGCCAGTGTCCTCCAGCCGGTCTAAGTCCGTCTACTACAAAGACACGCGGGTAGCGCCTAACAGCGACCTATACGCAGCGTTGCAGGACGCGAAGAATCCAAACGCATCCGCAGCGGATCGAAAGGAAGCGGCAGCACGCGCCGAACGCATCTATCAAGAGTGCGAGCGCGAGTATCAACGAACGTACAAGGAGAAGATTTGAAGGAAATCGTAGCCAAGGCATTTATCGCGGCGTCGCTGCTGGACGCGCTGGGAATGCATCAAGACCCGGCCGCCAGGGAGGTTCAGGAGTTCATCAAGGCGCATCCGGAGTTGGACGCCGCCATTATGCAGGCACTGGACCTCCCGGAAACGGAAGCGGTGGTCACTGAGCTTGCGCGGACAGCCGCGCGGGAAGTGCTGGAGTTGCTCAAGAAGTATGCGAGCGAGACGGCTTGAGCGTTCAAGCCTGCATCAACCAAGCGGCCTACAACGCGTTCTACGATCTGGCCGCGTGCGCTCTGGAGACCCACAACCCGAAGCGTGCAGCACAGCGGATTGTTGAGGCGCGAGACTATCTCTCACAGGCGGATGTGAATCGGCTGGTTCGGGAGCTTGAATCTGAGTATTACGAGTTCACTTAATTTGCCGGATTCTCGATAGCGCCGGCCACGCAGTGTCTTCGCATGGACGATAGTCGGTGAGAACATCAAGGTCGCGAACAGGAATGACCTGTCGAAATCGTCGGAGAGTTTGCGACAGGTACTCATCTTCGGGGGGCGGGGAGCCTCGGACTGTCCATGAAGGACGACGGCGGGAACATGATGGCGTTGTGGGCGCTAAGTCGAGAGGCAGTATGCGATCTCGGTAACATCTTCAAGGTGATCGAAGAGTTCACGATTCCAAATCTCGCGAGGCAGGTACAGATGTCGGAAAGCCTTGCGGCCACACGGGCAGGCGTACCACAGTCTCCCTCTATCAGCGAGCAGTGCTATCGAGAATGACGAACTTCATACGTAGAGTTCGTGAAAAAAAATAAGAAAGGGTTTAGGATAAATTCGTGTAGCAGGTAGCGCCGCTACATAAAGCGAAGCCGCCGACTCGGCCAGGAATCGGCGGCTAATTTAAACCTGAGTAAGGAGGTGCGACATGCACCCGCTTCATCCGTCGGTGTTGTACTTCGCAATCGCTGTGAACTACTTGATCTTGGCGTGGTTCCATCTGCGTTGAGCAGGTTAGGGCGAGAGCTGTGCGAGGTGATCGCCCTAGGCCAAGTATCGTTACAAGCATTTCTTGTAACGACGCTTGCAGTCTAGCACTGTGATGCTAGGCGTCAAGTGAGCTAAACGGGCCTGTGGAGTTTTGGCCCTGGTGAATCGCGCCTTGGCGTGGTGAACCTCCGACCGCCTCTTAGAAATAAGCGGCGGTCTTGTCACGTCTATAAGGAGTTGATGCACTCGATTGCTGAGTACCAGAGCCTTCGCGAAAAGGCCGTAGCAGTATCCCTTACCGAGATTCCGGAAGTCCGTCCGTATGCCAGACGCCATGTCGAGCGACTTCAACAACTAGATCATGCCGGGAAGGTGATCAAACAGCTTTGCCGGGAAGCGCAAAGTAGCCGCCGCACGACGGATGATGCTGGCCTGACGAACCGGGAAGCACTCTACGCGGGCCTCAGTGCGTTCCGTGATGCCCTGGAGACTGCCAAGCAGACCAAGCGGAAGATCTCCAAGATCGAACACAAGGGCGGCAAGTACAACCCCCTCAACGCCGTCGATGTCGCCGCCCAGGCGGATGCCACATGGGACGCGATTTGCGGCATGCTGGGCCGGATGGCAGACCCGGATAGACCGCTGAGTGCGCAGACTCTCGCGGGAGCCTTGGCGGGCCGCCTCCGCAATCTGACCGGCGGCGCACCGGAGTACGGCGAACTCGGATACGAACGGGCCGCCTTGCTTCTGCTGGATCACTTCTGCGCGGCTACGGGTTGGCTGGAGGAGCGAACCGGCGAAGCCAAGATGATGAGCCGCACGCGTAAGCCGAACACATTCCACCTCACAGCGCGATTCATGAACGAGGTAGCTGGCGACGGCCTCGCCGTAGACTTCGCGGAACGGCGGCCGATGCTTGTCCCTCCCGTGCCGTGGACGACGTTTGCAACGCATGGCGGATACCTTCACGACCAGATTCCAGCGGTGCGGGGCACGCGCCGCCCGATTGAGTCGGAAGTGATCGTGTCGGCGTTGAATGCGTTGCAGGCGACGCGCTTTCGAGTGAATCGCCGCGTGCTTGAGGTCGCACAGACGTTCAAGACGAATGCGGAGGACATGCGCGGGGCCGTTATCAATGGCAAGTACATCGAAGCCCGCCACGACACGCCGGAATCGCTTCGACGCGCCAAGACAATCCGCAGTGCGCTTACTTTGGCTGCAATGCAAGAGCTTGTAGACGAGGAGGCGTTTTACTTCCCGTGGAATCTCGATTGGCGCGGCCGGATGTATCCCGCAACGAGCATCATCAGTCCACAGGGCGCGGACCTGTGTAAGGGTTGCTTGGAATTCGCGGACGGCACGCCGCTAGGTCGGGATGGGGCAAAGTGGCTCGCAATCCACCTCTGCAATCTTGCCGGTGAGGACAAAATCACTGTGGACGGAAAGAAAGTCCACCGCACGCCAGAGGAGCGGGAGCAGTGGTCGCGCGACAACACACAGGCGATTCTCTCGTATGCAGAGAACCCGCGAATCAACACAGGTTGGCACCGCGCGGATAAACCGTGGCAATTTCTCGCAGCGTGCTTCGAGTGGGCCGGGTATCAGGACGAGGGTGACGCGTTCCGCAGTCGCCTTGCGGGCGCGCTGGACGGAAGCTGTAGCGGGGTGCAAATGCTTGCGGGGATGACTCGCGATGCGTCTGCCGGCGCAATGGTGAATCTCGTTCCCGCTCCGCGTGGCGATGACTATTACGGCCGGATGGCGGACGCCTTATCGAAGCGCCTGTACGGTCTTGTTGATTCTGCCGATGCGGCTACGATGGCGCGCCTTCAATTCTGGGCTGAGATGTCGATCGACCGCGACCTGTTGAAAGGTCCGAGCATGACGAAGGTGTATAGCGCCGGGACGTACACATTCGGGGAGCAAGTGCAAAACAAGACCGGTGCGCCGGATGCTGAATCAATGTGGTTGGCTTCGCAAATCAACGCGTGCTTTTCTGATGTCGCGCCGGGGATGCTCAACGCGATGGCCTACCTACAGGCTGTGTCCGATGTGATGACAGCGGCGGGCCTCCCGTTGGTATGGCGAACGCCTGCGGGTCTGCGAGTGGAGCAGGCGCGGCTAGCCCGCAAGTCGGTGCGCCTGGAGACACAAATCAGCGGCCCCGAATCGCGACGCTCGCGCACGTTCTCGGTGGACACGGACGACCTTAGTAAGAACGATCAACGGGCCGGAGTAGCCCCGAACTTTGTGCATGGCGTCGATGCCTCCCACATGGCCTACGTCGTCAATGATCTGCACGGGAAGGGTGTCCGCAACTTCTGGATGATTCACGACTCGTTCGGCGCACCGTTCGCTCAATGCGGGGATGTATTTCGCAGCACGCGCGAGCAGTTTATCGAACTGATGTCGCCGGACTTGTTGCGCTCTTGGACCGATGGCGTCGTCGCAGGCCTCACAGACGAACAGCGTGCAGCACTTCCGCAGCTTCCCGATTACGGGGCGCTTGATCTAAGCGTGGTCCGAGAATCGATTTACGCGTGGTTCTAGCTTTCATCGTGTAAGCGCGTGTAAACTTCTCACTGGGGCTAACAAACACAAATCGAACAAAGACAATGATTAAACGACTTACTGCTGTAGCTGTTCTTTCTGCATTTCTGGCCGCGTGTGGCGGGGGCGACGATAACGGCGCATCCACTCCGGCAAATAGTGGACCTGCAATCAAGCTGACGTACACAGGCGCACCGCTCGTTGCGGCCACAACCAAAGCGCGCGTTATGGCTGCCGTGGACACGCCCGCATCAGCTCCGGTTGCAGCAGATTCGCAGGACACCATCGCGCGCTTGCAAGACGCGTTCAAGGCGCGCGGTGCCGATATCGGCGTGTATCCCGGCATCATCAACGGATCGAAGCTGCACGACATCGTTATGAGCGTGAACAACGGTGAAGCGCCGACCGCCGCCGAGATGGCAGCAGCAAACGTCAACATTTCAACGTGGACGTTGGTGAACTTCCAGTACGACGACATGACGGGCTACGTTGACACGCCGGAAAAGAAAGCGGCAGCAGCGCAGTTCTACAAAGACATCCGCGTGTT
Organism: Burkholderia sp. RF7-non_BP4; assembly: GCF_001521935.1. Lineage (NCBI taxonomy): Bacteria > Pseudomonadati > Pseudomonadota > Betaproteobacteria > Burkholderiales > Burkholderiaceae > Burkholderia > Burkholderia sp. RF7-non_BP4. The sequence continues at coordinate 674 of NZ_LOTA01000053.1, read as the reverse complement.
TGCCGCGCGGGAGTACATCAAGGGCAACGTGGTGTACTTCGCCCGGCCGATCCTGTCGTGTCTGCCCGACAAGCTAGACGCACAGGGGGATGCCATTCAGACATCGACTGTCTCACTGTGGTCCGCGTTGGGTAGCGGCGGGGATAACGTCGGGCATGCAATCGGCGGCATCCGGCCGACTCCGGACCAGATGGGGAGCGACTGCCAAACGCCCGACACGACGGCCCAAGCATCGTACATCGACAGCGTTGTTGATCCGCTTGTGACCGACTACAAGAACGCCTTGGACACCATCAACAAGTGCAAGCACAGCCCCGAATCGATCCCGGAGAATGAACGCGCGGGGCAGTGCTGGGGCATCACGCCCGACAAGAAGTAATTAAACCTCGCGTGATTCGGAGGCTACCTTGACGCTAGCGTTTAGGAGTCTCCGAAGCGCGATGACCTCCAGGACCATACGGCGAACGTCAGCGCCGTCAACCCTCTCAGGGTGCTTCCACCACCCGCGCAATGTGCCTGTGTCCGGAGACACGAATTCCGGCAGCGGGTCTGTTCCTGCGGGAGCCGATGCGTACGACAGCGCTTGCTCGGTAGACTGTAAGCCGTCAATAAACGACGCCCTACCAATGGTAGGCAGAAGGTCAGATGCTAAGTGTCCGCGTGGACACATGCAC